>JAHIST010000083.1 GCA_018818145.1 Patescibacteria group bacterium
AGATGAAACTAATCCGGCTCATCGCTCCTGGGACATGTTTCCGCACTACCGCGCGCACGAAGTTGCGCAAAAATTGACAGAAATTTTTAGAGCGAAATTGTCTATAAAAAGCGCTGCACCTTCAACAGAGTCATCTTACCTTATGTCATTGCGAGTCCCGCCGCTCGCGAGCGGCGGGACGAAGCAATCTCGTACTTTATCTGCTTGGCACGGGATTACTTCGTCGCTCCCGCCCTTCGCGAAGGGCGGGGCTCCTCGTAATGACACTCTACTGGTCGATATGCGCGCCGAAATCAAAGACGGCAACTTTTCTATTTTCAGCCGCGCCCTGCAAAAATCAATCAGCGAGACGCTGGCGCAAAAAAAACAAATTATTTTATTTATAAATCGCCGCGGCGCGGCTAATTTTGTGCTGTGCCGCGATTGCGGCTATGTGGCCAAATGCCAAAACTGCGACGCGCCGCTCGCCTATCACCTAATCAGCCAAAAACCGGCTATGTTCTGCCACCGCTGCAACTATAAAGAAAATCCGCCGGGACTTTGTCCGCAATGCCAAAGCCACCGCATTAAAGCCGTGGGCGTCGGCACGCAAAAAGTTGAACTGGAAGCTAAAAAATTATTTTCTGACGCGCTAATTTCTCGCTTAGACATCGATACTGCGCCCAACGCCAAAGACCAGCAAAAAATTATAGAAACTTTTGCCAAAAAAGAAACTGACATTTTAATTGCCACTCAGATAATTTTTTCCTGGACCGCTGAAATCTCCTCTGCCGCGCCCGCTCTGGCAGCTATAATATCCGCCGACGCGCTTTTGCATTTGCCCGATTTTCGCTCGGGCGAACGGACTTTCCAAACAATAACACTTTTAAAAAATCTATTGCGGCCCAACGGCCAATTTATTATCCAAACTTACAATCCGGAAAGCTCGGTCATCAAATACGCCGCGCAAAGCGACTGGCAATCTTTTTATCAGGAAGAAATTGAGACGCGTCAGACACTCGGCTACCCTCCTTTTTCACAAATCGTCAAATTAACTTTCCGCCACAAAGAACCCAAAAAAGCCGGACAGGAAACAAAAATTTTAGCGGCGAAATTGAAACAAACCAACAAAGACAAAAATATTCAAATTAGTGATGCTCTGCCGGCTTTCGTTCCGAAAGAAAAAGGCAAATTTGTCTGGAACATCATCATTAAATTCAAACTTTCTCAAGATGTCATTCCGAGCCCCGCACCAGAAACCTTCGGTTTCGGATGCGGGATAAACTCCGCGAGGGATCTCTCAACTTGTTTGAGAAAAAAAATGAGCAAAGAATTTCTGCGAAGCAGAAATTCTTTGCTCCAATATGTTCCCTCAAATTGGGAAATTGACGTTGACCCGAGCAATTTGCTTTAAAAAAGAAAAAACCCTTGGCAGTTAATACTAGCCTGCCAAGGGTTCAAGCCTCAAAAGAACATCCGGCGCGGATTCGCTAAATATGCGCCGGAAAAAACCCAACCGATACCGAAAACCGCTATTGCCATCCGGATTGGAGACAGTCTAAATTCCGCATCTAAGCCAGTGGCAAACAAAGCCATTACAACTCCGAAAATGACAAATAGCCACATAAGAGATACCCGCTTTTCAGGATGACGAAGGTAAGCCCGGTCCGTAAACCGGTTGGCTTCAAAAAACAAAACCAATCCGGCTATGCTCATTAACCAGCCGGGGATGCTCTTCCACGAAAACTGCAATAAGTAGACCCCCGCCGAGCTAATGCTTAAAAAAATAAACAACGCAATAATTCCCATAATTCTGTCTTCTTTTGCCCTATCCATTTTTCCTCCTTTTCATTTTTTGATCAAGATAAAACCATTTAAATAATAAAATCAGTAACAATCCCCCAGCCACGATCCAAGCAAGTCCCAACGACAAGGCTAAATTCCTCTCGGGCCAATATGGATTTCCAGCGATTACGAACAAAATCACCCCGCAGACAATAGCAATCCCACAAAAAATACAAACTGTCCTTAGCTTTAATTCTATTATACCCATTACACCCTCCCATTAATTTTATTGTTTAGCCCGCCGATGCGCGCTATAATTAGCTCACTTGAATATAATTTGACAAAGAACCATCTAAAATCACATATCTACTATTATAAACCAACAGAATAACAATGTCAATGGTAAGGGGTTAAAAATCACCTTTTTAGGGACACCCGAATTTGCCGTGCCGATTTTAGGGGAATTGGCGCAAGGTCCCTATAGACCCATTGCGGTTTTTTGCGCGCCCGATAAGCCAGTCGGCCGCAAGCAAATTCTGACTCCCCCGCCGGTTAAGATAATCGCCCAAAAATACAATATCCCGGTTTGGCAACCGGCTAATTCGCGCGAATTAGCCCAACAACTAAAAACTACCGGCTGCCATTTAATCGTTTGCGCTGCCTATAGGATTATTTTACCAAGAGAAGTTTTAGAGATGCCAAAATATGGCTGTCTCAACATCCACCCTTCGCTTCTGCCCAAATACCGCGGTACCTCGCCCATTCAGGCCGCAATTTTAAACGGAGACGACGAAACCGGCGTCACGATTTTCAAAATGGACAAAGGTATAGACACCGGACCAGTAATAGCTTATCGCAAATTGCCAATAGCTAATAGTAAATACACGACGCCGGAATTATCAACAAAATTATCAAAACTGGGCGCGGAATTATTACTTGAAACCCTACCAGATTGGATTGCTGGAAAAATTATATCACAACCCCAAGACGAATCACAAGCCAGCTACACCAAAATTATAAAAAAACAAGACGGCCTGATAAATTGGGTAAAATCAGCGGCCAAAATTGAACGGCAAATCCGCGCTTTCACACCTTGGCCGGGCGCGTATTCGCAAATAGCAAATAGCAAATCGCCAATAGCAAAAACAATAAAAATTATTGAAGCCGACATATTAGAAAAAAATGCCGATAAAAATATTGGTGAGATTTTTTTGACCGATAGCAACGAACTATCAATTCAAGCCGGCGAAGGCGCGCTCATCATCAAAAAACTGCAAGAAGAAGGCGGTAAGCCAATGAGCGCTCAAGATTTCTTGCGCGGCCATAAAGAAATAATCGGCCAAATATTAAAATAGCCTTCTTTCCCGTGCAATTCTCTCATACTTCGAAGTATGAGAGAATTGCACGAAAAAACAAAAAATCCCTGCCAAGTGACGGGGATTTTTTGTTTGTATTCTGATATCAAAAAGCAAACATCGCCTATTCGGAAATGTCTTTTCGCAACTTATTTAAGAAACCTGTTGCCTGCTCTTTACCTCCCAAACCAAATGCCAAGCCGCCGGCTATGGCCAGCATGGCGATTACGCCGGTAATTACCGTCTGCAGCAGCATCGGAGCTATACCCAGCTGTATCAGGGCGGCGAATAATCCAAAAATTATAAGAGACCAATAAGTTAGCGTCCCCGCAAAAGCCGCAGCCCTTATATTGGAAGCGGAAATGCCGGCCTGAACGATTTTTCTCAAAACGTTCGCCAGCCAAACTGCCACCACTAAAACAACTACCGCTACAATCACATTGGGAATATAGCCTAAAACGCTGCGCAAGAAAATTGAAACATCGCGCAGTTGCAGAATATCGGCCGCCGCCAGCAAAAAGACGAATACTAAAAACCACTTCACGAAAATGCCGACCCAGCCGGAAAAATCCATTTTAATTCCGGCTTTCTCAAAAAATCTAGCGGTTCCAATCTTCTCTAAAATCGGATCAAGCCGCAAAGCGCGCAAAATCTGCGTAATTAGCTTCTGCAAACCGACGGCAATCGCCCAGCCGATAAAAAATACGATTAAGGCGCCCAGTAAATTTGGCAAAAAGCCGATGAAGCTTTCCCAGAGCGACTGAAAAGCGCTAACTGTCACTTCTGTCCAAGATTGTATAAACATTTATTTCACCCCCTTTCACAAATTTTCTTAAAATTTTTAATTTTGTTAGAAAATTTAGTGTCCCGCCGTAGTCCCGCGGGCGGGACGAAGGCGGACGCCCTTAATTTTTTATTTTAAACAAAAACCCGCTTCTCTATCTTTTAGAGCTCACGGGTCAAATTAGCTTTATACTGGATAGCTCATCCATTGCTTATATTATCGCCCCAAACAAAAACCCTGTCTATGGACAGGGTTGTGGATAAGTTTCGCCGATGTGCGGGGTAGTGGACGACGTTAGAACCTATTGGCAGGATAAGAAAAACCTGTTCTATATTCCAACCTCGTCATTAGAAACTGTTAAAATCAGTTAGCCAAGCTTTGCGTCGGTGGAAACTGCCAATCATCTATTTCCCCGCGCTTAAGCTTATCGTAATGTTCGCGGCGAAGTTTTGAATAATACTGCAGTTTTTTTATAACATCCTTACCATCGTGTTCACAGTCGTCAGCCCACATCTTATATTCATACCCATATCCTTTATCTGGATTTAAGTTAGATAGTATCTCACCTGATGATAATAAAAGCTTTTCCACGTCAGCATATACAATCGGAAATCTCTTTAATATCGCTTTTGGGTTCATCAAATGTTGAGCATTGTTATGAGCCAGTTGATGTTGACGCAATATTATAATGTTCTTAATAACATTGGAATTAAGCTCTAAGATGTTTTGGACTTTTGCTGCCCTTACGCTATCGGTTTGATATGGCAAAAGGGCATATACGGAAATTACTTTTGCTTTTTTACTGTATTCTGAATCTTCGTATATCTTGGCAAGACCCGAAAGCCAAGTGTTTTCTATCGCTAAAAGTGTAGCAGACCAAAATCTTGGGTTTTCTAAAAAAGTTTTTTCAAAAGCTTTATCCTGCAAACCCTTCCAAATGTAGAAACTTAAATATGCTTCAGTAAAAAAGTAATTTAGTATATTAAATCTTTTCTTGTATTCTTCTCGGGTCATATATTACCGGATTATCTTCGCCCCGTAAATATCACCATTTCCGGTATGCCAGCTCATCCAGACTACAGTGTTTTGCCAAATATCTGGAATTGTAGGCGATATTTGTTGAACGCCATCGTTAGAAATTTGAACTGAATTGTTCTTTTTCAAATCGTAAACATAGATATTGTGCGTTCCGATGCCTTCATCATCAACCCAAGCAACGTATTTATTAGATATTCTGGGATAGCTTTTTCCGCCCGTATCGGTAAGCACTTTTTCCACTCCCATTGCTAAATTTTTGTAATAGATTTTTGCTGCGCCGTCTCTTGAATCAGTCCAAACAACTTGATTGGCAAAAATATCGGGTGTCTGCTGATGGCCGTCATTTAAAGAGGAAATGTTAAATTTCTCTTTTTTCTTTAAATCATAGCCTTCAATATTATAAAGACCGCCAACGCCGCTATACCAAACCACCTTGTTATTCCAAATTCTCGGCGTATAGTTATTGGCTGAATCATTGGTAATTTGAAACTCTTTTTTTGTTTTGAGATTGTAGCCGTAAATATCGTAATTTCCGTTACGATTATCCGACCAAACCACAATATTATCAAAAACAGCAGGCGAAACCTGATTACTTCCAGAAATTACTGCAACAGGAAATTCCTTTTGGGTTTTAATGTTTTTCCCGTAAATATCCGCGTCGCTGCCATTGTAATTTTCCCAAACAACAATATTTCCCCAGATATCAGGGCTCATTTGATTTCCTGCTTTTGATACTAAAACCTTGTCTTCTTTTGTTTTTAAATTGTATATCTTTATATCCACGCCATCGCCTCCCCAGTCGTCATAAACCACCCAGTTTTTATAAATCGCCGGCGCGTTTTCCTGATGCCCATCGCTGGTAATCTGAAATTTATTAAATTTTATTTGCGGCTGATTTTTTTGACTAACCGCAAAGACAGAGTGTGAAACAAGCCCAATTAAAAGAGCAAGCGAAAAAGAACATATTGTAATTTTTTTCATATTCATATTTCCTTTCTTCCTCCTATTATTATTTTATATCTGGCAGCATGGTATAAACATAAAATGCTACCGAAGAAATACTCGCCTTTAATGACCCCGCTAATTTTTCAATGAGTTTTTCTCTAAACCAGTGAGGATTTTTATAATATTCTGTTTTTGCATTATTTACTTCCCCCTTAATTAAATTTGTTTGAGATATAGACGGCTTAGGGGTAGGCGTAGGAGTAGGGATATAAATAGGTTTGGGTGTTATGCGAGCGCAGCCACAACTGGGACTATAAGTACCGTCATTACAAACATATCTGCCAACACTTGTATCACAATACGAAACTCCACCGTGCCACGAGCAGCAACCGCTTTCTGCATAAGTAATCACCAGCAAGGCGGCTGAGCTGGCCAAAGAAAGCAATAAAACAAATTTAATTACTCTTCTCAAGTTTTTTGGTTTTGAATAATGATACAAAAAATATAATGGCGACAGCAATATCAATAACCTGCCAAGTGCTCCTTGAAAAATAAAAAGGGATTATGGGGTTAAATAGAACAGCGACAATACCAAAAATCCACGCCCAACTGTTTGCTTTAATGCTGTAAGCTTTATAGGCAGAGTAACCCGCAACTATTAAAATAACCCAGCGTAAAAATTGATAATAGCTATAGGGATTATCTGCCAATGTACCGAGCAAAAATAAAATCGCGACTATCTTAAACCAATTATCTTTTAAAAAGTTTTTCATATCATTTGCCCATTAAAAATTTTCCTGAAATTGGAACATTCTATTCCATAATATGCATCGTATGCCAAGAAAAGAAACTGAAGCTAATTGTTCTATTGCCGTCCCTTCTTTGTCTTGAGAAAAAAGATTAGGAGAAGAACAGCCATAATCAATCACAAGTCTAAAAGTATAAGCAAGGCAAAACATGACAAAGGAAATAGCTACCAAAATTATTAAGATTATTTTAATTTTTTCTTTCATGAATTTAGTTTATTTTTTAAAAATTCCAATAACCCATTTAGATATTTTAGTAAAAAAATTAGATACCGAAGCGAATAAAGAAAGCTTTTGTTTTTTAACGATTGGTTCGGTTTTTTGCTCTTTTGCGTCAGCAGCTTTATTCAGGGTAACCTCAGAAGTGCCTGATGCTTGAATTAATTCTGCAACAGATGAGATTGCAATAATTGGCTTATTTTCTTTGTCCACTGGTTTAAGATTAAGTGGTTTTGGTGATGGCGATGATTGTTGATTAACTATTTGTGTGATTGGTGTTGACACTGGATTATTTTGGCTTTCTGTTTTGGCAGGCGGTGATGTTGGAGGTATAAAATTTTGATATATATTAGTGTTTTCTTTTGGCTTTAGAGTAGTATCCGAATACGCTCTTTCAACTCGTGTAATATCGCAAAATTCATTGTCGTTTTGTAAAACAATTTTATCCCACATATCAACATTAAAATCAGTCCCCAAATTAACTACGATTCTATTGTTTAAATATCTTCTAATAGAGGACGCATAACACCCAACCCCATAAGAGATTAAATAATAACGGAAATCATATTCGCTTTTAATAATAGCCTTTTTATTATCGGTATCAATTTCTTCTAAAATAAAATAGACATTATTTTGTTTTTTTACACACTGATTATCATCATTGAGTGTATAACCGCTATCGCACTCACATTTTTTACTTAGATAATTATAAGAAGAATGAAGGCCATATTTTGAAAAGCATAATACACACTCTAAGCCACTAGAATTTTTCAGTGTCATCTCATAACCACTTTTACATTCGCATTTATCCGTTAAGCTATTATATTTAGAATTTAATCCATATGTTGATTGACAAATTGAATCCTGCGATACACATTGTATCCTTCCGAGAGAATCTTTATCTAAGGCGTAGCCGGAGAGACATTCACAGCTACCACTCAAAGAGTTATATGTAGAATTATAGCCATATTTATCCTCACAATATTTGTTGTTGCTTATACATTTTGTATTTCCTGAAATATCTTTTCCAAAGATATAGCCATAACGGCATTTGCACTTGCCGGACAGATTATCGTATTCTGCCCCAAAGCCGTATTCATCCACACAGACCGAATCTCCAGAAACGCATTTCATCCTGCCCATAAAATCTTCATCAAACATATAGCCATATGAACACTCACAGGAACTATTTAATGAGTTATATCGCGAATAAATGCCGTATTTATCATGACAAGCAATATCGCCAGAGACACACGTTGTTTGTCCAAACAAATCCTTACCAAAAACATATCCACTCATGCATTTACAGCTATTCGTCAATATGTCATACATGGCCATTATTCCATATTGAGAGCATTCTCCATAAGCCTTTATTTCTTCAATTTTTATAAAAAATAATCCAAACAAAATTAAAAAAGCACAAGCTAAAATTGTGCTCCGTAAAATGCATTTCGCCCCAAATCCTGAATCTGGCTTTGGGAATAAAATATTCATAGTAAATTTATCTATCTGATTTTACAATACAGTAAAAATAAAAACGGCGCAAGATTATTTGACAAAATTATTATAATCTTGCTATTTTAGTAAATTATCCACAGAGCCCAATTTTGACTCAATATAACATGCTATAATAAAAATATGAAAAGAATAACCCCAAAAAATATCACGATAAAAATGCCTCAAAAAGACGCTGAGCTTGTGCGAGAAATTGTTAAGTTAGAAGAAAGGAATGTTGAAGCGCATAGATTGGCGAGAAAGGATTCCAGCAAAAGCGAGTACGAAAAACGACTGGAAAAATTGAATGACCAATTTGCAGCCGCTTTTTAAACGAATAAATTTTCTTTATGTTTATTGGCTGCGACTCAAGTGGATATTTACAAAAAGATAGATATTTAACGTTAGGGACAGTTTGGATATCAAAAGAACAGCTTCCTAAATATGAGGAGGCTGTTTGTTTATTTAGATTAAAAAACAAATTATGGGGAGAAATAAAATGGGAAAAAATTACTCCACAAAAATTAAAAGAGTACAAATTATTTCTAAATATCAGCCTCGCAGATTTTAGTCCTGAAATAAAAATAATTTTACGTGATAAAAAAATTCGTGTTCCAAAGGGGTATTTTAAAAACAAAGGTGAAATGATTTCAACCTTCTACTATATGCTTATTTCTAACCATATCGGAAGAAAAACGCAAAAAACAAGTTTTGATATACTTTTAGACAAAGAAAATTGGATAAATGAACAAAGTCTAAATTTGAAAGGTTTTTTGCAATTTTCATTTATCAAGGGGAATTGCGGTCATTTACTCAATCATCTTTCGCAATGCGATTCAAAAATTTGTTCCGCTATACAATTATGTGATTTAGTTATAGGGGCGGTTTCCGCCAAGCTTAATCAGAACAGAATTTCAAATGACAAAAAAGAAATTATAGAGCATATTGAAAAAATTTTAAATCATCCTTTTGATAAACCAACTCTGCCGAGCGCAAAAAAATTTAATTTGTGGCTGTGGCGACCGACTATAAATTCATCCACGCCAATCACTTGACAATCCATCCCCGCAGGTTTAAACTTAAAGTAGTATTTAACAATTTTTTGATTCAGCGAAAAAATATAACCAACCTATAAAAAGGTAATAATTTTGGAAAGGCCGTTGCGTTGGTTCGGCCGAGATAGGAGTTGCCAAGAAAGTACAGGGACGCTCGTTAATATGTGCCCTGGCTGAATCTAATCTTTACGCGAATAGCGTAGATTTTAGATTTAACCAGGCTTTTATTTTACCTCTAAAACTCTTACGCAATTTATGCGTAGGAGTTTTTTATTTTTTGGCATAATTCTTCGCTGCTTAAACCCGTTAATGTTTGGCAGGTTGCCGGAAGGCAGCGAAGAGCCTGCCAAATATTAGCGGGTTTTTATGTTAAGTAAAGAAGCATTAGAAGAATTTAAAAAGATTTGGAAAGAAGAAAAAAACGAAGAAATATCGGACGATTTTGCAATGAACGAAGCTGTAAATCTTTTAACGCTGTTTAACGCCATTTATCGCCCAATAAAAAAAGAGTGGCTAAAAAATCAAAATGTCAATAGAACGATTAAAAAAAATAAATAAAATTACCCAGGAAATATCCAAAGATTTACCAATAAGAGCGGATAAAAGAAAAACTCGCCTCTTTATTGATAATGAGTATTTTAAAAAGGGATATGCTTCTTTGTTTCGCAAGAGTGTAACACTGGTTTATTGTGTACTGGCAATGTACGCAAATAAAAAAACACAAACTTGTTTCCCCTCAATTGAAACGATTATGAAAGAAAGCGGTATAAAACGCCGTAATTCAATAGTAGATTCTTCAAGGGTATTAGAATCTTATAATATCGTAACAATTTTCCGTTCTAAGGGTTTAAATCCAAATATATATTCCCTGCTTGACCCCTCTGTCTGGAAAGAACCTAACAGTATCAATGTTGATACTGTTCTAAAGAATAAAAATAGGCCGGAAACCGTATCAGAAAACCAACCTCAACAGTATCAAAATCAACCTCCTAACAGTATCCCCACTGATACCCGAAATCATATAAGTAAGTCATATAATGAAATCAGTAACGAAAATAAAAATCCAAATAAAGAAGCATTAGAAAAAATGAGAATCTTTATGGAAAAATTAAAAAAAGACAGCAAAATTCCTTAAAGGGCTCCTGAATAGATTGTGCAATAGTCGCCCGTATTTATATCTATCAATACATTCCGGCTTATTAAGCGGGAAAAACGGATAATGTATTTGAAAAATATAACGAAAAATCACTTTTTGAACGAATCGCATTGCTGTAATTTATTGTCTTAACTTCTAAATTATATTGAGTTAACTCTAACGGCATAAAATATACTCTGAATAATTTAAATTTCCCCGAATATAGAGGGTAATACAATTAACTTTTCGTATCAACAAAAAGTGCTACGTCTACCCCTTTTTTGAAATTCTGAATTTTGCTATCTCGGCATAAAACTTATCCACTTTTTGCTCCTTTACAAATAGCTAATTTTGGCTTAAAATTAAAGTAAATCAATATAGCTGGAATGCTCTTACGACGCCGTCGTAGGCCTTTGAGCATTCCAGCTCGTAGTCGCAAGACTACAAAGCCTATGGCGGCTTTGTAGTTATAGCGGATACAAAACCTATGATAGACAAAACAAAAATAAAAGTAATCATCTGCGTTGCTTTAATTATTTTCGCTTGGTTATTTTTCCTAATTTTCCCGTATATCCTTGGCATAATTAGAATGAAATAAAGTTATTATAAGAATTTCTTGAACTATAATTCTTTATGAAAAATTTTCTAAAACGATTTATAAGATTTATAAAGAAAAGTTATTCAAAACCAGCACTCATCGCACTACTGATAATCTTTTTAATTGGCGTTTTCATTGCATATAACACCACTCAAAACCAAAAATCTTCTGCCAGCCAAGATTATCTCAAAAGAGAGCAGGTACTTACGGAAGACTTTAATAATAAGATAAATAAATTTAACAATGCGATTGAGAAATATAATCGGGATTTAGCAGTCTATAACTCAGAAAAAAATCTTTCGCCATCTGAATATTTTAAAAAAACGGGTAGAATTAAAAACCTATATTATGATGATGTTTTTAAGCCGGTGCCTCCTTCGTCCCCCATTCCTTTAGAAACCCAAAAGACACAAGATTTTTTGCTTAATAACTTTAAGCGAATAGAAAATACACCATTTTTATCTCTATGGAAAGAAAATTTTTTGAATAGCAATACTACATTTGGAATCTTGTTTATATTAATTTTAGCATTACCTCTCTTAAAAATGCTGGCATTAGCAACTTTATATAGCAAAAAACAAATTACCAAACAGATTACAATTATTTCGCAAATGACTATTTTCCAAAAATACTTAATCATTTTTGTTTTTTGCGGTTTGATATTACTAATTTTGATTTTAATAAAACTTTTTAATAATTGATTTTTAAGCTGATTGAGCCAGCTTGAACCCAAAAATGGCTTGGGGTGGCTCAATCACCTCAGGCCATTTTTATGGAAACAACAAAAAACGAATTAATTAAATATTTCATCTATTGCCGCAAATCACAAGAAGAGGAAGACCGGCAGATTTTGAGTTTGGATTCGCAAGAAGCGGACTTAAAATTATTGGCCGAACGCTTAACTCTAAAAGTAATAAAAATTTTCAAAGAGGCAAAATCTGCTAAAGAACCGGATAAGCGCCTCATCTTTTCTGAAATACTGGAACGCATTAAAAGGGGCGAAGCGCAGGGCGTTCTGTGCTGGAAGTTAGACAGATTAGCCAGAAATCCGGATGAGGCCGGCAAGATTATCGGCATGCTTCAGCGAAAAGAAATAAAACATATCAGAACTAACGAAAAAGACTATCGGCCAGAGGATAATTCTTTGCTCTCTTATGTTGAATTTGGCATTGCCAACCAGTATATCCGAGATTTGAGCGAAAATGTAAAGCGTGGCCTGAAAACTAAACTGCAACTTGGCTGGTTTCCTTCCCGTGCGCCGCTTGGTTATTTAAATGTGCCGACCAGACAAGGCGAAAGTTATATAGCCAATGACCCCGACCGTTTTGAATTAGTTAAAAAGATGTGGCAGATAATGATTACTGGAAATTATACTGTTCCGCAAATTTTAAACACTGCCAACAACGTATGGAAATTAAGAACCCGCCCGACACTAAAATATCAACATAATCAAAAACTCTTAACTCGCAGCAGTATTTATCGTTTATTTACCAATCCTTTTTACTATGGCCAATTTGAATATCCGACAAAAAGCGGAAATTGGTATAAAGGCAAACACGAACCAATGATTACAGAAGAAGAATATGACCGAGTGCAAATAATTCTTGGACGAAAAGGCAAGCCCAGACCAAAAAAACATAAATTCGCTTTTACCGGCCTAATGAGGTGCGGCAACTGCGGCGCAATGATAACTGCTGAAGAGAAAATAAAACGACAACAAAATGGCAATGTTCACCATTATATTTATTATCATTGTACGGGACACAAAGATGAAAACTGCGAAGAAAAAGCAATAAGACTGGAAAATCTTAACACCCAAATTGACCAATATCTTAATACCCTAACCATCTCCGAAAAATTTAAAAATTGGGCAATAAAATATTTGCACGAAATCCGCCAACAAGAAGCTCAGAGCCACGAAACGATTTTAGAAAACAAACAAAAATTGCTTGCTCAAACAGTAAAACAAATTGATAATCTTTTGCTAAAATACACTTCCCCTGAAAATGCGGATGGAGAATTAATAACCAATCAAGAATTTAAAGAAATAAAAGGCCGGTTGCTGAAAGAGAAGCTGTCATTAGAAGAAGAATTAAAAACAAAAGGTAAAGAAATTGAGGACTGGGTAGGATTAAGTGAAAGGACGTTTAATTTTGCCTGTTACGCACGCACATGGTTCGTTCACGGCGATTTAGAAACCAAAAGAGCCATATTTGCTTGCTTAGGTTCGCACCTCGTCTTAAAAGACCAAATTTTGGCTGTAGAGCTACATAAAGTCTTTAGTGCTATAAAAGAAAATAAGCTCGCCGTAGAAAAAGAACTCGTCAAAGTTAGAACCTCTAAAAATGCCTTAAACAAAAGACACTTTGCCGATTTAGCGACAAAGTGTCCCTCATTGTGCGCTGTGAGGGAGTCGAACCCCCGACCGTCTCCTTAAAAGGGAGCTGCTCTACCAACTGAGCTAACAGCGCAGGTTTATATTCTTTCTTTTAAAAATCTTCTTCCAAAACCAGTTTTAAAATACTTTTCTCTTTTTATCGCTTTGTTCTTATCCTTACCTGCCTCATAATAAACCAAGGCTACTGGTCTTCTGTTTTTTGTTGACGCCACATTTCCATTTTCGTGTTCAAGTAATCTTTTCTTAATATCTTCTGTAAATCCAATATAAAGTTTATTATCAAGCTCACTTTTTAAAACGTATGTATAAAACATTATAAATAAACCCGCCCGCCATCGCAAGAATGAGCTTGCTCAGGCGTTGCGGGCGAGAAAAAGGCCCAATGCCGTTATATTGTAAAACATTTTTCTAAAAAATGCAAATTGGGGAAATCAAGCTATTCTTCAACCTCATAGCGCCGGCGGCGCAAAAACATAATAGCTAAAATTGGCAAAAGCAGCCAAAGAAAGAAAGGCAGCGGCCCGATAAAAATTGTTTTTGCCAGGGGGCTTAAACCGGCAATAATCTTGTCTGATAAAAAATTTATAACAATGGCGACTGTCAGACCAATTTGCAAAAGGCTTAAAATTAATGCCTGCCACCAATTACCCTTACCCCTTCCTCTTAATCTCATGGCCGAGCCCAAGGCCGAGTGCGGAATTAAAAAATAGAAACCCAGAATAATCGCCAAAAAGATAAAAATCTGCGCGGTGCTGGCGGGAACGCCTTTAATGCCAGCGAAACTTAAACCGCTCCAGGGAAAATATTTTGTCAGCAAAAAAGAAAAATAAGTGCCTAAAATAACTATGGCAATTCTGTTTCTGCCCATAGACAGCCCGTAGATAAAGGCGATGGCCAAAAAAACAAAAATTACCAGCCAATCCCAGGAACCCGACCAGCTAAAATTAGTTATTGATGAAAAATTCATCCTCCTACAAATTATTAATTATCGTCCCTTCGGGAGATCTCCCGAAGGGAGAAAACGAATTACCAATAAAATTCTTTTTTTCGCGCATGGCAAAGATTTTGTAATAAATTAGCGCTGAGCCGAAGGATAAAAATTGCGTGCTATGGTCGGGGCCCCGCGTAGCGGGGCGTGGATAGCAATTTTTATCGTGAGGCAAAGCCTAATTTATCAAAATCTTATGCCGCGCGGGGCTTTTTCTGGTTCTCTTTTGCGCCCGCAAAAGAGAACGAAAAAACTATTCTATTTCCCTTTTTAATTCCTCCAACAACTCTTTCGCTTTTCGTGACAAATGCTTTGGCGTTTTTATCTTTACTTTTACCATCATATCACCAAACCCCCGCCGCTGTAAATACGGCATACCTTTATCTTCAAGCCGAATAACAGTGCCCGATTCCACGCCTTCCGGAATCTTCAATTTTATCCAGCCCGAAAGTGTCGGCACTTCAATTTTTTCACCCAAGGCCGCTTGCGAAAAAGATACTGGCAATTCATAAATCAAATCGTCGCCTTCGCGCCTGAATCGCGGGTCAGGACGAATATAAACCGTAACATATAAATCTCCTGACTGGCCGCCGTGCGTCGCCGCCTCACCCTGCCCGACTAAACTAATAGTCTGGCCGTTTTGAATCCCTGCCGGAATTTTGAATTTTATTACACTTTCTTTTTTTATCCGCCCGTCGCCGCCGCATTGCGCGCATGCTTTTTCCGGTTTTTTGCCCAAACCGCCGCAAGCCCGACAGGTTATAACTTGTGAAAAAGTAAAAAATCCACCACCCGTTCGCTGCTCCACCTGGCCTCGCCCCTTGCAGGTCGGACACTCTTTTAATTTTGCGCCCGGCTCGGCGCCCGAACCGGAACATTTCGGGCAAACCACGCCTTTATATAATTTTATTTCCTTCTCAACGCCGCGATACGCTTCCTCCAAAGAAATTTCCGCGTCAACGCTAATATCGGCTCCGCGCCTGGAACGTTGCCTACCTTGACGTCCGCCGCCAAAAATACTTTCAAAGATATCTTCAAAGCCAAAATTATTTCCGTTGTTTTGGCCAAAATTAAATGCTTCGGCGAACGAAGAAAAATCCCGGAAACCTTCAAAGCCGCGAGCAGCGCCGCCGGCTTGAGCCTGCTCAAAAGTAGAGCCAAACTGATCATACTGGGCGCGCTTTTGCGGATCGGATAAAACTTGATAAGCCTCGTTCACCTCTTTAAATTTTTCCGGGTCGCCGCCTTTATCAGGATGAAATTGCTGAGCCAAACGCCGATACGCCCGCTTGATTTCATCGGGCGAGGCATTCTTGGAAATTCCTAAAATTTTGTAGTAATCTTCGGACATCTTCTACTAATTATGAATTAAAATTATTAAACCGCCCATAGCAAAAATTTTGCTATAAAATCTTGGCGAGCCGAGCGTTTAAAAATCGCGTGCTATGGTGGGGCCCCGACCGTCAGGTCGGGGCGTTGTGGATAGCAAATTTAGCTCGCCCCGTTAGATTTGAAAATTATCTAACGGGGCAGGGCGAGCCTTAGAATTTCTCAAAATTTTATGCTCGGGCGGCGCTTTTTCTGGCTCTCTTTTGCCTGCCCGCCGATAACCAAAGCTTGATTAGTTGGACTTACATTTTACGCAAACTTTAAATTTGTCTTGAATATAATCAGCTAATCATTATCGAGCTTTGGCAGGCGCGGTGCGAACAAAAGAGAGCTGATCATTTATTTTTTATTTTTATTATCCCCTTCCTCAAACTCCCCCTTAATTGTCCCATCGCCCTTACTTTTGTCTTTAATCTCTTTCTCCTCCGTCACTTCTTTTTCCGTCGCTTTTTCCTGTTGATACAATTGGGCGCCGATTTTTTGAATTTCCTGCGAAAGCTCGTCCAGCGCCTTTTTTATGGCCTGCTCGTCATTAGCATCTTTGACTTTTTTCACCGCGTCAACTTTTTCCTGAACTCCTTTTTTGATATCAGCGGAAACTTTATCGCCAGCGTCACGCAAAGTTTTTTCCACGCTGTAAATCAAAGTATCGGCTTGGTTGCGCAAATCAATCAATTCTTTCTGCTGGCGGTCTTCAACCGCGTGCGCTTCGGCTTCGCGCTTCATCCGTTCAATTTCTTCCTTGGAAAGGGCCGAGGTGTCTTTAATTATAATATTTTGCGATTTGCTCGTGGCTTTGTCTTTGGCCGTAACAGTCAAGATTCCGTTGGCGTCAATGTCAAAAACAACTTCAATTTGCGGCACGCCGCGGGGTGCGGGCGGAATGCCATCCAAAATAAACCGACCCAGTGTCCGGTTATCTTTAGCTAAGGGCCGCTCGCCCTGCAAAACATGAATTTCTACGGCCGGCTGGCTGTCGGAAGCCGTTGAAAAAACCTGCGATTTGGAAGTCGGAATAGTGGTGTTGCGCTCAATTAGGGGTGTGGCCACTGCGCCCATAGTCTCAATGCCTAATGTCAAGGGCGTCACATCCAGCAGTAAAACATCTTTCATCTCGCCGCCCAACACCGCCCCCTGAATGGCCGCGCCTAAAGCAACGCATTCCATCGGGTCTACCCCGCGCTCAATTTTTTTGCCGATATAATCTTCAACAAATTTCTGCATAATCGGCATGCGCGTCGGGCCGCCGACCATGATGATACGGGTAATGTTTTGCGGGCTAAGCTTGGCGTCGTTTAACGCCTGTTCCAGCGGTCCGCGGCATTTCTTAATTATCGGCTTGACCAGTTCCTCCAGCTTGGCGCGCGTAATTTTCATTTGCAGGTGCTTAGGGCCATTCTGGTCGGCCGTGATAAAGGGCAAGTTAATATCCGTTTCCAAAGTTGAAGAAAGCTCAATTTTGGCTTTTTCGGCCGCTTCTTTAAGCCGCGTCATAGCCATTTTGTCTTTTGCCAAATCAATGCCGGAATCCCTTTTGAACTCGCCGGCAATATAATTTACCAGCAGCTCGTCCATATCTGTTCCGCCCAATTGCGTATCGCCGGAAGTGGAAATTACCTCAAAAACGCCTTCGCCAAAATCCATAATAGTTACGTCCAGGGTGCCTCCGCCAAAATCAAAAACCAAAATTTTCTCTTCTTTGCCGGCCTTATCAATGCCGTAAGCCAAAGCAGCGGCGGTCGGCTCGTTGATAATTCGCACCACTTCCAGACCGGCGATGGCGCCCGCATCCTTTGTCGCTTGACGCTGGGCGTCGTTAAAATAAGCCGGCACGGTTATTACCGCTTTTTCAATGCGCGAGCCCAGATAAGCTTCGGCGTCTTTTTTTATTTTTTGCAAAATGAAAGCAGAAATCTGCTGAGGAGTATAATCCTTTCCTTGCCCTGAGCCTGCCGAAGGGTCTTTAATATTAACTTTATAATCCGTTCCCATTTTTCGTTTAATCGCCAAAATAGTGCGCTCCGGATTAGTCACGGCTTGCCGCCGCGCCGGTTCGCCCACCAAAAGCTGGCCGTCTTTAGTAAAGGCGACGTAAGACGGGAATGCTTTTCCGCCAACAGTCGTGCCTTCGGCCGAAGGAATAATTATCGGCTTGCCAGCCTCAACAACCGCGCAAGCGGAATTTGATGTTCCTAAATCAATACCGATGATTTTTGACATAATGTCTATAAAAATCCAAATAACAAAAACCAAATTTCAAATCAATTTCAAGGTTCAAAATCCAAAAATATAATTTAGTCA
>JAHIST010000084.1 GCA_018818145.1 Patescibacteria group bacterium
TAGTCCCTGAAACCATATGCTTACAACGAATGGGAGCCTGCACGCACTTCATTGCGTTTCGTGCGAATTTTGAAATTAGAATTTTGAATGAATTTTTAAGGATTTAATAATTAAAAAATTAAGTCATTGATTAAAAATTCAAAATTAAAAATTAGAAATTCACGCGCAGAGCGCAGCGATGTGCGTCATGGCTAATTGGGCTAAGCACCAGTGAACGTCCGCGGTAACTATAACCGTGTTAAAGTAGCAAAATACCTTGTCGGGTAAGAAAGTTGCCCGTTTCCGCAGTGATGCGGAAACAAAATCTGGCTTATAACGGTGGAGTCCTCGCTAGAGCTTATGAAAACCAAGGCATAAGCGAAGGCCAGCTTAGCTGGCCGATAAGGCAGGATAATACCGTGGGAACCCCGTCCTTTCTGTTTATCTGGATCAAAAAGATAGCAGGGAAGACGGGAGGCCGCCACTTCTTCTGATATTATTTTAAGAGGAGAAAGGGCGGGGCCCGTAACGACTGAAGTCGCCAATAATTGTTGGCGACAGAGATAGCAGAATGGTATAATTAAGGATGAATAACTGCTATCATATGCCAGCGCTAAACAGTTTCAAAAGAAATATTGCCGAATACCTCTCCGGTTATGTGGATGGCGAGGGATGCTTTAGTGTTTCTTTTTCTCGGCGCGCTAAATTATTAGTGGGTTGGGAAACGAAACCGAGTTTTTCCATTAGCCAAAATCAAGATCGAGCAGAGGTGATAAAAATGATTCAAAAATTTTTAGAATGTGGATTTATCAGACGGGATTATTCTGACAGGACATTAAAATTAGAAGTTCGCAGTATTAATGATCTCGTCAAAAAAGTTATTCCGCATTTCCAAAAATATCCGCTGATTTCAAGCAAGCGCAAAGATTTCGAATATTTTTCTAAAATTTGCGTCATGGTGGCAAGACGAAAGCATTTGAATAAAAATGGATTGAGAAAAATTGTTCAGATAGCATATAAAATGAATCCCAGCGGAAAACGCAAATATAAGCAAGGCGATATTTTGAAGGGACTGAATTAGATGAAGATATAGTCTATACCATTAGAAATAATGGACAAATATGAAGTTCCGACGCGCATGAAAGGAGTAACGACTTGAGGACTGTCTCAACGAAGAGCCCGGTGAAAATGCAATTCCGGTAAAGATGCCGGGTACCTGCGGCAAGACGAAAAGACCCCGGAAGCTTTACTGCAGTTTGGTATTGTGCTTGGTGTTTGAATACGTAGCGTAGTGGGGAGGATTTGAAGTTCCGATTTCGGTCGGGATGGATCCGCCAATGAAACACCCATTTTTCAAACGCTTTGTACTAACTTCTGTTGCCCGAGAAGGGAAAAAAATTATTAGGAGGGGAAAATGAAAAAATTTATTAAAGAGTTAATAGATTTTTTGTACATTTATTTCAATTTTGAAGAACCGTATAAGCGGCAGACAAAGACGCAGCGCGAAAAATTCGCGGCAGAAATCGGAAGATGCGTTACTTTTGGAAAAATTTCTGGCAGACTCGAAATCAGTAACGCAGACAATAATCTATGTCTTATGATTGTTGATTCAAAAGGAATGCGTTACAAACTTCACGGATTTATTCCTGGAGCGGCCTTGAACAGAGAGGTTGCTGCTGAAACCAACACAGATATTGATAGCAGCCTAAAGATTACTTTTTTCCTTAGGTGAAATTAAATGTCAAAGATTAAAAATGAAAAGGAGGGATGAAAAATGGAAGAATTAGGAACATTGGTATTTGAAAATATTAATGTTGTCCCTGGAGAAAAAGGAGCAAAATATTGCGTCAGGGATAAGGATGGAATTCCCGTTGATTTTTTTGAAGGTATCACCATGAAATTTTATGGCGGTACTGTCTCTAGAGAAATCACGGATGACGAAGTGAGGATAATTATTAAGAAATAACATATACGGGAAGTTCGAAGTTTATTTACTTCGCATTTCCCCCTTTCTCAGGCAACAGAAAGACAGTGCCAGATGGGCAGTTTAAGTGGGGCGCTTGCCTCCTAAAGAGTAACGGAGGCGTTTATTAAGGTTGGCTAGCTCCGGATGGAAATCGGAGCGATAGGGTAAAGCCAAAAGCCAGCTTTACTGCAAGACGGACATGTCGCGCAGTCACGAAAGTGGAACTTAGTGATCCGCTGGTCCTTTATAGAAAGGCCAAAGCACATCGGCTAAAAGCTACTCCGGGGATAACAGGCTGGTAGTGTCCAAGAGTCCATATCGACGACACTGTTCGGCACCTCGATGTCGGCTCATCTCATCCTGGGGGTGGAGAAAACATATCTTCTCTCCCCGTTGGAAACAAAGGGGTAATTTAACAGGCTCAAAACGGCGAAGGCCTTTATCGGTTTTTTGTATTTGGTTGTGCGATTCGCACATCCCAGGTACAATATACTTATGAAGGTTAACACCGTAGGAAAGAGATTTTTTGAAGTCGAACGAGCCTATTTGTTGAAAATAGCTCGTTTGGCGGATGCATTGTCTCGTTTGAATGTTCGGTCCAAAAACCGGCGTAAAAACTTTGTGGCAATGATCCAAAAAAATCCCTCCTCTAACGACTAAGCGTTATTGTTTTGGCAATATAACGCGAGATAGAAGTTTCCTGAATGCGACAGATGAATAAAGACTTCTATAATACGGCTTGCATCTAAGTTTTGGCTGGCGACAGTCAAAATATGATGATGGCATAGTCTGATATCCGCAGTAATGCGGGAAAACATTAATGAGCTCCCAAGGGTTTGGCTGTTCGCCA
>JAHIST010000085.1 GCA_018818145.1 Patescibacteria group bacterium
CAATCGCGAAGACCTTAATTATCAAAATATGATTTACGGGGCTATCAGCGGTATGCTTAATTCGTTGGGCGATCCTTATACGGTTTTCATGACGCCCAAAGAAAATGAGGATTTTTCGCAATCGCTGCAGGGAAACTTTGAGGGCATCGGCGCGGAAATCGGCATCAGGAAGGATATTTTAACCGTTATCTCTCCGCTGGAAAATTCTCCCGCCAAGAGAGCGGGCTTAATGGCCGGCGACAAAATTTTAAAAATTGACGAAAAAATTACAACCGATTTAGGCATTGAAGAAGCGGTCAGCCTGATTAAGGGGCCCAAAGGCACGCAAGTGCGCCTGACGGTTTTGCGCGACGACTGGGCTATGCCGCAGGAAATTAAAATTACGCGCGACGTAATTAATATTCCTATTGCTAAATTTGAGGAGAAAGAAGCGGGCGGCAAAAAAATTGCCTATTTGGCGCTTTATCATTTTACCGAAAATTCGGTATCGGAATTTGAAAAGGCGGCGCAAAAAATATTAACCTCCGATGCCAAGGGTATAGTTTTGGATTTGCGCGATAATCCGGGCGGTTATCTGGAATCGGCGATTGAGATTGCCAGCTGGTTTTTGTCTGAAGACGCGCTGGTAGTAACGGAAGATTACGGCAACGGCAAAAAAATTGAACACCGCGCCGACGGGGTAGAAAAACTTAGCTCCTATCCGTTAGTTGTTTTGATAAACGGCGGCTCTGCTTCGGCCTCCGAAATTTTAGCCGGCGCTCTGCGCGACGACGCAAAAATAAAACTCGTGGGCGAAAAAAGTTTTGGCAAGGGTTCGGTGCAGCAAATGGAAGATATGCGCGGCGGCACTTCTATAAAAATCACCGTGGCAAAATGGCTGACGCCTTCCGGCCATTCAATTATGGATGAGGGGCTTGAGCCGGATGTCAAAGTGGAATTTACCAAAGAAGATGTTGATAATAACCGCGACCCGCAGCTGGATAAAGCGCTGGAATTGTTAAAGTAATTTAGATCCCGCCCAGAAAATTTTCGGCTATCTCGCGCCATCTTATACGGCTCACTCCGCCTTGAGCCGTAAATTTAAGTACTTCAAAAACGGTGATAAAAAACATGGATAAACAGCAAACTAAGGAAAAGATTAAAAAATTAGTTGATCGTTATCAGGATTTGTCAGAGCCAGACAAAAGGCATTATAACGAGCAACAAACGAAAGACCATTTTATAAGGCCGCTGTTTGAAGCACTCGGCTGGGATTTTGAGAATGATGTTTGGGCTGAAACCAGTGTGGTAAAAAAGAGGGTTGATTACGGTTTTAAGGTTAGCGGGATAATGAGATTTTTTCTTGAAGCTAAGCCATTAAGTATCGATTTAGACCTTAAGATTCATGCTCGCCAAGCGATAAACTATTCTTGGAATAAAGGGATTAATTGGGCGGTTTTAACGAATTTTAAAAATATTAAAATTTTCAATGCTCAAGCAAAGTCCACGTTGCTTCAAGACAAACTAGTTTTTGAAATTCCTTATAATGAGTATCTGGAAGATTTCGAAAGGATTTGGCTTCTATCCAAAGAGAGTTTCGAAAATAATGGTTTAGATAAATATGCCGAAAAATATGGTAAAAAATTAAAGAAGATGACAGTTAATGGGAAACTTTTCGATGATCTGAAAGAAGCGCGTAGAATATTAACTCTCAATTTTACCGAATTTAACAAAGAAAAGCCGGAAATTATTGATGAAGGAGTGCAGAGAATTTTGGACAGATTGATTTTTATTAGAGTTTTGGAAGATAAGGGCTTGGAGGCGCCAATTCTTAGGTCGATTGTTCATCAATGGGAGAGCGGTGACCGCAGCAAACAGATTTTTTCTTTATTGACCGAAAAGTTTGAAGAATTAGACGATATTTATAATTCGGATATTTTTAAAAAACATGCCTGTGAGGATTGGAAAGAATATTCCGACGCCATTAAAAAAGTTATTGAAATGTTTTATGGCACTGATATTTATGAATACGATTTTAAGCAAATTCCAGCCGATATTTTGGGTGGTGTCTACGAAAGTTATTTGGGTTATATAGCCCAAAAACCAATAGAAGTCGATAAAGAAGGTAAATCCGGTAAACTATTCAGAATAGAAAATAAGGAGGAGTTAAGGGTCAAATCTCGTCAAAAAAGAAAAGAACAAGGCATATACTACACTCCGAAGTTTATTGTTGATTATATTGTGAAGAATACACTGGGTAGGAAATTGGAAGATATAAAAAGTATATATGAATTAAAACAAATTAAAGTTTTAGATTTAGCTTGCGGTTCAGGCTCATTTTTAACTAAATCCTTGGAGACAATCAACGATAAGTATAAAGATTTTGGCAACCGCGGAGATCAAATGACCAAAAGTGAAATTCTGCTTTCTAACATTTATGGAGTTGACCTCGATTTACAGGCGGTGGAGTTGGCCAAATTGAATCTTTTAATTGACACTTTAGACCGGAAAGCGAAACTTCCAGATTTAACCGATCATATACGCGTTGGTAATTCTTTAATTTCTGGGACAGAAAAGGAGTTACGGGGATATTTTGGTAAAAACTGGCGGGATAAAAAGCCGTTTAATTGGCAGGAGGAATTCGGACAAGAAGGTTTCGACGTTGTTATCGGCAATCCGCCTTATATTTTTGCGCGGGGAGGCAGCTTTGATGAAAATGAAAAGAGATACTATTCCGATAATTTTAAACTGCAGGAATACCAGATAAACACGTTTGTATTATTTATTGAACGAGGATTGAATTTATTAAAAGAGGACGGATATTTTGGTTTTATTGTGCCTAATAACTGGTTGACAATTAATTCAGCGGCTCGCTTGAGAGAATATTTATTAAAGAATACCGGCGATTTGAAAATTATTAATGCGGTTGATACGGTATTCGGCCAGGCCAGCGTTGACACTTGTCTTTTACTGTTTAGAAAAACTGTGTCGACGGAAATTGAATTGGGTGAATTAAAAGATGGCGTTATGATTTCGTTGAAAAAATTCAAGCCAGAGGATTTTTATGAGAATGATTTTATTATAAATATTGCCAGAGCGAAGGGTGGGCGGGTAAATAAAATTTTAGAAAAATTAAATTCTGGCATTGAGCTTTCTAACATTGTCAGAGTTTCTACGGGGCTTAAGGCTTATCAAATTGGTAAGGGGAAGCCAGCACAGACAGAAGAAGAGAAAAATTCAAGAAAGTTTCATGCTGATAAAAAACTAAGCAGCACTTATATTAAATATTTAGATGGAATTGATGTTAGAAGATATAGTCTTAATTGGTCGGGCGAGTATTTAAGTTATGGAGATTGGTTAGCAGAACCAAGAAAGTCTGTGCCTTTTAAGGGACCTCGAATTTTAGTGCGACAAATTCCATCACAACCGCCGCATTGCATCAATGGAGTTTTCACAGATGAGGAATTTCTGAATGATATCAATAGTATGGTCGTTTTCAATTCGGCTAAAGCGTATGGCTTGAAGTATATTTTAGGCGTTATAAATTCTCGTTTGCTTTCTTATTGGTTTATTAATACTTTCGATAAATTTCAAAGAAAAATATTTCCGCAGTTTAAGGTTAACGAGTTGGCAAGATTTCCGATTTATCCGGCAAGTAAAAACCAGCAGGCGGCCATCGTAAAATTAGTTGATAAAACACTGGATTTAAGCAAGCAAGTACAAGCCGCGCCGGAAAATTCTGATATGTGGAGTACTATTAAAAGAGAAATCGAAAAAATTGACAAAGAAATTGACGAAAAAGTTTATCAATTATACGGCTTGACGGAGGAAGAAATTGAAATTATAGGAGGGGAACAATAAATTTATGGCCAAAGAAATTAACGAATTATCAGACGAGGAATTAGTTGAAGAAATTGGTAAGACGCCAAATGTGTTTAAATTTCGACATTGTCAAGCCGAACTTACGAGACGCTTGATGGACGAACTTAGGAAATTTAATAAAAGCTCAAGCGACTATAGCAAAATTCTTCTGATTTTAACTGCTCTTTTACTTGTTATAGGCTTTTCACAAGCAGTTATAGCTATTGCTTCTAGTGGTGGCAATCTTTTGGCGAATACTATTTTTATTTTTCTCTTTACAATAATGATTTTAATTTTTTGGAGGCGTATGTATAAAAAAATATAAGACATCAGCAGGTTTTTACAACTTATGGAAGTTTGACTTCAGCGGACCAAGGACCAAATAAATCATTCTTATATTCTTGACCCCAGTAGTAGAATCTTCGGTTCACTACGGGGCAAGGGAAGGTGAGAATATTAACCGCTTTATTGAAGGAGAATAAAATGGAATTACAGGAATTTAAAAGAGATTATTATCTTTTTAACTCCGATGATTACGGCAGGATTTTTGTTTTTGTTGACTTTAGCAATGTTCGTTATTGGGCAAAAAGTTTTTGGCCGGAAGAAAACAAGGACTATTTTAAAAAAGAAATAGACATAGCAAAAATAGCCGAGATTTCTAATTGGATAAAACCGGAAAGAAAATTTTTCTACTACGGGCATTATAAAGAGTATCCTGAATTGTTTTATGAGCATGAGCTTAATATAAAATTTAGGCAGTCAATTTACAGAATTGATAAAGCGGTAAAAGCAGGTTTTAAAACTCGGACAAAAGATATAAAAGAAATTCCTAATTTTGATGACGATGGCAGCTTTTTAGGCAAGCTGAAAAAGTGTAATTTTGATATAGAGATAGCGACAGATATGCTTACTAGGATAAATAAATACGACACGGTATTTCTTTGGTCGGGGGATAGCGACTTCGACTTTTTATTGAGGTATCTACAATCAAAGAAGAAAAAAACAATAACAATGTGTGCCAGGCGTTTTGCGAGCGACGAGCTGCAGAATAATTCCGATTTATTTGTTCCAGCTGATCCTCTTAAAGATTTTTTAGAGTATGTGCCTGTAAATAAAAACACTCCCCCGATAAAATCGGGGGAGGTATAAACACGATCCTAATATCCCATAGGCTGGGGTAGCTTTCGCTACAATAGTATTATATATCATCTATGATGTTTTGTTGTCAATAGTTGTCCACAGGCGATAATTTATGAAAAAATTACTTAAAAAACTAATTTCTAAATTTTTATTGAAATTGCGGAAGTCAGAAAAGAAAGTAAGGTGTCAGGTACCGTTATTTAATCCTAATCTCCATCGCTTCCCCAGTTAGATATAAATTCATCTAACGGGGCAGGCAGGGGAGAGTATATGAATTCTATGTTGTCTTTAGAATCATTTAGGTCAGACCCGAACAGAGCGTCGGAAAGAAAATTCAATTAGCTTAAATTTTATGAAATGGATTGGTATAAGTGGGGGTTGGCGAGAAACAACCCCTAAAATAGAAAATGATGTTCGCAATGTTGTTTCCGAAATTATGAAACGCGGAGACGGCATTATTTCAGGCGGAGCGCTGAATGTCGATTTTATTGCGCTTGATGAAGCATTAAAATCTGATCCGCAAGCCGAGAGAATCAAAATTTTCCTTCCTACTACCTTAGAAAAATATACAGAGCATTATCGAAAACACGCTCAACTCGGAACTATCACTTTTGATCAGGCAGAAAGTCTTATCAATCAGTTAACGCGATTGAAACAGATTAATACCAAAGCATTAATAGAAAATCACGATATTAATTTCACCGAGGAGAATAAAAAGGATAGATACTATGAGAGGAATTCAAAAATTGTTGAAGCGTCTGACGAATTAGTGGCCTTTCACATTAAAACCGAGGCGAGCGAAGGCTTGGGAACGGCAGACACTATTGAAAAAGCTAAAATAAAAGATATTCCTATTGTCCTGCATTCTTATGATCTGACCCAGGGAGTTCCAGGAATTGAGGAAAAAGATTAATTTTTCTGTTGGACAGAAAAAAAGTGTCCCTCCTACGCTTAAGCTACGGAAGGGCGAGGCAGGTGCCATTATTCAATCCCAACCCCCATCGCTTCCCCAGTTAGATATAAATTCATCTAACGGGGCAGGCAGGCGAGGAATATAAACGTGGTATTGTCTAATTCGTCGAATAGGTAAATAGAAAAATTAATAAAGAATAAATTTATGTATTGGTGTTTTGCGGAAATTAATAATAAATTGGGAGAGATTTATTTTGATAAGGTCAGGCGAGGCAATAAGTTGCGGACTATATTTAAAGGCCATTGTTATTTGAAAAAGGGTGAATTCGAACTTATGACGGAAGAAGAAAGGCGGGCGCTGGACAAAGATGTTTCCCAATATCATTTTTCTTACAGAAACGGAAAATATAAGCTGGAAGAGCAGAAAAAATTGCCAATTACCGTTATTTAATCTCAACTCCCATTGCCTCGGCTGGCAAAAATATTCCATAGGACAATTCCATAGAATTGTCCTATGTCTTTCGGCAGGCAGGGGGAGAGGATATAAATTCTGTACTGTCTAATGCGTATTCACCCCGTTAGATGTAAGGATGTCTAACGGGGCAGGTAGGTAAATATAGAAATATACAAAAATGAAAGGATTTTTTAGTGCTAAAAAAATATTGATGTTTCTTGGGGCAGTTTTGATATTGTTTATTGGCATCGCAATTGGAAGCGGAATGAAAAAAGAGAATCCAGTACCGAATGGCAATTTGACGGTAAATGTGGCAGAAGTTGCAAAAGAAGCCGTTACTGAAAATAAAACTGAAAATAATAATATTGTCGCCAGGGAAAGTAAGGTTGATGACGGATTGGTTAAGGTTACCCGCGTAGTTGATGGCGATACGATTGAAATAGAAGGCGGCGAGCATGTGCGATATATTGGTATTGATACGCCGGAAACCGTTGACCCGCGAAAGCCGGTGCAATGTTTCGGCGTTGAGGCATCGGCAAAAAACAAGGAATTGGTTGAAGGCAAAATGGTCCGATTGGAAAAAGATGTAACAGACAGAGATAAATATAACCGGCTTTTGCGTTATGTTTATGTTGGAGATTTATTCATTAATTTAGAATTAGTTAAGCAGGGTTTTGCTTATTCTTATTCCTATCCGCCGGACATAAAATATCAGGATCAAATTATTAAAGCGCAACAAGAAGCGCGCGAAGCCAAGCGCGGCTTATGGAACGCTTGTCTTGATGACCCGAGAGTCAGTACTCCTTTTGCCGCGCCGTCTACCGCGCCGGCTTCTGCGGCGCAAAGTTCAAGCGGTTCGTGTTTGATCAAAGGAAACATCAGTACATCGGGTGAAAAAATCTATCATCTCCCCGGTTGCAGCTCTTATGCCAAAACCGAAATAAACGAAAGCCGCGGCGAAAAATGGTTTTGTACGGAATCCGAAGCTCAATCCGCCGGCTGGCGCAAGGCATTAAATTGTCCATAATTTTTTATGCAGTAGGAAAAAGCTGTCATCCGCCATTATTCAATCCCAACCCCCATCGCTACGGCTGGCAGAAATATTCTATTGTACAATTCCATAGAATTGTCCTATGACACAATAACATCCCTACAAACTTGAGAATGTTGGTATGTCGGGTATAGTTATTTAACCCAATCCTCATCGCTTCGGCCGTAGCCATACAATAACATCCTTACAAACTTGAGAATGTAAGGATGTAGTGTATAAAATAAAAAAATGGAAGAAAAAATTAAAAAAGCAGATAATTTAATACGGCAGGGAAAATCATCGTTGGCAGTGAGTATTATAAAAGATGCCTTGAAAGAAGCGCCAGAACATCCTTATCTATACTATCTTTTAGGCATTGCCAGGATGAAATGCGTAAGGTTTTTTTTGGCAAAAAGAGCGCTTGAGAAAGCCGATCGGCTACTGCCTCATAATGCGGAAAATCTGAGAAGTTTAGGCTGGGTCAAAGTTATGTCGGGGCAATTGGAGGAGGGTAGAAAAGACTTGAGAGAAGCGATCAATTTGGGCTTAATAGATCCACTGCCATACATAGATTTGGCAATGAGCTATTTTCATCACTTCGACTTTAAAGAAGGAAATGAATGTTTGGCGCGCGCCCATTCCTTGGCACCCGAAGATCCATATGTGCTGAATAATGTTAAAATGGCAAAAGAAATGGAAAGGGATTTTTTAAAGTACTCCGAAAAAGAAAGACAAAAAATTAAAAAGGAAAAATTAAATCCCGAAGCGCAGAAGTTTTTTAGAGTGTCTGCGCTGCAGGATTATTATGCTGGAAAACCATTGACGCGGGACGAGGCAGAAGAAGTAAGGGAAGAGGCACGGCTTAGCGGAGCTTCTGCGGCGGTCGTAAACGAGAAGCAGGAAAGAAAAATTATCGCCTCAAAAAACAAAAGCGAGAATTCGCAAAGAAGAGAAATTTTAAAAAAATGTAAAGAAATAGAAAAAGAGCTTTCGCAAATGCTAAAAGAAATTAACAGCATTTTTGGCATTGAGCATATCAAAGACATTATTTATCATGAGAAAGATGACGATGATTTGATGAAAATTGTTTCTATTTTTGACAGAGGCGGCAGCACGGAAGAATTAGGTCAAATATTAGAAATTGTTAATGACGCCTGGAATTATTTTCCGCATAAAAGTTTGGGCGGGCTTTGCCCGATGGACAAAATATTGGAACATAGAGATGGACAGAAAAAATAAAATTTATAGAAGTCTGACTTTTACAGAGACGCCGTTATTTAATCCCAACCCCCATCGCTTCGGGCGGGATTTAAATAAAATTTAAAAATAAAAATATGTCAAAAAAAGATAAATTAGACGAAATTAAAGAGACATTAGATTCCGAAATAATCTTACCTCGCAGCTCTGCTGCGGTTGGGGATTCATTTATCTGAATATGAGTATGAGCTAGTGAGTTGACTTTAATTTTCGTGTAATAATTATGCTTAAACTAATTTTTGATATTGAAACTATAGGTGAAGATTTTGATGTTTTGGACGAAACGACCCAAGATGTCTTGACTAAGTGGATTAAAAAAGAATCTGAAAACGAAGATGATTATCAGTCGGCCTTAGAAGAACTAAAGGCTGGTCTGGGTTTTTCTGCCTTGACCGGAGAGATTGTGGCTATCGGTGTTTTGGATTATGAAAAAGAAAAAGGCGCAGTATATTTTCAGGCGCCGGGTGCCGCTTTTGCAGAAACCGAAGAGGATGGGATTAAATTTAAGCCCATGACCGAGAAGGAAATGCTGGAAAATTTTTGGAATGGTGCCAAAAATTATCAAGAGTTTATTAGCTTTAACGGGCGAACTTTTGATGTGCCTTTTTTAATGATCCGCTCGGCTATTTATGGTATTCGACCCAGTAAGGACTTAATGCGTGGCCGGTATTTATATCAGCAACTTGTCGATGCTAAGCATATTGATTTATTAGATCAACTTACTTTTTATGGTTCGGTCCGTAGAAAAGGAGGTTTGCACTTGTGGAGTCGTGCATTTGGGATTAAAAGTCCAAAGGCCGAAGGCATAACAGGGGATGATGTTAGCCGATTATTTAAAGAAAAGAAATTTTTGGATATTGCGAAATACAATGTCGGAGATCTTATGGCGACAAAGCAACTTTATGAATATTGGGACAGATGTTTAAGATTTTAAATAATGAATCAAGATTTATTGCAAAAATTGAAAAAATGGAGGACAGAGATGGCGCAAAAAGAGGATGTGGCAGTTTTTCGTGTTTTTTCAAATAAGGTTTTAGAAGCAATCGCGGCGATGAAGCCTAAAAGAAAAGAAGAGTTGTTGGCTATAAAAGGTATCAAGGAAAGAAAATTCGAAAAATACGGTGTTGATATATTGGCGTTGGTTAATGGGGATTCTGCGGTAGAGGTCATTGCAGAGGATAAAAATGGTGCAAAATTATATACCGTTAGTAGTTTCCTTGGTCTAGTCAATAATAGCTTAAGTGTGCTTCAGGCGCGTGTTCAAGGGGAGGTCAGCAGCTTAGATATCAGAGGAAGTTATCTATTTTTTAAATTAAAAGATAAAGACGACGGAAGTGCATTAGGTTGCTTTATGTGGAATAGCGATTATGAGCTATATGGTATAGTACTGGAAGTCGGGATGGAAATTATTGTTGACGGTTTCCCCTTAGTATATAAACCATCGGGACAATTATCCATGCAGGTTTCTGCCATAGAACTTGTCGGCGAGGGGGCCCTTAAAAAGGCCTACGAAGAATTAAAAAAGAAATTGGAGAAGGAGGGTTTGTTTGCAATTGAGCGCAAAAAAACCATTCCCGAGCTTCCGCAAAAGATCGGCTTAATCACGTCAGAAACAGGCGCCGTTATTCATGATTTTTTGAATAATCTTGGCAAATTTGGCTATCATACTAAATTCATGGATTCTAGAGTTGAAGGCCAGGCCGCAGTACCCGATTTAATAGCCGCAATTGATTATTTTAGTGGAGAGGATATTGATGTTTTAGTGATAATCAGAGGAGGCGGCAGCCTTGAAAGCTTACAGGCATTTAACAATGAAACATTGGTACGAAAAATTGCAGAATGTCAGGCGCCGGTTATTTGCGGAATCGGGCATGACAAAGACGTACCACTTGCTTCATTGGTTGCCGATTTGGCAGTTTCAACGCCAACAGCCGCAGCCAATTTTCTAAATAAAACATGGGAAGTAGCAGTTAGAGAAATCGCAGTTTTAGAAAAAGATATTTTGTATAAATATCAAGGAGTGCTGAAAGATAAAAAATATCAAATTGAAGAAATGGCCAATGAATTAAGAAAATATTTTGGCAAAATTTTTCAAGAATTTGAAGACTTTAGATCCCGCCTTAGAAATGCCTTAGCCAAAATTAATTTTGTGATAAAGAATATAGCAAAAACTTTAGATATTTCGTTATATACTCTTTTTAGGGGTTTCAATTCTATTATTAAAAATACAGCAATAATTTTAGATGATTCGCTTACTTCTCTTTTTGGAAATTTTGAAAATAATCTGGAAGATAAAATTGATTTTTTAGATGACGCCGAGAAGAAATTAATGATTTTTAATCCATTAAGACAACTTAAACTTGGTTATAGTATCGTTTTGTCGGGTGGAAAAGTAATTAAAAGCGTCAAGCAAGTCAGCGCCGGCGATTCGGTTAATATCCAGGTTTCAGATGGGAAAATAGATTCTACAATTGATAAAATTAATCTTTAATATTAAAAAACCATGCCAAAAAATTCACTCAAGGATTCATTAAAAAAGTTAAGAGAAATTATAGACTGGTTTGATGCCCAGGAAGAGGTTGACGTTGAGGCCGGTCTTGGAAAAGTCAAAGAGGGTGTAACGCTGATAAAAGAAAGTAGGGCTGAATTAAAAAAACTGGAAAATGAATTTGAAAAAGTGAAACAGGAATTGGGAGAAGAGCCAGAAGAGATAGAAGATTAAGAACTGGCGAATCTAAAAGTTATACCGTTTTAGAATTTTTGAGGTTTAAATTTCTGTTTGTCGGCTGGCGCAAAGCATTAAATTGCCCGTAATTTTTTATGGAGGAGAAAAAGCTGTCATCCGCCATTATTCAATCCCAACCCTCCCATCGCTTCCCCAGTTAGATATAAACTCATCTAACAGGACAGGCGGCCGGCTAAAGCATTGTATTGTACAATTCCATAGAATTGTCCCATACAACAACATTCTCATATTCTTGACACCAGTAGGTTCACTACGGGGCAAGGGAATGTGAGAATGAAAATTTATGTTAATTTTTGTTGACGATTCTGGCGATCCGGGGTTCAAAATAGATAAGGGTTCAACGAAAAATTTTGTTATTTCACTTTTGATTTTTGATGATAATTTAGAAGCAGAAAAGACGGCCGTAGCCATAAAGGAATTACGGCGTAAATTTGGTTTTCCGGACAATATGGAATTTAAATTTCATAATTCACGGAATAAAGTTAAAGAAGAATTTTTTCGAACAATTAATAAATTTAAGTTTAGAGTTAGGAGCCTTGTCGTTGACAAAAACAAGGTCAGGAGCGATGAGCTAAAAAATAATAAAGAATCTTTTTACGGCTACTTTATTAAAACTGTCCTCAAATACAGTCATACAATTCTTGAAGCCTGTATAAAAATAGATGGTAGCGGAGACAGGGTATTCAGAAAAAGTTTTTTGACTTATCTTAGGAGGGAATTAAATTCTAGACAGAAAAAGATTATAAGAAATTGTAAAATGGTAGATTCCAAAGGTAACGTTTTAATCCAGATGGCTGACATGATCGCCGGAAGCGTAAGGATAAGCTATGATGATAACAGAAAAGACGCGAAAATTTACAAAAATATTATCAAAAAACATATTGAGGACGAGTGGCTTTTTAAATAACAAAAAACAGCCCCAAAGGGGCTATTTCCAACCACGCTCCTATGCTGGTTGTCCCAGCCACGCCGCCGTCCGGCGACAGTTCAGAGTACAGGTTTTTGTACCTTTAATATAGCATAGGCGGTGGCCTGCGTCAAGATTTGTCAATTTTTTTATCCACAGGCGTTAAATAGTCCAAAATTAGTAAAATTATTTGTGAAATTGCGGAAGTTAGACTTCAACGGACCAAAGACTAAATAAATCATTCCAATATTCTGCAGAATGTTGGAATGTTGTTTGTATTATTAAAACGCGGGAATTGTGCAGACATTGTTTTTGAGAGAGGAAAATGGTAAAGTAAAACAAATTATTTTTTTATGCTTCACTTAATCTATATTGCAATTATAATTGTCCTGGGGGTTTGGATTGCGTCTTTGATGAATAAAATTAAAAAGCTGGAAAGGAATGCTAAGCCGGCGGCAGAGGAGAGGAAGGATATTGAAGAAGTCGGTCGGGCTTTGGCCGAACACAATAAAGCGGTTCAGGAAAAAATAGGCGAGTCAAAAAACCGGATAATAATCCTGTTGCAAGAGAAGGGCAGAGTTACTAACGATGACGTACAAAAAGAGCTTGAGGTGTCTGACGCGACTGCCACGAGGTATTTAGATGATTTGGAAAAAGACGGAAAAATCATTCAGCAAGGCTCCCAAAAAGGCACTTTTTACGTATTAAAATGATTCTGATTTGCCGTAAATTTCCAGAGCCATACGGCTCACTCCGCTTTGAGCCAAACGATTATTCTTGTGTTTTTAAAAATACGGGGATAAATAAAATCCCTCCCAACCTCCCTTTAAAAAGGGAGGAGAAAAACTAAAATGCAAAAGAGAGCCAGAATTAATGTTTTTGGCGATGTTCAGGGGGTATTTTTTCGCGCCGATGCCAAAGCGAGGGCCCAAGAATTAGGTTTGACAGGCTGGGTGAAAAATGAGCCAGACAGAACAGTCAGAATTTTAGCCGAAGGCGCAGAGGATCAAATAAAAGAATTTATTGATTGGTGCAAAAACAGTCCGGGATTTGCCAAAACGGATAAAGTTGAGGTAAAATGGGAAGAGGTAAAGGGAGAGTTTAATAGTTTTGATATAAGAGAAGAGATAATTAAAATAATTTCTTAATTTCCTAATGTCCTAATTTCAAAGGTGTTTTTATAAATTAATAAATTGAGAAATTAGGAAATTAATATTTTAATAATCGAATTTTTTTAATCCTTATGAAAGTTATACTTTTGCAAGACGTGGATAATTTGGGCAAAAAATATGAGGTTAAAGAAGTGGCTGACGGTTATGCCAGGAATTTTTTATTTGCCAAAGAGTTGGCCAAGCCCGCAACCGAAGAGGCCCTTAAACAATTGGAGTCAGAGAGAGCTCTTTTGGCCCAAAAAGCCGAGGCTGATCTGAAAGTCGAAGAACAGGTAGTCGGCCAGCTTGACGGGCAAGAGATAGAAATTGTCACCAAAGCGGACGATGGCGGAAAGCTTTATGGTTCAATTACTGCGGCTAAAATCGCCAAGGTTTTAAAGGATAAGGGGTTTGATATAAAACGGAATCAGATTAAACTTATTCAGCCGATAAAGGAGATTGGCGAATATGATGATATTATTGTTGAATCTTCGCACGGCTTGGAAGCAAAAATAAAAGTAATAGTAAGCAAAGAATTGGGCGAAAAAATGGCTGAGGAGGCAGATGAGGTATTATAAAAAAAGCTTCACGAATTAGGAATTAGGAATTTTATTTATAATTCAAGATTCTTGATTCGCGTTTCCATTATCGTGGCCAAATACATTTTCGTTGCAGGAGGGGTCATGTCTGGGGTTGGTAAAGGGGTTGCCACTGCTTCCATCGGAAAAATTATTCAAGCCCGCGGATTTAATGTCACGGCCATCAAAATCGATCCTTATGTTAATGTGGACGCGGGCACCATGAACCCCACCGAACACGGTGAGGTTTTTGTTTTGGACGAGGGGACCGAGTGCGACCAAGACATGGGTAATTACGAGCGTTTTTTGAATCTTGATTTGCCGGCGATAAATTATATGACTACCGGCAGTATTTATGAGACAGTGATTCATCGCGAACGCAATATGGGTTATGAAGGAAAGTGCGTCGAAGTCGTGCCCCACATTCCTTTGGAGGTGATAGAGCGCATTGAAAAAGCACTGAAAAAAGCCAAAGCAGATTTTATTACCATAGAAATTGGCGGAACAGTGGGGGAGTATCAAAACGTCTTATTTTTAGAGGCAGCCAGAATGCTTAAGTTAAAAAAACCAAAAGATGTACTTTTTGTTCTGGTAAGTTATTTACCTATTCCCAGCAAAATCGGCGAAATGAAAACCAAGCCCACGCAGTACGCGGTACGCACGCTCAATTCCGCGGGCATTCAACCCGATATCATTGTTGCTCGCTCGGCCGTGCCGCTTGATAAAAAACGTAAAGAAAAAATTGCGCTAAATTGCAATATACAAGAGCGTGATGTGATTTCCGCCCCCGACATTGAAAGCATTTATGAGGTGCCAATTAATTTTGAGAAAGATAAATTGAGCGATTTAATTTTGGAAAAATTAGAGATTAAAGCTAAGAAGTCCGACCTGAAAGAATGGAATAATTTGGTGCGAACCGTCCGGACGGCAAAAAAAACAGTCAAAATCGGCATTGTCGGTAAATATTTTGGAACCGGTGATTTCGTTTTGTCCGATGCGTATATTTCGGTGATTGAGGCGATTAAACATGCCAGCTTTTTTTATAAGGTCAGGCCGATTATAGACTGGATTAATGCCGAGCAATTTGAAAAAGATACGCGGACAGTAAATAAACTGCGACAGTACGACGGCATAATAGTGCCGGGTGGTTTTGGCTCGCGCGGCGTTGAAGGAAAAATCAAGGCGATAGAATTTTGCCGTAAAAATAAAATCCCGTATCTGGGATTGTGCTACGGCATGCAGCTGATGGTGATAGAATTTGCGCGGCATGTTTGCGGTTTAAAAGACGCCCATACCACTGAAATAAATCGCGATACAAAAAATCCGGTAGTTGATATTATGCCCGAACAAAAAAAGAATCTGGAAGATAAAAATTACGGTGCTACGATGCGTTTGGGCGCATATCCAGCGGCGCTGACCATGCGGACGCAGGCCTTCGGCGCTTATAAAAAGCATTTGATTTCGGAACGCCACCGTCATCGCTGGGAAGTGAATCCAGAATATATTGAATTATTGGAAAAAAACGGTTTGGTGTTTTCGGGCAAATCGCCCGAGGGCCGCTTGATGGAAATTGCCGAATTGTCGGTGAAAGAGCACCCGTTTTTTGTGGGCACGCAGTTTCATCCAGAATTCAAATCCCGGCCGCTAAATCCGCATCCGTTGTTTAGGGAATTTGTAAGAGCAACTTTAAAATAAAGAACCCCCTCTTAATGTTAAAGAGGGGGAAAGGGGAGATTTCGTTGACTCTTAAGGGACAATAAAGGGAAGATGGAGGAATCACCGGGAAAACCCTCCTTCTTGAAATTATTTTATAGGAACTACATTAACAACTTTTGTTAATCGTCTTGCCCCATCAAATTTCGTCATTTTTTTACTGGCGAATTGGACGATGCCCTTAGCGATGGAGTAGAGCGTATCATCTGAGCCCCGTTTGACATTTTTTCCCGGGAAGAATTTCGTGCCGCGCTGGCGGACGATAATACTACCGGGCTTAGCGGGTTGTCCGGCGAATAATTTTACGCCTAAATATTTTGGTTGTGAGTCTCGGCCGAGCCTAGAGGAACCAGTCGCTTTAGTATGCGCCATAAAACAAATTAAAAGTTTAAAGTTTAAAGTGAAAAGTTAGTCAATGAATGATTTATTTAGTATAGCAAAATAAAAAATAAATGTCAATTTTAAGTTTAAACAAAGCGGGGGAGTGGATTAAGAAAAATCAGGCTGATATTGCCCTGGGAATCGGCTTTGTTTTGGTGGCCCTAATCGCTTTTGGCGCCGGACGATTGAGCGCTCCGCAAATTGTCAGAAATCCGGTTGTGATTGAAGAGCCGGGCGCGTCAGAAAGGCTTAATTTATATGGCAACGTTTCACAGCCTGCTGCAGGCGCGATAGGGGAGCAAAGCGCCAAACAGACTATCGAAAAAGGACTTTTTGTCGCCAGCAAAAGCGGTAAAAAATACCACTGGCCCTGGTGTTCTTATGCCAAAAACATAAAGCCGGAAAATCAAATCGGGTTTAATTCCGAAGCGCAGGCGCAAGCTGCGGGTTATTCCCCTTGCACCTGTATCGTCAATCAAGCGCCGGCGGGATATAAACCATAAACCCCCACACCACGGACTTGTGTCTATATTGGGCTTACGCCCATGGCGTTCTGGTGTGGGGGCAAATAATTTATTTCTAATGAAAAATAATTAAAAAGGGTATGTCCTTGCGGGGATACCCTTTTTTACTTATAGAATTGTGCGCTAAAAAAACTGACGCACTCGGTTATTTTTGCTTTGATACTAGTTTTCCCGTCGCCCAGTTGGCAAAAAAGAGCAAAAACATCAAAGCTGTTAACAGACAGAACGATATTAGTGAAAAGCCGGCCTTCATATAATAGCCGATGACGCCGGCTATCAGTAAAGGCGAAAAAAGAAAAATTAATTCGGATAACCAATGAAAAATTTGTCTGACACTGGTTCGTTCCGGCGGCCAGAAAACAATCGCGAAAAGCATCCAAAGAATCGATTTCATATTTTAACCCTCCTTATTTAAAAAGAACTATTTTTATTTTTTCTTTTTTAGTGAAATGGTTTTATATTCTTTATCTAATTTTCTAGCCGATTCAATTTTACCGCGCAGGTCGCGTGGCAGTTCTTTGATAATTTTTTTCAGTTTTGCGTCATCAATTTTTAAAATATTCTGCCAGCGGCCCAGCGGCTCCAGAATTTGCCGAAGCGAGTCGGCGTCGTATTTGAATCTTTGAATTAACGAACGGGTAATATAGCCGTCGTCGCCAAACAGGCTTTCCAAGCCCTGCTGGTCCATAAATTTAACCAGTGTGTTCTTTATTTCGTTTAATTTTTTATCTCGTTCCTCGGACTCTTTTTTTATATTGGCATAATCATTTATCAGCGCTTTTATGTCTTGGTCGTTGAAAAATAATTTTTCTTCAACGAATTTGTGTCTGAAAAATGGGCAATTTCTTTGGAACTCGCACCAGTCGCAAAGCGCGTTGGGACGGGGGTCAAATTTGCCGGCTTTATGCGTTTGTTCTATTTGTTCAATGTCGCGGATAATATTTTCTTTGGTGGCTTCCAGATTTTCAACATTGCGCAGGCTGGAAAGTTTTTCGCCGTGCTTCAGGTAATAAAGGCTGACCTTAACCGGCCTTTTTTCATTAACTATTGATGGCCAGCGATTGGCCATGCCCAGGTGATAGACCGAAAGTTGCAGGTCTTTATCAACTGTTTCCTGAGAAGGCATTTTTTTGGTGGTTTTGTAGTCAATCACCTCAAACAAATTTTCCGGTGTTTTGTCTATGCGGTCAATTTTGCCGGTAACCAGATGCAAGTCATCGCCGATTTTAATCGGCGCTTCAAAGGAAGTTTCCAGCGCCACCACGTTGAATTGCGCCGGATAATTTTTGGCGTAGTAGTCTTTAAGAATTTTGATTCCTTGAGCGAAAGCTAGAACCGCCAGCTGTTCGTCTTGATAAACCGAGCCGTCCCAATTATCGGCAAAAAATTTAAGCAGTTCTTCCTCGGTCGGCACAACAAGCCCGGGTTCGTGCAATACTTTTAGGGCCTTGTGAATTAATGTGCCAAAAAGCGCCTCTTTGGACTTAGGCGTTTTTATTCTCTCAACATATTGGAATTTGAATTTTAGCGGGCACTGTTTAAAGGTTTCCAGCGCCGAGTAAGAAAGCCTCATCAGTAATAAATTAACATCTTACGGCCAAGCAGTCAAAACATTTCAGTTGCTTTATAATTTGATATTTGTTATATTAACATCAGTATTTTAAAAAGAGAGGAGGGGATCAAAATGGCGAGGAAAAAAGAAGGAGGGTTTGCTTTAGAAAAATTGGAAAGTTTGATAGCGGTATCAATTATTGATGAATATAAAAAAATACAGGGCGAAATTGAGGATTGTAAAAAAAAGATGGCTGTCAACGGACGATCAAAAGCTGAAATATCTTTTTCTTCGCTGTTAGTAAAAATAGCTCAAATAAAAAATGAGGATACATCCGAGCTGCTAAAAAAGATTAATAGCTCTAATTTTAGAGCAAACCAGGAAGAAGAATCTGAAAAGCAAGAGCCGTCCGAATCATAACAGGGGAGAGGGGTAACTAACATTCCTCTCTCTTTTTTTATTCGTCTAAAAATATTTGCAAAAAATATTTTTATAAATTATTTTAAAAACATTTTTACAAA
>JAHIST010000086.1 GCA_018818145.1 Patescibacteria group bacterium
CGGAATAACTTTTTTCGCCTCTTTGTCGCCGGATTCGCGCTGATGCTCTTTGCGCAAATTTTCATCAATGTCGGTATGAGCTTGGGGCTGGTGCCCATAACCGGCATATCTTTGCCTTTCATCAGCTATGGTGGCAGCAATCTTTTGATAAATTTTATCGCGCTGGGAATAGTCCAAAGCATTGCCGTTCAAGCCAAAAGCAGCGCGATAAAAGAAATCACAGAATCTGTGCATGATGAGATACATAGGTAACACCTTGACAAATTTACAGGAGCGAGTAGAATACAACCATAACGCTAATTTGACTACCGCTTTGTCATTAATTAGCAACTAATTTAATAAAAGACCCTTGAAAGACGAGTCTTCGAAAAGGGGATTTTGTGTCTTGTTTTTGTTTCTCTTTTTTAACGGTGAGTCTTAACCGCTGTGAACAAGTCTTCTCCCCATGCAGGATAAATTTTTCGGAAAACATCCTAACGCCATCCCTCTGCCCGATCTAATTGAAGTGCAGCTTGATTCTTATCATTGGTTTAGAGACAAGGGTTTAAAAGAGCTTTTTGAAGAAGTTTCGCCGATTCGAGATTGGTCGGGAAAAGAGCTGGAACTCTATTTCGTTGATTACTATTTTGACGAGCCCAAATATAACGAAACGGAAGCCAAGAGGCAAAATGTGTCCTATGAGGCGCCGTTGCGGGCGCGCTTGCGCTTGATGAATAAAAAGACCGGGGAGGTTAAAGAGCAGGAAATTTATTTGGGTGAATTCCCGCTGATGACCGATCGCGGGACATTTATAGTTAACGGAGTTGAGCGCGTAGTGGTCTCTCAGCTTATCCGCTCCTCTGGCGTTTTCTTCTCTGCTGACAATGTCCGCGGCCGGCGGCTTTTTGGCGCCAAAATTATTCCCAACCGGGGCGCGTGGTTGGAGTTTGAAACTGATTACGACAACGCCATCTTTGTAAAAATTGACCGTAAAAGAAAAGTTCCGGTAACGGCTTTGCTGCGGGCCTTTGGCATAGACAGCGATGAAAAACTGCTTAAAACTTTCGCCAATGTTGATACAGATTCTGAAAATAAATATATTGAAACAACCATTAGACGCGATGCCTCGCACAATCAGGGCGAAGGTTTTATTGAAGTTTACAAAAGATTGCGTCCCGGCGATTTAGCTACCGTTGATAATGCCCAGCAGATGATTGAGGCCATGTTTTTTGATTTTGAGAGATATGATATGGCTAAAGTCGGCCGCTGGAAATTCAATTTGCGCCTGGGCATTAATGTTCCCCTGACCAAAGAATATCGGATTTTACGGCCGGAAGATTTAGTTTTAGTGATTAAAGAAATAATCAGGCTTAATAATGATCCTCAGGCGCAGCCTGACGATATTGACCATTTGGCTAATCGGCGGGTGAGAGCCTTGGGAGAGCTTTTGCAAAATAAATTGCGGGTCGGCATGGCGCGCATGGAAAAAATAATTAAAGATCGCATGACCACTTTGGACATTGCCACCATTACTCCAGCGCAGCTGGTTAATATCAGGCCTTTTATGGCGGCGGTAAAAGAATTTTTTACCACTTCGCAGCTGTCACAATTTATGGATCAGGTAAATCCTCTGGCCGAACTTGAGCATAAGCGCAGAATCTCCGCTATGGGACCGGGCGGCTTGACTCGCGAGCGCGCCGGCTTTGAAGTTCGCGATGTGCACCCCACTTATTATGGCCGAATCTGTCCGATTCAGACGCCCGAAGGGCCAAATATCGGCCTGATCGGTACTTTGGCTTCTTTTGCCAGAGTGAATGAATTTGGATTTTTGGAAACTCCGTATCTTAAAGTAAAGGATAGTAAAATCACCAAAGAAATTGTTTTTATGAATGCCTACGAGGAGCAAAAACATGATATTGCGCACGCGGGTGTGCCGATTGGCAAAGACGGAAAATTTTTGGAAGAGCGCGTTCAGGCGCGTGTTCACGGGCAGGCTTCTATCACTAAGCGGGAAAAAATAGGCTTTATGGATGTTTCTCCCCAGCAGTTTATTTCTATTGCTACCGCTTTAATTCCTTTTTTGGAGCATGACGACGCAACCAGAGCGCTTATGGGTTCAAACATGCAGCGCCAAGCGGTGTCTTGCATAAAACCAGATGCGCCTTTAGTCGGAACGGGCGTGGAAAGAAAAGCTGCTCTGGATTCCGGTCAGCTGATTGTGGCGCAAGAAGACGGCGAAGTCACTGAGGTCAGCGCCGATCACATTACCATTAAACCGTCCGGCAAGGGTAAGGGCAGCGTAGCCAACAGAGTTTATTATTTGCAAAATTTTGTCCGGACAAATCAATTTAC
>JAHIST010000087.1 GCA_018818145.1 Patescibacteria group bacterium
AAGGTTATTTTAATGTCGCATTTGGGCAAACCATTGGAAAATCAAAGATTTATCCCGAGCGGAGCCGAGGGAGTAAATAGTAAAAATCAAAAAGAAAAATTCAGCCTATCGCCAATAGCCAAAAGGCTATCCGAGCTGTCGGGCGCTCAAGTATTTTTTGTCGCCGATTGCGTCGGATCGGAAGTTGAAAGGAGGGTCAGCGAATTAAAGCCCGGTGAAGTTTTGTTACTAGAGAATCTAAGATTTCACAAAGAGGAGGAGTTAAATGATGAAGCTTTTGCCCAAAATCTGGCGCGTCTGGCCGAAATTTATGTCAATGACGCTTTTGGCACCTGCCATCGCAGCCATGCCTCGGTGGTCGCTGTCACGAAATTTTTGCCGAGTTATGCCGGCCTGTTACTTCAAAAAGAGGTAGAAAACTTGTCACGCGCCCGCGACAATCCCGACCATCCATTGACCGTGGTGATTGGCGGCGCCAAAATGTCAACCAAGATTAAATTAATTCAGAGTTTTTTTGATAAAGCCGAAAATATAATTTTGGGCGGGGCGCTGGCTAATACCGTGCTGCACGCCAAAGGCATCGCGGTCGGCAAATCAATTATTGAAGAATCAATGGTGCCCGAAATCCAAAAATTCGAAATTACCAGCACCAAAGTCCATTTGCCTCTTGATGCTTTGCTTTGCACCGATAAGGATGATTTGGCAACCTGTCACCCCGGGCCTATTGGTCTGATGCAGCCGGAAGATTCTATTTTAGATATTGGTCTGGACACGGAAAAACTTTTTGCCCGAGTTATGGAGTTTTCTAAAATGGTTGTCTGGAACGGGCCGATGGGTTTGTTTGAAATAGACGCTTTCGCGCACGGCAGCAAAGCAATCGCCCGGGCGATTGCCCGGTCGGGGGCCTATTCCATTGTTGGTGGAGGAGAAACGGTGGCCTTTTTAGAAAAAGCCGGTCTGATTGATAGCTTTTCTTTTGTGTCCACCGGCGGCGGCGCGATGATGGAATTTTTAGCGGGGGATAAGCTGCCGGGGTTAACGGCGTTAGAATAAATTCAAAATCTAAAGCTCAAATGTCAAATCAAATCCAAAATCCGAATGACTAAAAAAAGAATAAATTTTTGGATTTTAGGCTTTGAGCTTGATTTGACATTTGATTTTTTCTTTTATGCTTTGGCAATTTAAACCTAATGCGCCGGAGGAATTCATCAGGCAGTTTCCTGAATATCAACCGATAGTTTTGCAGCTGCTTTACAATCGCGGCTTGAGAACGCAACAGCAAATTGATGAATTTTTCAATCCGGATTTTGAGGGGGATCTTCTGGATCCTTTTTTGATGTTGGGTATTAGCCAAGCGGTTAAGCGAATAAATAAAGCGATAAAAAAGAAAGAAAAAATCGCTATTTTTGGCGATTACGACTGCGATGGTGTCTGCGGTGCGGTTATTTTAAAAACAATTTTGGAGGAGCTAGGAGCTGATTTGAGCGGCGGCGTTTATATACCCGATCGGATAATTGAAGGTTATGGCCTGAATAACGAAGCGATAGAGAAGCTGGGTAAAGAAAAAGTTAATCTGATTTTAACGGTTGATTGCGGCATTTCCGACGTGGCGGAAGTTAAGTTAGCCAATTCGCTTGGCGTAGAAGTCATTATTGTTGACCACCATCGTTTGGGCAAAAAATTACCATCAGCCAAGGTCATAATTGACCCTTGGCAGCCAAAAGATAAGTATCCTTTTAAGGAATTAGCCGGAGCGGGCGTGGCGTTTAAATTAGCGCAAGCCCTTCGACAAGCTCAGGGTAAAGCCCTTCAAAAAAATCAGGGTAAGCCGGGTTTGGATAATAAAATTTCTGAAGGCTGGGAAAAATGGCTGCTGGATTTGGTGGCGCTGGCCACGGTGGCTGATTGCGTGCCGGTTTTGGGGGAAAACCGCACGTTGGTGCACTACGGTTTGATTGTACTGGCGCAGACAAAAAGAGTCGGTCTACAAGAGTTAATGAAAGTGGCGCGGTTAAATCCCGTTTTTGAAGCCGAAAATCTTAAGACTAATTTAGACACTTATTCTTTAGGTTTTATTTTGGCGCCGCGGCTTAACGCGGCCGGACGAATGGACCATGCCAGCTTGGCGTTTCGTTTGCTTATGACCCAAGACTATCAGGAAGCCAAAGTTCTGGCCGAAAAAATTAATGAGCAAAATCAGCAGCGGCAGAAACTAACCGATAAAATAGTGGCTGAAGTAGAAACCCGGATTAAAAATTATCAGGCAGATAAAAATCAGCCCGTTGTCGTGGAAACAGATAAAAACTGGTCGCCGGGCGTGGTCGGCTTGGTTGCCGGCAAAATTGCCGACCGTTATCACCGCCCAGTTTTTATTTTCAAGGAAGACGAAAAAGTCAGCCGCGGCTCTGCCCGCTCCATACCCACTTTTGATATTATTGAGGCCATAGGCCAGTGCAGCCAATTGCTTAAGGAATTTGGCGGGCATCCGGGCGCGGCCGGCGTATCATTAGAAAATAAAAATCTTTCCGCGTTCAAAGAAAAAATAAACCAGATTGCCAGAGAAAAATTGAAGCCCGAAGATTTAATTCCCGCCGCGCAAATAGATTCGGAACTGGAGCCAGCGGAGGTTAATTGGGAGTTGTTTGACGAACTGGAGCATCTTGAGCCCTTTGGGCGGGGAAATGACCCGCCAGTTTTTTTGTTAAAAAATCTGGAAATCGCCAATTTGCGGGTTGTCGGCAACGGCTCAAAACATTTGAAATTGGAGTTGAAAAGTGATAAATTAGCCAATAAGGTTTTTCACGCTATTGGTTTTAATCTGGCCGCCCGCCTGTCATCGCCTGCGGCTCAGACTATTGGCGGGCAAGCCAAAAACGGTAATGACAATTTAAAAACAGGCGATAAAATTGATATTATTTTTGAACTGATAGCGGATGAGTGGAACGGGACGAGGAATTTACAGCTGAAAATAATAGATATAAAAAAATTATGAAAGTAACAATTTTTACCGACGGCGGTTCGTGAAGTCTGTTGGAGTCTGACTTCGGCAAGCCGTCTTATGAGAAAATCTAACGGCTCAACGGCGTTGAGCCGTTGAAGATTGTTGCTTAATCTGAAAGTTTAAGATAACATCCCAACATTCTCAAGTTTGTAAGGATACTATGCCGACGCTGTATTGTTTAATTCGTACGAATGGGTAAATGCAGTAAGGGGTTTGTAGTTGGGTGTAAATTATTGTAAATATAGAGTTTTTATAGTATCATTTAAGCAGTAGTAAAAGGTGATAAATATGGCTAAAATCAACGAAAAAAAGTATAAAAATACCGTGCTTTTCTTTGCGAATAAGATCTGTAACGGCACCTTGGGGAAGCTTAAATTAATGAAGCTTCTCTACTATTTGGATTTTGATTTTTTTGAAAAATATGGCCGATCAATCACGGGCGACGAATATCTGCGTTTTGAGCACGGGCCTGTCCCGCGCATGGGAGAGAAGATTTTGAAGCAGATGCAGGGCAAAGAAATAAAAATTGTCAGCCGCAAGATGTCAAAAGGGTACAACAATCAGCAGCATATTGAGGCGACTAGAGAATTTAATCCGGCAGTTTTTACTAATGAGGAAATTTTGATGCTGGAAGAGATTGCTAACAAATGGGAAAGGTTCACTGGCGCGGAAATGAAAACGGCTAGTCACGGCGAAGCTCCTTGGATTGCCACAAAGCCCAATCAAGTCATTGATTATAATCTTACATACTATCGTAATAAATATGCCGAGATGGAGCGGCTCTAATATGTTATGGAAATTTCTCGGCACCCTGATATTGAAAAAGATTTTCGCGCGTTGAAGCGTTTTGTCGCCCCAAAAGAGTCGCTTGAAGCATGGGAGCGACTTTTTTGTTTAAAAGGTCTGCGGGAAACTCCTGCCATTGACCAATTTCCCGGTTTTGGGCATCGAAAAATATTCAAAGGCCGCATTGTCCCTTTAAGAGAAAATGTTGGAAAATCAAAAGGGCATCACGTCGTTTTTGAGATAGGTAGCGAAGACAAGTGCGTTGTTCTTGTGTTTTCTCGCCATGGTATATATCATAATGAGGCGGAATTAATTGCATTAGCAAAAGACAGAATTGATTTAATTTGATAAAGTTATAAGAAAAATTTGATATGAAATTAGTCATTTTTACCGACGGCGGGTCGCGCGGCAATCCGGGGCCATCGGCCATTGGCGTCGTGATTGCCAACGAATCAGACGAGACCATCAAAAAATACAGTCAGGCAATTGGCGAAGCCACCAACAACGAAGCCGAATATCAGGCGGTGATTTTTGCGCTCAAAAAAACAAAAGCGCTTTTTGGCAAAGCTAAGGTAAAAGAAATGGAAATTGAAATCAGGACGGATTCAGAATTAATAGTCAGCCAGCTTAATCACCAGTTTAAAATTATGGAAAAAAATCTCCAGCCGCTTTTTTTGCAGGTCTGGAATTTAATGCTGGATTTTGGGCCGATAAAATTTACGGCAATTCCCCGCGAGCAAAACCGCGAAACAGACAGACTGGTCAATCGGGCGCTGGACGCCCAGCAACCGTTTTTGCTTTAGGTTTAGGTTAGCCTTGCAACTAAAAATGCGTTGATGTATTATACACGTATTAAAAGGCAAATAAGCAAATTAAAGGGTTTACCGTAGAGAGTCTCTTTTAGGAAATTTTTAAAAGAATACTCTTGACAGTTAGCTAAAAATATTATGATAAGGACAAAATATTTACCCCTACATCAGAGAGCCACAGGCGTAAGCCCGTGGTATGGGGGTTTAGTTTCTGGAGCCGGTTCAGCTTTTTTATTGGCAGCGGTTTTATTAATCGGGGGCGTATTTGCTCAAACTGCCGATACAACCGCGCCCTCTGCTATAGCTGATTTAGCCGTTTCTGCAACAACGGTTTCTTCGGTAGCCATGACCTGGACGGCGCCGGGAAACGATGGCGCGGTCGGCACTTCCACTAGCTATGATTTGCGCTATGCAACCTCGGTCATCACCGAAAGCACCTGGGCTTCTTCTACCCAGGCCGTTGGCGAGCCAACGCCTAAAATCGCCGGTAGCGTTGAAACAACGATGGTTTCGGGTCTGTCTTCGTCCACGACTTACTATTTTGCCATAAAATCAAAGGACGAGGCGGGGAACGAGTCAGCTTTTTCCAATATAGCCAGCGGAACAACTTTGGCTCCGCCTGCGCCTACTCCCACTCCAACACCTGCTTCAACGTCTGGCCTGACCTTTGAAATGAAAGTCACGCCCCGCACCCTAAACTTATCCAGCGAAGGCAAGTGGGTAACCGTACAACTGTATCTACCTTTTCTTTATAAGGCGAATCAAGTTGATATTTCTTCAGTAAGACTGAATGGCGTTTTTCCGCCTGATCCAAAATTCAGAGGCACTGATAATATTAATGATAATGACGATAAAAAACACGAAAAGAAAAAATCTTCTAATTTAGTTTTGAAATTTTCCCGCGAAGGCGTACAGGGTTTGGCTGATAGCTCTGCCAACAGCTCAGCCTTGGTTTTAACCCTAACCGGAAAGGTGAGTGATAAAGATTTTTCTGCCAGTGACACCATTGTTGTTTTCAAAAGGATTGAGTTGGACGATGACGACGACGAAGATGATGAAGGAGATTTGGTTCAGGCAACCAGCTCTCCGAAAGTCTATATTATCCACAAGGGTCATAAACGCCATATTCCTTCTCCTCAGGCATTTGAACGCTTGAGGCTGCGATGGGAAAATATCAAAATAGTTGCTGAACAGGTGCTTAACGCTTTTCGGGAAGAAAATTTATTTAGAGCCAGCAATAGTCCGGATGTTTATCTCATAATTGGCGGGATGAAACGACATATTCTTTCTCCGGCGATTTTCGCTTCATATGGTTTTGACTGGGACGATATTACTATTGTCAGCTCGGCTGATTTGGCCGACTACCCCGACGTAAGCTTAATTCGCGCGGCCGGCGATGAAAAAGTTTATTTATTGAGCGGCGGTAAAAAACACTGGATTTCTTCATTGGCCGTTTTCAGCAAACACGGCTATAACTGGAACTCGGTTGTTATTATTAATTCAACCGAAAAAGACGCCATTCCCGAGGGAGACAACGTTCAATAAAGTTAGCAAAAAAATCAGCAAGGATTTTTATCCCCACACCTTTTTAAGGTGCGGGGTTTTATCTCTCCGTTTTCAAACGGGGGGATTTTTGCCTTTTGGCTTTTATGGATTGTCCAAAGCTAAAAAGAGAGTTAAGATTAAGTTATAAATTCAGGCGAAAACATGAAAAAGCGACTTTTAATTTTTTTCCTTTGCGCAATTTCTTTTCTGGCGCTTTTTGAATTTTATATTTTATATCTTTATCCGCAGGATATTTCTTTGGGCGGTTATTTTTCCAGTATTTTGCAGTCATTGGTTGGCGGAGAATCAAACAAGCTTATAAGAATAAATCTTTACAATTACGCCATTGTTTTGTATGAAGATGGTAATTTTATTAAACAAGCCAGAATCTCCGGTATGGGAAATCCTAAATTTTCACCCACGCCCCAAGGAAGTTTTAAAATTTTATCAAAAGAAGTAAGGCATATTTCAGGTATCAACGGCGTAATTATGCCCTTAAGCCTTCGTTTTTATAGGGGTTATTATCTTCATGGTCTTCCTTTTACCCGTTCAGGCCAGCCGGTCAACACTGTCTATTCGCTGGGTTGTGTTAGATTAGGGCCCGGTCTGGATGAGGACGTTTATAACTGGGCGGAAATTGGTACTAAAGTAGAAATTTATAAAGCGCGGTTGGTTAAGTCAGCCGAAGAGCCGGCAGTCTTTCTTTTGACGGAAGAGGGTTTTAAAGAGTGGATTCCAAATCCCGAAACATTTAATAATCGGGGCTTTTTCTGGAAAGACATAGCTATTGTGCCCTTAGCGGAGATAAATAATTATCCCGAAGTTAGCGCTACAAAACTATAAATTCTGTTAAGAATTTGATGAAAAAAATCTCGGTAATTTTAATTTTACTGATTTTTGTTGGGCTGGGTTTTTATTTCAGGGCCGACCTTTTAAATTTTTACGACCACTTGACGAAAAATTTTTCCGATATTGAAAAAATATCACTGGATCAGTTAGTCAAGGACATTCAAAAGCAGGTATCCGCGCCGCCGCCCCTGCGGCTAAATCAGGAAGAGTCGCTGGCGACTTTAACTAAATCAGTCGTTATTAAATGGACTAATCTTCAGCGCGCGGCCAACGGCGGGCTTTTGCCCCTGGCCTCAAACACCAAGCTCGACGCCGCGGCTTTGGCTAAAGTCCAAGAGATGTTTAAAAATCAGTATTTTGAACATGTTTCTCCTGCGGGCGCCGGACCGGAGGATTTAGCAAAAAAATTCAGCTACAGCTTTGTCGCTTTTGGCGAAAATTTAGCATTGGGAAATTTTAAAGATGAGGAGGCTCTGGTTCAGGCTTGGATGGACAGCCCCGGCCACCGAGCCAACATTTTAAATACGCGTTATCGGGAAATAGGCGTAGCAGTGCTCAAGGGCGTTTTTGAAGGCCGGACAACTTGGATAGCTGTGCAGGAATTCGGTTTTCCGCTTGCAGCCTGTCCGCAACCGGACGCGGCGCTCAAAAGCCAGATTGAGTTTTATAAAAAGCAGGCTGACGATTTAATCTTGCTAATTGATGAGAAACGCAAAGAAATTGAAAATACACGGTTTGACAGCCGCCGCCAATATAATCAGGCTGTGAGCCAATATAATGATTTAGTAGGCCAATATAATAATTTAGTTTCGCAGATTAAATTACTCATCAATAGCTACAACAGCCAAGTTTCTCAATTTAACTCTTGCGCCAGATAAGCCCCGTTAGAAATTATTGAATAATTTATTTTAGTACGCTAATTTATCTTAAGAACGGAGCGCTTTTATTGGATAATAAATTACTTGATAATTTCTAACGGGGTAAATAATTATGATTCAGCGCGGAATTGCCACATTTGGTTTGGATTACGGCACCTGCCCCCGGTGGCTTTTTGAACGCATGGTAAAATTGGGCAGAGAAATGGCGCAGGTGATTGTGGCGGAGGAAGGGCCGGATGAGTTTATCCGCCGGCTCGGAGACCCGGCGTGGTTTCAGTCTTTGGGCACAGTTTTGGCGTTTGACTGGAATGCTTCGGGCCTGACCACAATTTTAACCGCCGCGCTCAAAGAAGCTATTCGCGGCCAGGAATACGATCTAGGCATTTTTATTTGCGGCGGCAAAGGTAAAACTTCGCTTAAAACGCCGCAAGAAATTCAGACCTGGAGCGAGCGGATAAATTTTGCGCCTTCGGCTGCGAACGCCTTAATTTATAATTCCCGCATGGCCGCCAAAGTGGACAGCGCGCTGGTGCAGGACGGTTTTCAAATTTACCACCACGCATTTTTTTTCACCAAAAAGGGCGCCTGGACAGTAGTACAGCAGGGCATGAACGCGGTTAATCAAACCGCGCGCCGCTATCACTGGCATTCAAAAAATATTAAAGATTTGGTTTGCGAACCGCACTCGGGCATTGCCTCGCAGGCCAAAGTCAGAAACATTCTGGATTTAACTGCGCAAAAAAGCGCGACCAATCGCCAGGCCAGCGCAGAGTTGGTTCTGCAGGGGTTTAGCGCTTTGATGAAAGATTTGGTGTTGTTAAGCAAGCATTACACGCCTTTGTCGCAGACGGCGGAGGTAGCCAAGGAAACATCCTTTGGCCAGCAGCGGTTGAAATTATTGAATCTGGTTAGCGTAGAATTTAAATCACATCCAACAGTTGGCGAGGATTTTTCCAAAAGCAAATATTTGCAAAAAATTCTTTGGAAGATTTGCGACCAGCAGCCGGCTAATTATGAAAAATTGCTGGCAATGGAGGGAGTGGGGCCAAAAACAATGAGGGCGCTGGCGCTGGTGGCAGAAGTTCTTTACGGCGCCCGGCCCTCCTATGAGGATCCGGCGCGCTACAGCTTTGCCCACGGGGGAAAAGACGGTACGCCCTATCCGGTTGACCGGCCGACCTACGACCAGACTATCGCCGCGATGAAAAAATATGTCAGTCGGGCCAAACTGTCGCCAGGCGACAAATCGCGGGCTTTGCGGTCTTTGGTTAAAAGCGGCGAGCCTTTTTAAAAATCGCTAAATGGTTTTTGCGGCTGTGGATGACAATTTTGCTCTATTTGTTATAATAATCTTAAATAATCCAGCCTTACAATCTTATGAAAGTAAAAAGTATTATTGGGATAATTATTATTATATTAATTGCCGCGGCGGTTATAGCTGCTTTTTATTATTTCTTGGGCAAACAATTACCCCGTTAGTTATTCATATATAAACCATCTGTTTCTTATTTTAAAACCCCCATTTATTCAACAGGGGTTTTTATTGTCCGATTTTTAATCAGAGAATCAGCTTTCTAATGGGGCAAGCAAGTCTATAAGCCGAATTCTGTCCTTCGGCTCACTTCGTTTCGCCTCAGGATAAATTCCTAAAAGGGTTTACCCTGAGCTTGCAAAGCAAGCGAAGGGATAATCATCTGTCTGGGTCCCGCATTGCTGCGGGACTCAAGCGATCTACTTTTCTTATGAGATTCAAATTTTCAATCTCATAGTTTGATCTTGCACCCGGTAAGGATTTTGCCGTTTCACTCCCAAAGTTATCCTTTGGGACTCGCCCTATCTCCGTTTTTGCGGAGCGGGCGTCCCGACTTTTTCAAGTTGCGGGGCGTCTCTGTTCGCACCTCTATCCCGCCCGCTTCGCCAAGCTTTAGCGAGGCGAGTATTTGCGGGACGACGGCCGTTAGCCGCTACCTTTTTACCCCTCACTTGGATCACTGGAGATGAAATAATATATTTATTTTATTCTTGTTCATCTGCAAGGAACCAAGTGAGGGGGAGTGTTCGGACTTTCCTCCCCCCACTTGCTATTAGTCTAGTTTATATTGTTTTAAGATCAACAATATTTTTTGGAAAAATCTTATTACTTGACTGATAGCAAGTGGGGGGCGATTACCCGACTTACTTGCCCTATTAGAAAGCTGATTTTAAAGGAGCGGGACATTAATATTATTAGCTTATTTTTGCTGCTTGTCAACCCCGTTAGAGATTTTCCAAAGAAGCTGGTATTTTATTAACAATAGCCGTAGGCGGAATCGCGATATAAATTAAAGGATAAAATAAACATAGCTGAATCTCTAACAGGGTCAACCCCCTTGATATTAGACAGCCTTTAGAGTTAAAATGAATTTAAATTGGTATGAAAAAGTCGGAATTAATTTTTGCCACAATTTCCGTGCCGGTTGATTATCTGATGCTGCTTCTGGCCGGGCTAGCCGCCTATGCTTTGCGAACCAGCGAACTTATCGCGCAATGGCGGCCGGTGCTTTTTAGCCTGAATTTGCCCTTTGAGCGTTACTTTGAGCTGGTAGCAATCATCGGTATTTTTTGGGTGGTAATTTTTGCACTGGCCGGGCTTTACGAAATCAGACGGGCCAATCGGCTGTGGGAAGACTTTGTCCGGATTGTCATTGCCACTTCTGCCGGCCTGATAGGCATTATTATTTATATCTTCGTACAGCGGGAATTTTTTGATTCGCGTTTTTTGATTTTAGCCGCCTGGATCTTAGCAATATTTTTTGTCAGTTGGGGTAGGTTGGTGTTGCGGGGCATCCAATCTTATTTAATCAGTCATTACCGGTTAGGCAGTCATAATGTTTTGGTGGTCGGCGGCGATGGGATTTCCGAGGAGATAATTCAGGAGATTAAAAATCATCCCGCAGCGGGCTATCACCTGGTAAAATATTTTCCGAGTTTGGATTTGGCGGAAATAAAAAATACAGTAAATGCCCGGGCGATAGACGATATTATCTTAGCCAATCCCGATTTTTCGCGCCAGCTCGTTTTGGAACTGGTTGATTTTTGCGAAGAAAAACATCTGAATTTTAAATTTGTGCCCAATCTTTTTCAAACCCTGACCAGCAATGTTCAATTTGATACGGTCGGCGCGATTCCTTTGATTGAGCTTAGGCGCACGGCGCTTGACGGGTGGGGGAAAATTATTAAAAGAGCAATGGATATTCTGGGCGCAATTTTTGGCCTGATAATTTTCTCGCCGATAATGGCTGTGGTGGCAATTTTAATCCGGCTGGATTCGCCCGGGCCGGTTATTTACAAAAACGAACGGGTGGGACAGAAAGGAGTTTTTAATACTTATAAGTTTCGGTCAATGAAAATTGAATATTGTACCGGTTCTGAATACGATCAATCCGGCCAAGCGAGCCTCCTGGAGGACGAGTTGGCGGCCAAACAGAGCGGCCGCCGGGGGCCGGTATTTAAGATTGTCAACGATCCGCGCCGGACAAAATTAGGCGCTTTTTTGGAAAAAACCAGCTTGGATGAGCTGCCGCAGTTTTTTAATGTTTTGTTGGGCGATATGAGCCTGGTTGGACCCAGGCCTCATATGCCAAAAGAAGTGGCTAGATACGAAAAATGGCACAAAAAAGTTTTTAATATCAAACCCGGCATCACGGGCCTGGCGCAAATTTCGGGGCGCTCGGAAATTGATTTTGACGAAGAAGTAAAATTGGACACTTTTTATATTGAAAATTGGTCGCTGGGTTTAGATTTGAAAATTTTGCTAAAAACGCCTCTGGCGGTTTTGTTCAGGAAAACGCGCTGACATATATAATTTTTTGTTCCGCTCCGGAGGAAAGCGGCTGATTGAGAAAATATGCGAGTGGCTTTGGTACACGATTATCTAAATCAATACGGAGGGGCGGAGCGCGTGCTTGAGGCATTTTGCGAAATTTGGCCGGAGGCGCCGATTTTTACTTTAATTTATGACGAGCGCCGCACCGGAGGAGCTTTCGCCGGCAGGAAGATCAAAACATCATTTTTGCAGAAAGTTCCTTTAGTGAAAAAACACCACCGGCCTTTTTTAATGCTGATGCCTCTGGCCATTGAGCAATTTGATTTGTCAAAATATGATCTGGTAATTTCTGATTCCGCTAGCTTTGCCAAAGGAGTGATAACAAGACCCAAAACACTGCATATCTGCTATTGCCACACCCCGACCCGCTATGTCTGGGACGACAGCCATAAATATATTGAAGAATTCAATTACCCGGCGCTGGTCAAAAAAATTATTCCGCCGTTTCTGAATTATTTGCGTCTTTGGGACGAGGCGGCTTCCTCCCGTCCTGATAAATATTTGGCCAATTCTCATTTTGTCGCCTCGCGCATTAGAAAATATTATCAGCAGGAGGCCACGGTTATCCACCCGCCGGTCAAAACCAGTTTTTTCTATATTGGCCAGCCCCAGGATTATTTTTTGGTTGTGGCCAGATTTTTGCCTTATAAAAAAATTGATTTGGCCATCAGGGCATTTAACGAACTTGGCTGGCCCTTAAAAATTATCGGTGACGGGCCGGAAAAAAAGCGGCTTCAGAAAATTGCCGGTTCCAACATAGAATTTGTCGGGCTGGTTAATGAAGACTTGCTGAAAGATTACTACGCCCGCTGCTGTGCCTTTATATTCGCGCAGGAAGAGGATTTTGGTATCAGCGCGGTCGAGGCCATGGGAGCCGGCCGGCCGGTGATTGCCTATCAGAGTGGCGGGGCGCTGGAAATTATAAAGGATGGGGAAACCGGGATTTTTTTTAAAGAGCAAACAGTTGATTCTTTGGTCAGCGCGCTGAAAAAATTCCGCGATCAGGAATTTAATCCGGAAGTCATCCGTCAGCACGCTCTTCAATTTGATAAAGAAATTTTTAAAAATAAAATAAAAGAATTCGTAAATCAATGCCAAAAATAAACGCGTCGCTTGGCGACAAAAAAATAGAATTTAATATTAAAGAATTTTTAGCAAAGCACAAATTAATTTGGGTTTTTGCCCTGCTTGTGGCCGCGGCTGCCGGCATTTTCAGCTGGCGGGCAACGCAAAACTACACCGGCTCATTAGCCCTCACCATCAGTCGTTCCGGCACCCAAAACGCCATTGATTACAAATTTGACAGTTACTATGCGCTTAAGGCAACCGATGAATTTGGCAGCACGGTCGTCGGCTGGTTCAAAACTCCCGAAATTGCCAGCGTCATTAACGCGCGCCTGGGCATAGATTCCTCGGGCTGGTCGCTTAGCGCCTTAAGCGGTAAATTTAAGGCAGCCAAAATTTCTCCTAATTTGGTTGAGGTCAGATACGGGGCCACAAGCCAGGATGATGTCAAAAAAATTGCTTCAGCGGTCAGCCAGGTTATCGCGGAAAAAGTTAATTTGCTTAATTCTTCTTCCGGCCAGGGACTGGCTTTCGTTGTCATTGCCGGCGAGCCCGTGGCGGTTAAAAACACCTATAATTTATTGCTGGGCGTTTTGGCGGGATTTTTGGTCGGGCTGGTTTTTGGGTTTTTTATTATGGTAGCGAGAGATTATTTTTATCGCTAATAATTATGAATTTGAGCGCAAGTCTCGCAAATTCATTCGTGAGATTTGTGGCTAAATTTGTGAGAATTTGTGATTGTAGGCGTTGATATCCGAGTTTTAGCTCGCGGCACGCGTACGGGGATAGAAGAATACACCCTTAATCTTCTGTCCCGTCTTTTGTCTTTGGGCAAAAACATAAAATTCAAGCTTTTTTATAATGCTTTTAATAAAAGTGAACTGGATTACGATTGGTTGAATTTGCCCAACGTTGAGCTAAAAGAATTTTCATTTCCCAATCGCTTAATTTTCGACCCGTTGGCTAAATTTTTAAAGCTGCCAAAAATAGACAAGTTGTTGGGCGGTGCAGATGTATTTTTTGCCCCACATTTTTTATTGAGTCCGGTTTCTGATAGATGCCGAAAAATTATTACTTTTCACGATTTGTCATTTGAATATTTTCCGGAATTTTTCCCTTGGCGCAAGCGGCTGTGGCACGATTTTTTGAATCCGCGGGCCCGGGCGCGCCAGGCGGATAAAATTATTGCGGTATCTGGCTCAACCAAGAATGACTTGACTGGTTGGTACAGCGTGCCGGGAAAAAACGTCAGAGTGATTTATTCTGGCGTAGGGGAAGAGTTTAAAAAATTGGAAATTGGAAATTGGAAACTGGAAATTTCTGGCAAATATAATTTGCCAGGCAAGTTTATTTTATATTTCGGCACGATTGAGCCGCGCAAAAATATCAATGGCCTGGTCCGAGCTTATGAAATTTTAAGGCAGGACTACAAAATTAACGATTTTAAGTTAGTAATTGCGGGCAGTCGTGGGTGGCTGGACGAGCAAATATTCGCCAATGTCAAAAAATCAATCTACGGGGCGGATATAATTTTTACCGGTTTTGTCAGGCCACAGGATAAAATTTATTTGTATAATTTGAGTTCGCTTTTTGTTTATCCAAGTTTTTTTGAGGGTTTTGGTTTTCCGCCGCTGGAAGCGATGGCCTGCGGTGCGCCGGTTATTTGTTCCAACACCTCTTCATTTCCGGAAATAGCCGGCGAGGCGGCCTTAATGGTTGACCCTTATAATTTTGGCGAAATTGCCTGGGCGATGGCCGAAGTTTTAAAAGACTCGCGACTACAAGGGAATTTGGTCAATAAAGGGTTTGAACAAATTAAAAAATTTTCCTGGGACAAATGCGCGCGAGAAACACTGGATTTCATAACTAACAACTAAAAACTACTAACTAAAAACTGATATGCGAATCGGTATTGACGCCCGCTTCTTTGGCCCGCGGGGCAAGGGGCTTGGGCGTTATACGCAAAAATTAATTGAATCGCTTCAAGAAATTGATAATCAGAACGATTATGTGATTTTTTTGCGCCGCGAAAATTTTAATGAATTCCAGCCGCAAAACCCGCGCTTCAAAAAAGTTTTGGCTGACTACCGCTGGTACAGCGTGGCGGAACAGATTTTTTTACCATTTGTTATTTACAGGCAAAAAATAGATTTAATGCATTTTCCCCATTTTAATGTGCCGGTTTTATATTTTAAGCCGTTTGTTGTAACTATCCATGATTTGATTTTACGCCATTTTGCCACGCGCCGCGCCTCAACACTGGGATCGGTTAAGTATTGGTTTAAAAATCTGGCCTACCGGGCGGTTTTTCGGTTGGCTATCAGTCGGGCGAAAAAAATAATCACAGTTTCGCAATATGTCAGAAACGATATTATAAAATGTTTTAAAATAAAACCAGAAAAAATAGTGATGACTCACGAAGGAGTGCCGCAAAAAAATTCAAAATTCAAAAAGGCCACACCACCCCTTTTCCCTTCGGCAAAAGCCTACCAAAATTCAAAAGTAATTTTAGAAAAATACGGAATAAATAAACTATACCTGCTTTACGTGGGCAATGCTTATCCTCATAAAAATTTGGAGCGGCTATTGGGGGCTTTTAAAATTTTAGTTGAAGATTTTAAAAAAGATATACAGCTTGTGCTGGCAGGCGAGGAGGATTATTTTTATCGCCGCTTGGAATCGTGTAATATTCTCATACTTCGGAGTATGGGAATATTACACGGAGAGCAATACGGTAGGGTAATTTTCACTGGTTTTGTGCCCGATGAAGAATTAGCTGGATTTTATAAAAACGCCAGCGCCTATGTTTTTCCCTCGCTTTGTGAAGGGTTTGGCTTACCATCGCTGGAAGCGATGAGTCAGGGCGTGCCGGTGGTTTCGTCCGGCGCCACCTGTCTGCCGGAAATTTTGGGCGAAGCGGCAGTTTATTTTGACCCTTTGAATCCGCGCGATATGGCGGAGAAAATAAATCAAGTTTTGGCAGATGAAAATCTGCGGCGCGGTTTGATAAGTAAAGGCTTTGAGCAAATAAAAAAATATTCTTGGCGGAAGATGGGGGAAGAAACATTAAATATATATTCAAATGTAAATATTTGAATAGGATGGGCGGAGCAATCCGTCTTTTTTCTGTGGATTAAAACAATTTCCAGTCGTGATATAATTTAATTAATGGCTTATCGCAATGTTTTCAGCCAGATGTTTGATGTACGTCCGTGTACGCAACTGGGCGGTTTAGATTTGGAACGGATAGAAAAAATCCAGCGCGTTTTAGATTTGGCACAAACAAAAGCGGGGCAGGAGCCGCAATTAAAAAGCGAGAAAGAATACGAAGCCAGGCGAGTTGTTGATTTGCGTGAAAAAATTGCCAAAAAGCTCCTGTTGGGAAATGCCGGAAAGCCGGTTCAGCCGCTTTCGCCCGACGAGCAAATTTTAAAATATCTGATTCCAGAAAAATCCATAGAGCCCCCTTCCTATAATCCCGAGATTTTGGAAAATTCTTATCCCACGCGCGAGGAAATTTTGGCGCAGTTGGAAGAAATTGAGCGGATTAATATTTATTTGCAAGAGCATAATTTTATTGATGAAGAAACAAAAGAACAGGTTGCGGAAGCAATAGACGAATCGCAAGACGAACTACTGAATATTTTGGCCCGGGTTAGCCCGGCGGATTTTGTAGAAGAACAGCAGATATCAAAAGTCATTGAAGAGGAGCCGGAAGAAATTGCTGTTTTCCGGCCAGTTCTGCCGTCTGAACCCTTGGCGGCCGAAGTTACGGTATCTGAAATTTCTGAATTGTTGCCAGCGGATCTGGCTGAACCCGGAAGCGCGCCCGAAAATAATATTTTTCAAGACGAGGCCGCGACGGAAATACCCGAACCATTAATTGCGCAAGAGCGAGATCAAAAACCGGAAGTCTGGGGATTTAGGCGCTCGGCCGTTGCCTTTATTAGCGCCGGCTGTTTGATATTTTTGGTAATTTTCGGTCTATCCTTAACCGGCCGGGGCTTGTCGGCAAAAGACAATATTTTAAGCTCCGGGCTTGAGGCTTACCGCGCAATGCTCGTTGGCAAGGAATCGGCCAGCCGGCTTGATTTTTCCGCGGCGCAGGCAAGCTTTTCTGCCGCTTATAGTAATTTTTTGCAGGCTGATCAGGAATTGGATAAAATGGGGCGCGCTCTTATTGTCGTGCTTGAACAGCTGCCCGGCGGCTCGCCGGTTGAATCTGGCTCTGCGTTAATTTCTGCCGGCAAAGATTTAGCTCAGGCGGCGCAGAGTTTTTCACGCATCGGCAGCTTAGTGGCAGTGCAAAAAATCGGAGACTATTTTTCTGGAAGCGGCGAATCTCTAACCCAAAAAGTCGCCCAAGCGCAAGGCGAACTTAAAATTGCGCAGGCTTATTTAGTTTCGGCTAACAATAATTTAAATAAAGTTAATGTTTCCGATTTGCCTTCTGATTTAGCACCTTCTGTTAGTTCGCTGAAAGAAAAATTGCCGGCAGTGGCAGCCGCAACCGCCGAGCTTGACCGCTGGAGCGGCGTTTTTTTGCAGGCCTTCGGGCATGAGCGCGTTCAAAAATACCTGCTTATCTTTCAAAATAACGCCGAAGCTCGAGCCACCGGTGGCTTTATCGGCACCTACGGCATTTTGGATTTGGACCAAGGACGGATAAAAAATCTTTTTATTGACGGCATTTTTAATTTAGACGGCCAGCTTGACGAGAAGGTCGTGCCGCCTCGCCCAATCCAGAAAATTTCCACCGCCTGGTCAACGCACGACGCCAACTGGTTTCCCGATTGGCCGACCTCAGCCAAAAAAATCATGGGTTTTTACGAAGCGGCCGGCGGCGGCGAAACCGTTGATGGCGTGATTTCTTTAACGCCTACGGTGGTGGAGCAGTTGCTGGCGCTGACCGGGCCGATAGATGTGCCGGAATTTAATTTGGCGCTGGACAAGGATAATTTTTCCGAGCTCATTCAGTATAAAGTGGAGTCTGACTATGATAAAGAGCTTAATCAGCCCAAAAAAATCTTGGCTGACTTTACGCCAAAATTTTTGGAGAAGCTCTGGGAAATCTGGCCGCAAAAATACGACGAAATTATTACTATTGCCAGCAACGCTCTGGCCGAAAAACAAATCTTATTTTATTTTTCCGACCCGGCGCTGCAAGAAACTTTTGTGGAGCAGGGCTGGGCGGGCGAGGTGCTGCAAACCGACAAAGACTATTTGAGCGTGATTAATACCAACATCAATGGTTTCAAGACCGATAAAATGATTGAGCAGAAAATTTATCATAGCTCACAGGTTCAAAGCGACGGCTCAATTATTGATACGGTAAAAATTGTCAGAACGCACACGGGCGGCAAAAGCCTCTATGACTGGTATAACAAAGTCAACGCTAATTATTTGCGAGTCTATGTGCCTCAAGGAAGCCAGCTTTTGTCGGCACAAGGCCACACGCGCGAGACCTACAGCGCGCCGGCTGATTATCAAAAATTGAATTTTAAAACCGATCCGGATGTAGCCGCCGAGGAGCAAGGAATGACGATTGATTCAAATTCGGGGACTCAAATTTTCACCGAATCTGGCAAAACCGTTTTTGGCAACTGGGTTTATGTCAGCCCGAGCAAAACGGTTGAGGTAACTTATAGATATCTGCTGCCTTTTAAACTGAATTTGGGCGCTGACAGCTTCAGCTATAGTTTGCTGGCGCAAAAACAAGCGGGGAGTATAATGGATAGCGGTTTTGAAAGTATTTTAGAATTGCCGCAGGAATTCAAGATTGGCTGGCAGTATCCGGAAAACTTGCAAATCTCCGGCTCACAAATTAAATTCAGCGGGAGCTTGAAGACGGATAAGTTTTATGGAGTGGTGTTTGCCAGGTAGGGATGCCGTTTAGCGGGGTTACTACCTGGTTTGTATGTTAATGTGGAAATTTTTTAATAATAAAATTCTCAACGGTCTCAACGGCCAGTCGCAGACCATAACCTCGGCTGCGATAATTTTGGCGGTGGCTTCGCTGGCCAGCCGGTTTTTGGGTTTGATTCGCGACCGGCTGCTGGCCGGCCAGTTTGGCGCGGGCGACACATTAGATATTTACTACGCCGCTTTTCGCATTCCCGATTTGGTTTATAATCTTCTGATTTTAGGCGCGCTATCGGCTGGTTTTATTCCGGTTTTTGTCAGCCTGTGGCAAAAGGGCGAGCGCGATGAAAAAGCTTGGCAATTTGTGAACAGCATTTTGAATATTTTGCTGGTGGGACTCATCATTTTGGGCGGACTTTTTTTTATTTTCGCGCCCTACTTGATGAAGCTAATCACGCCCGGATTTAGCGGAGAAAAATTTAATTTGACCGTGCAGCTGACCCGGATTATGTTTTTGAGCCCTTTGCTTTTAGGGATCAGCGGGATTTGGGGAGGGGTTTTACAAAGTTTAAAAAGATTTTTCGTTTTTTCACTCGCCCCGATTTTTTATAATTTAGGCATAATTTTTGGCATTTTGTTTTTGGTGCCGCGTTTTGGGATTTACGGATTGGCTTATGGCGTAGTTTTGGGCGCATTTTTGCATATGGTGATTCAACTGCCAACGCTTTTAAGCTTAGGTTTCCGTTGGCGGCCGGTTTTCAACTGGGCCGACGAAGGAATGCGGCGGCTGACAAAACTTATGGTGCCCCGCACTTTAACCCTGGCTGTTTCGCAGTTGAATTTCGTGGCTATCACTATTTTGGCTTCAGGCCTGGCGGCCGGCAGTTTGGCGGTTTTTAATTTGTCTTTTAATATCTGGAGTTTTCCCTTGGGGATTTTAGCTGCCTCTCTGGCCATCGCCGCTTTTCCAATATTGTCGCAAAACGCGGCAACGAAAGACCGGCAGGCTTTTGCCAAAACTTTTTCGGTAACTTTTCGGCAAATTTTATTTTTAATTATTCCGGCCAGCGCTCTATTTATTGTGTTGCGCGCCCAAATCGTGCGCGTTGTTTTGGGAACGGGTAAGTTTGACTGGACAGATACTATTTTAACTTTTCAGTCTTTGCAATATTTGACTTTGGGGCTTTTTGCCGAAGCGTTGATTTTGCTTTTAATTCGCGGATTTTTTGCGCTGGAGGACACCAAAACGCCTTTCTGGTTGGGTTTATTTAGTTCGGCGGTGCGGATTTTTGGCGCCTGGATTTTTGCGGCCTATCTGGGTGTGCCCGGCCTGGCCCTGGGTTATGCGCTCGGCGGCGTGGCCTATCTGATTTTGCTTTGGATATTTTTGGAAAGAAAAGTGGGGGATTTGAATTTTAGGGAAATTTTAAACAGCGGGCTCAAAATATTTTTAGCTTCTTTTTTGGCCGGCATGGCTGCTTATTTAATGTTGCAAGTAATGGATAAATTTGTGAACACTCATAAGGTTTTGGGCATTTTTGCGCAAGGACTGGCAGCCGGCATAGTTGGAATAATTGTTTATTTTTTAGCCGGTCTGATTTTGCGCTCGCAGGAGATGTGGGCATTTTACCGTTCGCTCAAAAATCGCCTGCCTTTCAAAACCGTCGCGCCGGATAAGGAATTAATTCAGGAATAAAATTATAATTAATATTAAAATTTTAAACATGCGGGTGGTGCAAAAGCAAAATTTTACATCATGCGTAAAAATATATGCCAAATCAAGATTTAAATAAATTTATAAAAGAAGCTTTAGCTTCCGGTAAAACGCTGGAAAATATCAAGACTGAGCTAACGGGCACGGGATGGGATGAAAAGGAAATTAGCGCCGCGACAAAAGAATTTATAAATCCAGCGGGCGATTTTTTTCATAAGAATAAAAAATTACTTATATTTTTTGGGATAATCGCTGTACTTATCGCTGCGGGAATTTTAGGATGGTATCTTTATCCCAATTTTCAAAAACCAGCGCAGGCAAAATTTAGTCTTGAAGCGGTCAATGGCGACCAGGTTGGAATTGAACCCCAAACAACTTTTTTACTGAAAAGTTCGGAAAATATTTCTGAATCCGACGTGAAAAAAATCGTGAAATTTGATCCGGAGATAGCCTTTAGCGTTAAAAAAATAAAATCGGTCCTAGGAGCTATTACCGAAACGATTCAGGCTAAAGCAGTCTATGAAATAAAACCGCAGGATTCTTTGGCGCAAAGGCAGGTTTACCAGGTAAAAATTAATGACTCCGATTTTGCCGAGCACGAATACGGCTGGGCGTTTCAAACAAAGGCGGTTTTTCAGGTAACCCAAACGCATCCCAGAGACAAAGCGACAAGCGTTCCTTTAAATTCCGGCATTGAGATTATTTTTAACCGGGATAATCCGATCGGTCCAGAAAATAATTTTGAAATAAGTCCCAAAGTTGACGGTACCTTTGAAATAAACAGAAACAATACTTTAGTTTTCCTGCCAAAAAATTTGACTGCGGGAACGGTTTACACTATAACCATCAAGAAAGGATTAAGGGCTCAAAACACAGACGATACTTTGGTTGAAGATTTTTCTTTTGCTTTTGAGACCGGCTCTGGAAATTATGGAGAATATTCGTATTTCAGCTTTTCTGAAAATTTAATTGATTCTCTCCCGGAAATTAAACCGAGTCTTCAGATTTATTCCTATAATATTAATTTGGAAAATTTAAAGGCTAATGTTTATAGGTTCCCCGGGGCTGACGCATTCTTAAAATCTTATGTGGATAGCAGAAATTGGAATTGGTATTGGACAAATTATTATTGGAAGGCTGGCAAAAACGATATCCCAAGTAACACTCAAAAAGTCGTATCTTTTAGGCCGGAAATTTCCACGGTTCAATATAATAATTTTTTTGAAATTCCGCAGGTACTTGATGCGGGTTTTTACTTGGTAGATGTTGAATATTCCGGGGGACGACATGAACAGGCCTGGCTTCAGATAAATCCGCTTTCTCGTTATTTTTCTGTAAGTCCAGATAAGAGTTTTGTCTGGATTCAGGATTTTAATAAAAAAGAGCCGCAAAAGGATGTAAAAATTAGCTATGTCGGCGGGGGCGAAGAAAAAAATTTAGGCGTGACCAATCAGGACGGATTGCTGGAATTTGCGACTCCCGATTCGCTAAAAAATCAGGACATAAAAGATTTTAAACCTAAATTCTTCAAAGCTCAAAAAAGCGGATTACCCGAGTTTCTAATCGCCATCACCGACCGCTGGGGGTATCGCTCAAGTGTTTCCCAGGGGAATCTTTACTGGAATTATATTTCTACCGATCGCGCGGTATATCAGATATCGGATTCAATCAAATATTGGGGCGTAGCTAAGGGCCGCCAGTCTGACATAAAAGAAAAGATGGTGAATGTCGGGCTTTACTCTTATGGATATTATTTTTATGGCTACGATTCTTCGCAAGATATCCCGGTTGTTTCGCAGGACGTTTTAGTTTCTCAATTTGATACGGTTGAAGGCGAGCTGAATTTTAAAGGGCTTTCCCCCGGCTATTATGTTTTGCAGGTTAAAAACGGCAAAAACATAATTTCATCCGTTTCGGTTGAGATTATGACTTATACCAAGCCGGCTTATGAAATCAAAATTACCCCTTCTAAAGAGGCTGCGTATGCCGGCGAAAACATTATTTTCCGCGTTGCGGCCAATTTTTTTGACGGAACGCCAGTATCTAAGCTGCGTTTGAAATACTCCGGTTACTGGGATTCGTCTTTTAGCGGAGAATTAATATTAAATGGAAACGGCGAAGGGGAAGTGACTTATACGCCGCAATATATAGAAACAGACAGTTTTTATTATCCCAGAAGCCTTGAATTGACATTTCAGCCGGTTTTATCAGAGGAGGGAGAAATTTGGGGCAGCGCCAGCGTTTTGGTCTTTGGTCCGAATATTTATTTGCAGGCATTCCAAGAAAATCAGTCCGGAGACAATTATAAAATTACTGCCAAGACAAACAGAATTGACATAATCAAGGGTTCAATTTCAGAAAATAATTATCAGCCGGAATATATCGGTGAGCCGGCTTCTAATTTTACGCTTTCGGCAGAGTTAATTAAAACGGTTTATGTCAGCCGGGAAACGGGTCAGTATTACGATCCGATTAATAAGGTTGTCAGAAAAATTTATGATTACAGCTCCTATGACCAAAGTATTGAGCAGTTTTCGGGGCAGACGAACAGCTCCGGCGAGTGGATTTTTACCAAAACCGTGCCGCAGGAACAAAATGCCAGCTATAGAATGATTTTTTCCGGGCATGATAATCAGGGCAGAAGAGTCAAGCAAACTGTCTATTTTTACCGGCCATATTATAACGAATCTTCCGACTTCTCAATTTCCCTGAAGGGTAACAAGGCAGATAACGAGGAATATTCCATCGGTGAGAAGATAAATCTTGAGACAAAAATAGAGCGGGGCGACAAACCCGCTAATCCAAAGATTTTATATTACAGATTTAAAAACAGCATTGAAGAGGTTTTTGTTTCGGGCAATTATCAGATTCAGGAGGAATTTGGGACGGATTTTGTGCCTTCGGAACAATATATGGCGGTAATGCTTGGTCCCAGTGGTTTTGTGGAGACTAATTCTGTTATGATTCCTTTCAAAAAAAGCGACCGGAAGCTGAATATCCAAATCAACCCCGACAAAGAAAGCTATCGGCCGGGCGATCAAATAAAAATTTCTTTAACAATAAAGGATAAAGACGGCAAACCGGTTTCGGCTCAAGTTAATGTCGCGGCAGTGGATGAAGCACTTTTTCATATTCTGTCTTATAACTGGCGCCAGGATATTCTAATCGGACTTTATCAGCGTATTTATAATATGCCTCTTTCTAATGGTTCTCAATACAATTTACTCAAAACTGAGGGTGCTGAAAGTGGCGGCTGTTTCGCCGCTGGCACGCAAGTTTTAATGGCGGACAAAAGCTCTAAGCCGATTGAAGAAATAAAAATCGGAGATAAAATTACCACCTTTACCAGCGAAAAAGATCATAATTTAAAGTCGGCAATCGTTCAGGGAATTTCTGTTCACAAGGTGGAGGGCTATCTGATTATTAACGGTCGTCTCAAAGTCACGCCGGAACATAAAATATTTTTGAATGGCGCATGGAATTATGCCGGTGTGGCCAAGGCGGGCGACGAGCTAATTACGAGCAAAGGACAAAAAGAAAAAATTAATTTCCTTGTGTTTGAAAAAAAACAGACTTTTGTTTATAACATAGTGGTTGATTCGCACCATACCTATTTCGCTGACGGCCTTTATGTTCATAATGCCGAAAAAGGAGGCGCCAGGACGAATTTTGTTGATTTAGCTTTATTTCAAACGCTAAAAGCTGACGGCGGCCAGGCCCAGATAAGCTTTAAGGCTCCGGACAATATCACAAGCTGGCGTACAACTGTGCTGGCTTACGATTCGGACGGAATGAAGGCCGGTCAGTCGGAAAAATTAATTAAAGTTTCTTTGCCATATTTCGTGGATGCTGTCCTTGGCAGTTACTATCTTGAAGGCGATAATCCTTACTTGCGGCTGCGCTCTTTTGGCACCGATTATAATTTTTCAGAACCGGTTGATTATTCAATAACCTGTGAAGCTTTGTCTTTTAACCAAAGTCAGATAAGCAAGGACAATAGTGTTTATATTCCGCTTGGCAAACTGAAAGAGGGTGAATATGATTTTACGATTTCGGGAAAACAAAATAAGCTTCAGGACTCGCTGGTAAGAAGTATCAAAGTTCTGAAAACATTTTTTCAACAACCACAAACTGCTGTTTATCCGCTTTCAGAAGACCTTTCTAATTTAGAAGGCAACAGCGACGGATTTACAAAGTTAGTTTTTATGGATCAGGGCAAGGGGAAATTTTATAAATCTTTGCGCGAGAATTCTTATGGGGACGGAATCAGATCCGACCAGTCAACAGCGGCTTTTTTCTCTCAAAAAATATTAGCCGATTATTTTGACCAAAAACCACCAGAGAACAATTTAGATTTGAGCGGCTATCAGGTGCCAGATGGCGGATTGGCTTTGTTTCCTTACGGCGATAGCGACCTTGAGCTTTCGGCAAAGCTTGCTGATTTGGCGCCTGACTATGTTTTTCAGGATCAGCTGGCAAAATATTTTTATGCTTCTTTGAACGACAAAAAAACCGATATTCACCGTATCGCCAAAGCGCTTTACGGCTTAGCGGGATTAAGAGAGCCGGTTCTGAATAAAATTTATAGCGTCAAAGACAGCAGCGACTTGAATTTTGAAGATAAAATTTATGTCGCTTTGGCTCTAGCCAGATTGGGAGATAAAGAAAATGCGCGCCAGATTTATGAAGCCCAAATTAGGCCGCAGGTGCGTTTTCAGGGGTCGGAAGCTTGGCTGGCGGAGGAAACTGACCAGACAAAGCAAGTTAAGCTTACTTCAGCTATTGCTGTTTTGGCCGCGCATCTAGATTCGGGCGACACTGATCCCCTGTGGAATTATATCTCCAAACACTACCCAATAAGGGATCTAAACATAATTGAACAAATTATTGTAGCTCAAAATGAGCTGCCAAAATTCCAAAAACAACAAGCCGAGTTTTCGTACGAAGCCGGAAACAAAAAGGGACAGGTGAAACTTCAGAATGGAAAAACTTTTACACTCAATCTTTCCAAAGAAGAGCTTAATTCAATCAAATTTTCCGGAATAGAAGGGGACATCAGCGCAGCCAGTTTTTATGAAAAATACACTAATTCAGACGAGCTGACAAAAAATCGGGAACTGAGCTTAGACCGGCAGTACTTGGTTAACAGCGTTACGACCAATTCATTCCCAGAGGGCAGTATTGTGCTGGTCAGATTAACGCCGAAATTTGCAGCAACGGCTATGGACGGTCCTTATCAGATAATTGATTATCTGCCGGTGGGCTTACGGCCGATTACCCAACTTTATAAAGCGGGATTAGGATACGGTTGGGATTTGTGCGATACGACTTGGTATCCGACGAAGATTGTCAATAACGCCGTTTACTTTAATATTTCAAAAGATTTCAACGGTAAATGTTCCCAGCGGACCTTAAATTATTACGCCCGCGTCGTTTCCAAGGGGGATTTTCAGGCAAACCCGGCGATAATTCAATCATTAAAAGACTTGGAAAGCTTAAATGTTTCGGCCAAAGATGATGTAAGCATAAAATAGAATTTTAGAATTTCCAATTTTTTGATAATTGTCAGAGGAAAAATAAAATGGAAAATTGCTGCGATTTTAATTATTGTTATTGCGGCAATTTCGTTTATCTTGGTTTTTTTGCGGCTGAATGGCAATTTTAAAATTGGCAAGAAAAATTCAAATTTGCCGGTCAGGCGAGATTCAGAAAATTTTGTTTCTTCGCAAGATTACATTGTTTTTGATTATGGAAATGCCAAAGATTATGTTGAAAAATATTTTAGAGATAATCCGGCCGGCAAGGTTAATGATTTTCAAATCGGTATAACTTCTCATCATTTGCCGTCTGCCGCTTATTTTATAGGAGATTTTTATCAGAACCTCGGAAAGGCAAATGACAAGATTTTTGTGGTGGTCGGGCCGGACCATTTTGAAAGTTGCGGCGGTATGCTCTTAACTACACAAAAATCCTTTCTGACTCCTTTTGGAATTTTGGAAAGCGATTCGGAAATTGTTAAAAAGATTATTGAGAGCGGAGCAATTTTTAATGACACATGTTTCAGTAGAGAGCATTCTATCGCTGTCCAAGCCCTTTTTATAAAATTTCTTTTTCCCGACGCAAAAATTGTTGCTTTGCTTCTTTCGGCGAATATTGACACAAATACACTTCAAAATTTAACAAATAGTCTGAAAGCATTTGGGAAAAAAATAGTCCTGATTGGCAGCGTTGACTTTTCGCATTATCGCCCCTATGAGATTGCCGCCAGCCTGGATGCAGAAAGCGAAAAAATGATTTTAAATTATGATGTTTCTGCGATTGATCTTGGCCACGTTGATTCTCCTCCGACAATAAAATTATTAGTTTCTTTGGCAAGAGAATGGAAACTGAAGCCGCGGATTTTAGGCAGGGCAAACTCTTTTAATTTTACCGGAAAAACTGAAGACACGACGGGCTATATTAATGCGATTTTTTATGCTCCGGTTGGGAGCCGAGATTGAAAAAATCTTAAATTTATGGCAAAATTAAACCATCTTGAAAGGATGGTTTTTGTTTATGGAACAGCAAAAAAACATCAGAAATTTTTGTATCGTGGCGCATATTGACCATGGCAAGTCCACTTTAGCGGATCGTTTTTTGGAATTGACGCAAACAGTAGAAAAACGAAAAATGCGTGAGCAATTTCTGGACCAGATGGATTTGGAGAGGGAGCGAGGAATAACAATCAAGCTGCAGCCGGTCAGGATGGAATACGTTTTGAAAAATCCAAATAACAAAATCCAAAGTTTAAATAAATTTCAAAATCCAAATGACCAAAATGTTCCGCCCGCTTCGCCGCAGCTTCAACGAGGCGAGCAGGGCGGGACTGGATTAGAAATTAGAAATTCGGATTTAGAAATTGCAGATTCAAAATTTATTTTGAATCTGATTGATACTCCGGGGCATGTAGACTTCTCATATGAAGTATCAAGATCGCTGGCCGCGGTGGAAGGCGCGATTTTGCTGGTGGACGCGACCAAAGGAGTGCAGGCCCAAACTTTGGCTAATTTATATTTAGCCCAGCAGCAAAATTTAGTTATTATTTCGGCAATCAATAAAATTGACTTGCCGGGCGCCAGAGTTTCGGAAGTGGAAGATGAAATCAGGAATATTTTGGGCGAAAAAGGCGCGGCTACGGAAATTTTTAAAATTTCCGCCAAAGAAGGCACAGATGTTGAAAAATTATTGCAGGCGGTAATAACTCAAGTTCCGTTGCCCGAAGGCGATGCGCAAAAACCCTTGCGCGCTTTGGTTTTTGATTCTGCTTACGATTCTTACAAGGGCGTAATTGCCTATGTGCGGTTAATAGACGGAGAGATAAAGCGGGAAGACAAAATTATTTTTATGGCTTCAAAAGCCCGTGCTGAAGCGCTTGAGGTAGGAGTTTTTAAGCCCGATTTGCGTCCGGTTCAAAAATTGTCGGCCGGTGAGATCGGCTATATTGCCACCGGCCTGAAAGACGTGGCGCTTTGTCGCGTAGGCGACACTATAACTATATCAAATATCAAAAATCCCCGGCCTCGCCCGGGCTTGGCCGAGGGCGGGCAAAGATCAAATATTTCAGAGGTTAAACCATTATCAGGATACCGTGAACCCAGGCCTATGATTTTTGCCAGTTTTTACACGGCTTCCGGGTCGGAGCGGGAAAATCAAGACTTTAATTTATTGCGCGACGCGCTGTCAAAATTAAAATTAAGCGACGCTTCGCTGGTTTTTGAACCGGAAGCGTCGGAAGCCTTGGGCCGCGGCTTTAAATGCGGATTTTTGGGCATGCTGCATTTGGAAATTGTCAGCGAAAGATTGCGGCGCGAATACGGTTTAAAATTGATTATTACCACGCCAAGCGTGGTTTATCAGCTCAAGGAAAAAAACAATCCCGAACAAAAATTAATTTACTCGCCCCAGCATTTGCCCGACGCCAGTTGCACAGAAGAGATTAAGGAGCCCTGGATTAAGTTGGAAATTATCAGTCCCAACGAATATCTGGGAACAGTGATGAAGTTGCTACAGGGATTGGGTGGAATTTACGCCAACACCCAATATCTGGGCGCGCAGAGAGTCATAATCAGCTATGAAGCGCCGCTGCGAGAAATTATTGTTGATTTTTACGATAAATTAAAAGGCGCTACTTCCGGTTACGCCTCTATGAGCTATGAATTAATTGAATGGCGGGCGGGAGATTTGGTTTGTCTGGACATCCTTGTGGCCGGTGAAAAAGTAGAGGCATTTTCGCGGATTGTTCCGCGCGCCAAAGCATTGTCGGAAGGCCGGGCGATCGTGGAAAGATTAAAAGATGTTTTGCCGGCCCAGCTTTTCACGGTCGCTTTGCAGGCGGCTGTAGGCGGCAAAATCCTGGCGCGCGAAACGATTAGGGCGCGCCGCAAAGACGTGACCGGCTATTTATACGGCGGCGATGTAACGCGAAAGCGTAAATTATTAGAAAAGCAGAAAAAAGGCAAAAAGAAAATGCTGTCGCGCGGCCGCGTCAACATCCCGCAGGATGTGTTTTTGAAGGTATTAAAGAAGTAAAAGAATAGAAAAAACCGCTTCGGGCGGTTTCCATTGAAAAAAGTCAGATTTCTGCTAAAATCTTATTAGCGGTGCGACGGTGAAGGCAAGCATGCTTAAAACCACCAAGCTAATAACGATTATCCAGGCGATTTTTAATTTTTTTCTATATTTGTCGGAAAACATAAAATTTAGTGATTAGTCTTTTTTTATATTATATCATAAAATGCCGCCGATTAAAAGGCTTTTAGGCTCCAAGGTTTTTTTGTTTTTTTTACTGCTGGCCGTGATTTGGCTGGGCATAGTTTTGGTTAAAACGGCCTACCGGAGATATCAGCTGGACCAGGAAATTTCTTCTTTGAAAAGCGAGATAGAAAAATTAGACAAAAAAGATAACGAATTATCGCAATTGATAAAATATTTTAATAACCAGAGCTTTTTAGAAAGAGAGGCGAAAGACAAGCTGAATTTAAAAAAAGAAGGGGAGAACGTGGTAATGGTGCCCGAAGCGGCCATCAGTCGGGAACTGTCGGAGAGTTCCGCCAGCAGCGCGCCGAAGGCCGAAGTTCAAAAGAAGCCGGCTGACAATAATTTTATTAAATGGTGGAAATATTTGTTTGGACATTAAAATTTCCCCTCTTTTGTAAAGAGGGGTTAGGGGAGATTTAGATTTTTATAAAATCCACCCCAACCCTCCTTTAAAAAGGAGGGAGTCGGGCGGGATTAGTACAGTGGCAGTACGTCTGCTTCCCAAGCAGAGGACGCCAGTTCGATTCTGGTATCCCGCTCAAAAATTGTTTACAATTTTTGAGCGAGGCTCGCCTAGCGGGCGGCCCGCTCCAAGATTAGTTTTTAGTTATTAGTTAAGAATTTAGAAAGATTAATAAAAATCTATGGAGAGAACATTAATTAGTCAGGTGAGTCAAAATATAAATAAAGAAATTTTAATCAAAGGCCGCGTGATTAATTTGCGTAAGATGGGCGGAATTTCTTTCGCACTGATTCAAGATTATTCGGGTGTGATTCAGACTGTTTGGGAAAAAGAAAAGGAAATTAAAATGGGCGACGCGGTGGAAGTGAAGGGTAGCGCGCGCCAGGACGAGCGCGCCAAGGGTGGTTATGAAATAGTCGGCAGCGAAATCAAGGTTTTGGCGGCTAGTATTGAAGAATATCCGTTTGATTTGTCAAAAAATATTCTCAATTTGCAGCTGACAACTTTGCTTGATAATCGCACGCTGTCTTTGCGCCATCCCAGCGTTCAGGCGATTTTTAAGCTTTACAATATTTTGTTGCAGGGCTACGAAAGAGTGATGCGCCAGGAGGGATTTAGCGAGATTAAAACGCCAAAATTGCTGGGCGCGGCTTCGGAAGGCGGGGCGAATTTTTTCAAAGTTCAATATTATGACAAAAGTGCCTATCTGGCTCAAAGTCCCCAGCTTTACAAGCAAATAATGGTGGGCGCGCTGGAGCGGGTTTTTGAAATCGGTTCGGTTTTTCGCGCGGAGCCCTCTTTTACCACACGTCATTTAAGCGAATACATCAGTTTGGACGCGGAAATGGGATTTATTGCCGGCTGGCACGACGTGACCGCGATGCTGACTAAAATTTTACGCGAAGTTTTTGGCCTGCTGGCCCGAGAGGGCGCGGAATATTTAAAATTGCACAACGCCGAAATTTCCCAAGTGCCCGAAGAAATTCCCCATCTTAAGCTGGCTGAAATGAAAAAAATTATTGCCAAAAAATATAAATATAATGTGTCCGAAGACACGGATATTGACCCGGAGGGCGAGCGGCTGGCATCGCAGTACGCCAAAGAGGAGTTTAACTCCGATTTTATATTTTTAACGCACTACCCCTGGGCTCATCGGCCGTTCTACACCATGCCTGACCCGGAAAATTCGCAGGACACCTATGGTTTTGACTTAATTTTCAAAGGAGTGGAGCTGGTAACTGGTAGCCAGCGAATTCATCTTTACAAGCAGTTGGTTGATAATATGAAAAAGAAAGGCGTGAAACCGGCTGGCTTGGAATTTTATCTTGAAGTTTTCAAATTCGCTATGCCGCCCCACGGCGGTTGGGCGATCGGTTCGGAAAGATTAATCCAGCAGGTTTTAGGATTAAAAAATGTGAAAGAGGCGGTGTTGTTTCCGAGAGATGTGAAACGACTAAGCCCATAAAGTTTCCCCTCCTTTAGGAGGGGCGAGGGGAGATTTTAAAACTATTAAAATCCTCCCTATCCCTCCTTTAAAAAGGAGGGAGAACGCCGGAGTAGTCCCGATTTTTTCAAAATCTTTGATTTTGTGAAAAATCGAGGATCCTCGATTTCCTTTGGGAAATCGGGACTCAGCTTGCCCCGTTAGAGCCACCTTAGCTCAGCTGGTAGAGCAACGCACTCGTAACGCGTAGGTCCCCAGTTCGATTCTGGGAGGTGGCTCTAACGGGGTGAAGTAGAGCAGGGCTTTTCCCGCTTGGCGGGATAAACTCCAAGCTCAGGCCGCTTGCCGGCCCATATTTGATGAAATCTTTGATGAAGTCTTTAGGGATCAATTTTCTTCCAAAAGGGAAAAATAGGGTGGAGTTTAGTAGCTCCCTAAAAGGGTAATTGTACCTCTCCGTCATAAGCGGACAAGGGCAGAACAAGAACCTATCCCCGTTTTCCTTTGTATGCCTCCGGCTGAGTTCAGCCGGAGCTTTTCTTTTTATCTTTTTTATGCTAAATTAAAAAAAGAAACCTATGTTAACTTACGGCGAATTTAGAAAAATATTAGACGCTTTAACCGACCGGGCTCAAAAGGCCAAGGACCGTCTTTGAGCTGTCTCGAAAAGCCAAAAGAATAGCGGAGATTGAACGACAGATGCAAGACGCCGATTTTTGGCAGAACCACGCAAAAGCCAATAAATTAAATCAGGAATTGGCGGAGTTGAAGGAAGAGAGGGAAAAATGGGAGAATATAGATTTGGAAATTGAGATATTGAAAGAAAAAATTGGGAAATTAGGAAATTTAGAAATTGAACAGCCAGAAGAGATAATAAAAAAAATAAATGAGACAGAGAAAAAGGTTAGTCAAGAAGAGTTAAAGATTTTTTTCTCCGGCCCTTACGACAAAAACAATGTCCTGCTGGCAATTTACAGCGGCGCGGGCGGCACCGAAGCGCAGGATTGGGCTGAAATGCTCCTGCGCATGTATTTGCGGTTTGCCGAGCGGCGCGGTTTTAAAGCTAAGGTGTTGCATATTCACGAAGGACAGGAGGCAGGCATTAAAAACGCCACAATTGAAATTCAGGCATCTTTTGCTTACGGCACATTCAAAGGCGAGTCGGGCGTGCATCGTTTAGTTCGTCTTTCGCCCTTCAACGCCAATAATTTGCGCCATACCTCTTTTGCCTTAGTTGAAGTTTTGCCGGAAATGGAGGAAACAGGGGAGATAAAAATTAAACCGGAAGATTTAAGAGTTGACACCTATCGCTCTTCCGGACCGGGCGGGCAGTACGTTAATAAAACCGAATCAGCGGTGCGGCTCACCCATCTGCCAACCGGTCTCGCAGTGGCTTGCCAGTCCGAACGTTCGCAGGGCGCAAACAAAGAGACCGCGATGAAGATGTTGATTAGCCGCCTTTACCAGCTGGAATTGAAAAAACAGCAAAAAGAGATTGCCGGCCTGCGGGCCGATATTCAAACAAGCGAAGGAACGGCCGAATGGGGTTCGCAGATTCGCAATTATGTTTTGCATCCCTATAAGCTTGTCAAAGACCTGCGCACAGGCGTAGAATCTAAACAGCCCGACGAAGTGCTGGATGGGAAGCTGGATGAGTTCGTGGAAGCGGAAATTAAAAATCACAAAACAAAAAACACATAACATGTAACAAAAAAGAGTCCAATTGATTTGTTATATGTTTTATACTACGTGTTATATGATAATTTTTCAAAACATTTCCAAAATTTACGACGGCTGCACAGCGCTGGATAGGGTGAATTTTGCGATTAAGCCGAAAGAATTTATTTCTTTGGCCGGGCCTTCGGGCGCGGGCAAGTCAACTGTTTTTAAATTGCTTATCGGCGAGGAACAGCCCACCAAAGGCAAGATTTTTTTGGATAAACAAAATATTCATTTGATAAATAACAGCAATCTGCCGCAGCTGCGCCGCAAAATAGGCATGGTTTTTCAGGATTTTCGTTTACTGTCGGACCGCACGGCTTATGAAAATGTCGCTTTTGCCATGGAAGTGGCCGGCGCTGCGGACAGGGAAATAGAACAGGATGTGCCGCAATTGCTGGAGCTCGTCGGTTTACTGGACAAGCTTAATCAGTTTCCCCATCAGCTGTCAGGCGGAGAAAAACAGCGCGTTGCCATCGCCCGCGCTTTGATTCATCGTCCGTCGGTTATTTTGGCGGACGAGCCGACAGGAAACCTGGATTTGCTTAACACTTGGGATATTATTCGGCTGTTGATGAAAATTAATGAACTGGGCACGACAGTAATTTTAGCCACTCACGACCGGGAAGTTATCAATAATCTTGGCCGGCGGGTGATAACATTGGATAAAGGAAGAATTATCAGGGATGAGGAGGACGGAAGATACATACTTTAAATTTTCAATTTCCAATTTTTCCCGATTTATCATTGATAAATCGAGGATCCACGATGGCTTCGCCATCGGGACAATTTCCAATAATTGCCGCCTGCTCGCCTCGCTGCCGCCTTTTGCGAGCCTCGCCTCTGGCGGGAAGCTACGGCGAAGCGGGCGGCGGCATGGTTTAGAAATTAGAAATTAGGATTTAGAAATTATATTTTATGGTTATTTCAAAAACACTCCTTCGTATCTTAAAATCCGGCTTCCAGAGTTTTTGGCGAAATTATTGGTTAACTACTGCCACCGTTGCCATTATGATTTTGGCTTTGCTGGGGATCGCGGGTCTCGCACTTTTTAATGTGATGACGCAGGCAGTGGTGGCTAATCTGGAAAACCGGGTTGATATCAGCGTTTATTTCAACACCGACACCGACGAGGCAAAAATTTTGAGCATCAGGCAGGAGCTGGTGGAATTAAATGAGGTCAAAAGTGTTGACTATGTGTCGCAGGAAGAAGCGCTCAAGCGCTTCCAGGAAAGGCATAAAGACAATCCGGTTTTAATGCAAAGCCTGCAGGAGCTGGAGAGCAATCCTCTGGAGGCAAGTTTAAACATCAAGGCGCGCAACGCTACCCAGTACGAAGCGATTGCTAATTATTTAGCGCAGGACAGGTTTCAGGGGGCGATTGACAAGATAAATTTTAATCAAAATAAAGAAATAATCGCGCGCCTAACGCGGCTCACCGGCAATATTCAAAATGGGGGATTACTGATTTCCGTGTTTTTGGGACTGCTGGCAATGCTGGTTTCGTTTAATACAATTCGGCTGACAATGTTTAATTGGCGGGACGAAATTTCTGTTATGCGGCTGGTGGGCGCCAGCAATTGGTTTATCCGCGGCCCGTTTTTGGTTGAAGGTATAATTTATGGAGTGGTGTCGGCCGCCGCGACGCTGCTGTTAATTTATCCGATACTGTATGTTATTTCGCCCAAGGTGACGAGTTTTTTGTCGGGCGTTGATTTGCTTTATTTTTATCAGTCAAATTTCTGGCAATTTTTATTGCTGCTGCTGGGAGTGGGCGTGGCGCTGGGCGGAGTTTCCAGTTTGATTGCGATAAGGCGATATTTGAGGTCATAGATTTTAGTTTGTAAGTTTTTAAGTTTATCGGTTTATAATTTTTCTATTGTCATTCCCACCCCGTATCTGTCATTCCCGCGAAAGCGGGAATCCAGTACGGGGTAAACTCCAGCGGGAATCCATTTAAGAAAAGATCTTGCGGGGTCTGCTAAGGGTAGGCAACATGCCTCTGAAGCATGGAATCTTGGTTCGAGTCCAAGCCCCGCAGCCAAATTGAGATAGGTTCGGAGTCAGAGTTCGTCATTATTTAACTTTTTAAGAATTAGAGTATATAATTATCAGGACATGGACTTATATATCATTTTTGCGGGTATCATTGAGCCAGCTTTTGGTAATCGTCTACTTCAGGCTATATTGACTGCTGAACAGAAGGGCACCCAGAAGATAAATCTTCTGTTTTCGTCTATTGGGGGGAATACCCAAGAAGGGTTTACCTTAGCAACCGCTATTCGTAATTCAAAGATCCCAGTTGCGATTCATGCAACCAATAATATAGATTCAATAGCCAACGTTATTTACTTGTCTGCAAAAGAAAGAACAGCGGAGTCTTATGCAAAATTTTATGTGCACGGCGCTAATACAACCGGTACTTTTGATGAGAAGCAGTTAAAAGAACAGTTACAGGCCGTTAAAACAGAAACAACTCGCATAGCGTATTATATTTCTGAGAATTCAAATATTGGTCTACCTGAAGTCCAATCTATGATGGAGGCGGGGACCAGCCTTACTGCTCAAGAGGCACTTCAGCGCGGTATCGTACAGGGCATAAAACATATGGAGGTTCCGCCCCAAGGTGTTATTAGAGAGGATATAGTTTTTATAAATTAATATTTATGGACAAAGAACAAGTACAGAAAAAAATAAAAGAAGTTCTGGAAAAAATGGGCTGTACCGATGTGATTTTCAAGGATGCTGAATCAGATTCATTTTTTGTGGCTTTCAATTCTAAAGAAGTAACAAGTTTTATTGCTGATGTGGGCAATTGGAAATACTCAGGTATCCAGTTGGATGTTTCTAGAGAACGTCAATACAAAATTGATTTTAAAAAGGTTTCATAAATTTCCGAGGAGCATCAAAGTTAAGATCAAAAAATCGCCAAAGCGTTAGATGTCAAGGTTGACGATTTAATCAAATAGTTTATGGACTTTAAACTTTCAACAAAAATTATTATTGGTGATAGCCGCGAGATGAAAGAGGTTCCCAATGATAGTGTTCATCTCGTTGTTACTTCTCCACCATATTTTAACGCTAAAACATATAGCGATGATTTTTCGGGAAAAGACTTAGGCAATATTAACGATTACAAAATATGGAAAGATGAGATAAAAAAAGTTTGGAGTGAATGTATAAGGGTTTTACAGCCCGGCCGAAGGTTGTTTATTAATATAATGAATCTACCCCTTAAATCAAATGGTAAAGATGTTTTTAGAACTTTAAATATCGTCGGGCATACAGTAGATATGTGTGAGGATTTGGGATTTATTTTTAAGAGAGAAATTATTTGGCACAAAACCAATGGTGTTCGGGCGCATTTTGGCACCTATCCTTATCCAGGGGGGATTTTAATAAATAATATGCACGAGCAGATTTTGGAATTTGAAAAACCCAAAGGGAATGGTTCAAAATATGACCATCTTTCAAGAGAAACAAAAGAAGCATCAAAAATAAATAAAGATTTCTGGCTATTATTAAAAAATACTGATGTTTGGTTAATGAAGCCTTATAAAAGCGGCACAAGAGAGCATTTGGCGCCATTTCCTGTTGAATTACCGGTAAGGCTTATAAAGGCTTATTCTTACATAACAGAAACAGTTTTAGATCCATTTGGTGGTATGGGGACAACCGCAAAAGCGGCAATTTCAGAAAAACGTAATTCAATAATTTACGAAATTAATAAATCATTTTTGCCGTTAATAAAATCTAGTATTAGCGATAATCTATTTAACAAAATAAAAAGAGAAATAATCTATCAAAAATAATATGGACGCAAAAACAATTTATGCGCAATCTAGCGATATAAAATCCAGAACATACCTTGAATATCGGAAAGATATGAAGAAAAAAGCCATCGCAGAACTGGAAATACTTGATTGGCTGAAATCTAAATTATCAACTTTATATCCAAATCAAAAACTCGAAGTGTCTAAATCTGGCGGAGATGCCTTTTTGTGGTTTTTAAGAAAGGGAGGAGTAACCAGAGAACCGGATTATAGGGCAAAGATTGGTGATAAAGATTTTGATATTGAGTTTCAATATGCTGATAAAATAGGTTTGGATTATTTTGATTTTGCCGTCTCAAAGATCACTAAAAAGAATAGGAAAACTGGAAAAAGGGAATCGCATCAAGACAGGAAAATTTTATACATTTTGAAAAATAATCACTCATTCGCATTTTTTGATCCCGAATGGGTTTTAAAAAATGGGAAGATAGGATTTGTAGATGCGTGGAGAAAAGACGCCTATAGAATACCAAAAACAAAATTTCTAAAAGTATTAGAATCTGATCCTGCTCTAAAATCTGTTATTGAGATGATTGATATAAAAAATTATATTCTAAATTTCCAGCACGACCTTATTGGGATTAATAAAGAAAAATTATCTTATTTATTACAGCAAATTATAGATGAACAAAAAATTGTCAAAATTATTCCAAATGATTTAGATAGTTTCTTCAAGGTTTGTTTTATTTTAGACAATTTAAATAAAGCTCCTCAAAACATAAATTTATGGTTGGTATATTTGTTAAGTTTTATTTCTGACAAAAATACAACCGAAGATTTATCCAAAATAATTTACTGTATAGATTTTCTTTATTCAAAAACTGAACTAAAACAAAACGAATTGAAAAGTTTAATAGAGAAAATTAAGAAGTGTTTCAGATTATTAAAAAGTTTTGAACAAAAAGAAGGTTCTTTTAAATCCTCGGTAAATTTATCGCCCATTGATGAAACTAGGGATGCGATTTTTTCTATTAATTTATTAGAGGATTTAACACAGGATTTAATTTTTTATTACAAAACGCAGGAGCTCAATCCAATTACAAAAATTTATCAAAGTTTAAATTTTATACACAATACATATAATTTGATAAAAAGATAATTTAATTTTAATCTTAATTTTTCTTAATTTTATGGACAATAATATAGTTCAGACAGAGTTAGTGAATGACGAGCAGGAACATCAGCCAGAAGCTGATAAAAAATCAGTAAAAATTAGTTTGAGAAACGCCATTATTATTGTAGTGATTGTAGCGTTGGCCGTGCTGGCTTATGTTTACAAGGGTTTGTTTATCGCGGCAACTGTTAATGGCAGTCCGATAAGCCGGCTGGCTATAATTCAGAAGTTAGAGAAGACGTCAGGCAAAAGTTTGCTGAATTCTCTTATTACCGAAAAGCTTGTGCAGAACGAGGCGAGCGCAAAGAAAATTGTTATAAGCGATGACGAAATTAGCGGGGAAATAAAAAAAATTGAAGATCAGATTGTCGCGCAGGGCGGCACGCTGGACGAAGCGCTCGGAGCGCAAAGCATGAGCAGGGATGATTTAAAAAAGCAAATTGTTTTCCAAAAGGAAATGGAAGCATTGGTTGCAGACAAAATAAACGTTAGTGATGAAGAAGTGGCGCAGTATATTGAGGATAATAAAATTTCAATTCCAAAAGGGCAGGAAGCGGCGACTAACGAGCAGATAAAAAATAATTTAAGAAATCAAAAGCTGAATAAAGAAGCCACCACCTTGATAGACACCCTGAAGTCGCAAGCCAAGATTAACTATTTTGTAAAATATTAAAATTTATCTTGCTTGATGTATCGGGCGGCCAAAATAAAAAATGCGACTTATTAAGCCGTATTTTTTATTTAGTTTAGTTGCACCAATTTTAAATATTAAAGCGTATTAAATAATAAAGGCATGCCAATATTTCCAAACTTCAATTACGAATATATTGTGTCGGCATATCGTCAGCTTCGCGAAAAATATTTTTGCCAGCGTTATTGCATTATAGCGGCCGTTATTTTTTTAATATGTATAATAGGAATCCTATTTTTTATAATACAAAATGATGATGCTTCAACGCGACAAAATATTGATGAAGTGCCAACGCAGACGTCGCCTCCTCTGCCCACAGAGATTGACCCGAATTTTTTAAG
>JAHIST010000088.1 GCA_018818145.1 Patescibacteria group bacterium
AAAAACACTGCGGTAATAGAGGCAATCAAAATCATAAAACAAAATTCGCAGGAATATTACGAGAAATTATGCAATTATGTTGCAACTATTGATTCGGCTGGTTCTTGCGATTATCCGGCAACCGCATGCGCTTATGGCGGAAACAAAATTAGCATCGAAAGAAATAATTATGGAAGCACTCAAGGCCTTGCATTTGTTTTAGTGCACGAGACCTGCCATTTTCATCAAGGCCATACGGCTACCCCCGAATCCTATGTGAATTTTGATTTACAGAATCGCGAGTCCGAGTGTTATAGCGAAGGGCAAAAATTCTTAAATGAAATTAGTAAATGAATATAAACAAAACACGCAATTTTAAATAATTTTAAAAAGGACTATAGACCAGCAAAAAATCTATAAAATTTATGAAAAAACAATTGCAAGGTATCACGACGATAATAATAATTTTAATCATTATTGCCGTCTTGGCCGCCAGCGGCGGAGCGTATTATTACTACGCGAAAAACAAACCGGCGGGCGAGCAACCAGTAAAAAGCGTTTCGCAGGAGAAAAAATCAGAAGCTGCGGAAGAGAAAGTTCCCGCGGAAAAAGAAACAGCCGATTATAATTCAGAAACAACAAAATTAGCGACAATCTCGGACGAACCGTCTGTTTTTGATTCGGTTTGTGGCGGACAAAGTATTATTTTTAGCAAAGATGGCAGAAAGGTCGCTTATAGAGCAAAACAGAAAAATGGCAAAATGACTGTTTTTATAAATGGTCAAAAAGGCAAAGAGTATGATAATGTTTTTTGTCTTACTTTTAGTCCCGATGGCGGAAAATTAGCCTATGTTGTCAAACAGAAAGAAAATTATTTAATCGTGGTAAACGGACAGGAGGGTAAGGCATATCCAATTCCGGCCGAGGAACGTGAATTTTGGTCGGACAGCTGGACCATTATTTCTTCTCCTGTTTTTAGTCCGGACAGTAAGAATTTGGCGTATGCCGTCAATTGGAATTCAGGGAAAGAAGGAGGGTTCGTCGTATTAAATAATCAAGAACAAAAAAAGTACGCGCAGATTTTCGAAAAGACTCTAACTTTCAGCCCCGACAGCGGTAGCCTTGCTTATATGGCAACAAAAGGCGATGGAAAAGTTTTTGCCGTGATTAACAATAAAGAAGAAAAGCCTTATGAATTAATCGGAAAAGAGAAAATGAATTTGATGTTCAGTCCCGACAGCCGAAATTTGGCTTATATTGCCGGTCAAAGTAGAAAATTTTTTGTGGTTATAAATGGAAAGGAGGGGAAAAGATACGACGGGATAATGGCCAATTTGATTTTTAGTCCGGATAGCAAAAAATTTGCTTATTTGGCGAACAACGGAATACCGCCGAAAGAAACTTTTATGGTAACAAATGAAACTGAAGGCAAAAAATACGAATGGGAAACAAATGGCAGTGTTTATTTTCAAGGATTTACTTTTAGCTCGGATAGCAGGCTTGTTTATATGGTTGAAACAAAAAAAGGCCGTTATGTTGTTTTGGGAAATGCGCAAGGAGAAGTTTACACCTACATAGATCCGCATTTAATTGTGTTTAGCCCGAATGGTCAGAGATTGGCATATATAGCCGAGCAGTTGGATGTTTCCGGTATGTCTAGAAATAAGTTGGTTGTGATAAACGGCGTAATCCAAAAGCAGTATAAAAAATCAGACATTTTTTCTATATCCGATTTAATATTTAGCCACGATAATCAGCAATTGGCGTATAAGGTGACGTTAACAGGCGAAAAAAGTTTAGTTGGGAGAAGACGAATTATTGTAGGTAGTAAGGATAGTAACCAATATGATGATATTTATACTTCGCCCGCATTCAGCGCCGATGACAGAAAAGTTATGTACGGTGCAAGAAAAGGCAATGAGCTTTGGTGGATAGTTGAAGATGTTGATCAATTTGGATTGATAAAAACTGAACCTAAAAATGTTGAATTTAAAGATGTTAGAATTACAGACGGTGAGGCCGTTTGCGAGTACAAAAAAGGCGAATATGAAATGCGGGTTTATGATTCGGAAGGTAGAGCAACAGGAGTGTTTAATAAAACACTAAAGCAGGAAATACCGCGATCGGTTTATGAAAACGGTAATGTTGATATATTTTTTCCGCAAGATGGTATTTGGGAATACGAGCTTTATGCCGTAAAAGAAGGGAATTATAAATTACCGATCACAAACACAGTAAATGGAAAAGATTTTGTTTTTAATGCTGTTAATATCCCGATTTTTTCCGGTCAGACCCATCGCTATAAAGTTGATTGGAAAGCCGTAGCGGAAAACAAAAATGGTGTTACTCTTTTGGTTGATAATGATGGGGATGGAAAATTTGAAAAAATAATTTCAGTTTCTGGCACCGAATTTACTTGCGAAGAATTTCTAGAACAAATAAATTAAGACAGAAATTAGGCGGCGCGCCAGCTTCGCTGGCACGAAAAATTGCGGCGGCGGAAAGCGAGGGCGGGCAAAAATTCCTTCCCCCCAACCCCCTTCCTTTTTGCCCGCCCGAGCGTTCAGTTTGGCGCGCGAAGCGCGCCATCAGTTCTGTTCAAAAAAGGTTCGGATTTCGTCAAACAATCGCACCAGAAAGGAAAAGTTAAATTTTTAATATGAACGGAGACAAAAACAACAACAAAGATATTGATTTAAGCGGCGCGCTGAAAGATACCCCCGATAGCCAGA
>JAHIST010000089.1 GCA_018818145.1 Patescibacteria group bacterium
TATTTTTATTATAGACTAATTATTATTTTTTACAACTCTTTCTAATTTGTTTAGGTCTGACCTAAACAGAGCCTAAAGTGTTAAGTAACTTGTTACGTAACATGCTACTTAACACTCAATAAGTAGCACGGGGTCATCGAAGGACTACTTACTATATCTGGCTCGCCCGATGGGTCTCCTTCGTCCCGCAAAGTGCGGGACGAAGGAAGACCAAAAGACGATTTTTGAACTTTAGAATGGGCTTATTCTATCCAAAACCCCGAAAAATTACTGGACGATATTAAAAATCTGTTTGGGATAAAAAAGGGACGTGACTATAAGTCAACGTCCCTCAAATAACATTCTTGGCAGATTCCGCCATTTATTTGATGGCATACTGCCGGCCGAGCTGGTGACCGCTCGCGCATACTTCGTCGCCGTCTGCAAAGAATCCTCCGCAGATGTTGCAGCGGCACCCGCTAAATACTTGGCAGATAAACACGGTTGGCTTTGCTGAAGTCCAAAAACCTTGGGCGGGATAAAAATTAGTGATGAAACATTCCACCTTCGCCTTTGGGTAGAGATTTTTAATTGCACTCCCAACACATGCCGCGAGACGGTGACAGACTTCCAATGTTCGCTCAGGCTTCGCAAACAGCCCGTCAATCTCGACGATAATTTCCTCACCAAGACCATACAGCATAAGATCGGGTGGAAAAAGACACGTCATGTCGTTTTGGTCCCGAAGCCCAAGTTCATCAATGGACGTAACTGCCGTCACGATTGTCCTGTGAAGATGTCTTAAATCATCTTCGGTCTGGCCGGACGGAAGACCCCACACTTTAATGACTGGCATATCTATTCACCTCCTCTATTCTTGACTATATTTTTTGACAATTTCCATTGCCGCTTTTTCAAGCGTTTCAGTCACGGGCGTGCCAAGGGCTGACTGGTGCCAAGTTGTGCTTTGGTGATAAGAACAAGCATTTTCATGTTGATTCATCTGACTTCTGACAGTCGGCGGTATATCCTCACTATCTAGGCCAGCTATTATGAGCGTGGAATATTCGTCACAGCTCATTCCTTCTTTGCAGATTCTTAAATCTAGAACAAAAGGTCGTGCCGGGCTGATAGATGGGCACGGCTCACTTAGCGTCAACTTTTTTTGCGCTTTTCGCCGCCTGCGAATCACTATCCAGGCCTCATAGGCGAGGATGGATGAGGGAAGAAAGATTGTGAACAGCAACAGTGTGCCTTTTGTTAAACAAGCATAAAAGAATGACGTAATTGCCGCAAAAATACACACGAAAAGCATTACCCAAATATTATTCTTTTCAAATATCTTCACAATCGCTTCCCACCCTCTCAATATCAAAACTCCCATATCCTTCTCCTCTCTCAATTTTATTTGTTTTTCATAGTGAAATGAACAATAAAACAGGGTAACATTTTTAAATTACCCTGTCAAACTGGAGCCCGTCCAAGACGGACATTTTATTATTCTCCTATTCGCGCGAATTAGAGAATACATTTATTTCCCTTTAACGATTCAAAAAAGTAATAGTTAGCTGAAGGACGGCGGCGAAACTCACCCAGAGCAGATACGGAATTTGGATATAGGCAACCCAGCGGCTATGCGGGAAAATGACAATCATCGCCCAAATAAGCGTGGCCAAAACGAGCAAAATATCAAAGGCGGCCAGATAATTGTTTTTGAGGCCAAATTGGAGAGGAGTAAAGGCGAAATTAAAAATGAGATTCAAAATAAACGGCAGAGCAATGATAAAAGGAATTCGTTTCTGAAAAAACATCAAAAACACTTTGCCGAAAGAAATAGCGATTAAAATATAAAGAGCCGTCCAGACGGGGCCAAAAAGCCAGCCGGGCGGCGCCCAAAAAGGCTTGATTAATTGCTGATACCAGTTATATGTTTGCATAGTTTTATTTTAATGGCGTGAGGGTGAAAATTCTTTTTTTAAAAAATTCAATCAATAAAATCTCTATAAAGCTGATGCCGAAGATAATTAGCCATTCGGTTATCCCCAGCGACTGGGTGGCTAAAAGTTTTTGCAGAGGCGGAAAATAAACAGCGCCAATGAGTAAAATAGCCGAAATAATCACCGCTCCAACCAAGTAACGATTAGAAAATATATCCTTTCTGAAAATTGTTCTTTTGAATGAACGGACGCAGAAGGCAAAAATCAAAGAGTCAACACACATCAGGACAAATACTATCGTCCGCGTTTTGTGTAAATCTCCGGTTAATTTCCAAAAGAAGAAGAACAACAGAAACGCCGCCAAGCCGGTAATGAAAAAAATGGCGGCCATCCAAAGTTTTAACGGTTTGTTCAATATCGACTCTTTGGGATTTCTTGGTTTCTCATCCATTACTCCTTTTGTCTCCTGCTCGGCGGTAAGAGCAATGTCTGGAAACCCATCTTCAACAAGGTTTATCCAAAGAATCTGGGCTGGCAACAACGGGAGCGGAAACCCCATTGATAGACTTCCTAAAAATAAAAAGAGTTCGGCAAAATCGTCCGCCACAAGATACACAAACACTTTTCGAACATTCCCAAAAACAACTCTGCCTTGCTCAATTGCTTTAACCACGGTTTTAAAATTGTCGTCCAGCAATACCAAATCAGCCACTTCTTTTGCCACATCCGTGCCAGAACCAACGGCGACTCCAATATCGGCGGATTTAAGGGCCGGAGCATCATTTACACCATCGCCAAGCATTGCCACCACTTCTCCGTTTTTTTGAAGCGCGTCAACAATTCTTAATTTATGGCGCGGAGATACACGAGTGTAGATAGAAATGTACTTTGCCCTTTCTTTTAATTCATCGTCGCTTATTGTTTCTAATTCTTTGCCCTCAATTATGTTTTCGTCTTTTGCTTCAATGCCAATTTCTTCGGCAATGGCCTTGGCGGTAAGTTTGTGGTCTCCGGTAACAATGACTGTGCGAATGCCAGCCTTCTTGGTGATTAAGATTGATTCTTTGGCTTCTTGGCGAAGCGGGTCTTTAAGAGCAATAAAACCGACAAGCGAAAGGTCTTTTACCAGTTCAATGGGATTTTTGTATTCTGTTTTAGCGTCATAATCTTTATGCGCGCAAGCAAGCACCCGCAAGCCTTTCTGCGTGAGCGTTTCCAGTTTTGCTATCAATTTGTCCGCTTCGGTTGTGCCTAATTTCTCCGCTCTGCCGTCAACGTCCAAATTAACAGAACGGGCGATAATTTCCTCCGGCGCCCCAATGACATAGAGCGCGTTTTGTTTCTCGTTTTTGCGATGAAGCGTGGCGGCAAACTTAGAGTCTGATTCAAAACTAATTCTGTCCAACACGGGATATTGCTTTTCAAGCTCCTGTTTGTTCAAGCCCGACTGCATCCCGGCTAAAAGCAGTGCTTTTTCAGTTGACCTGCCTCGCACCACCCACTTTTGTAATTCCGCTTCCGGATTTTCCACAAAGGCGTCGTTCGCTAAAGTAGCGATTTTTAACGCCGAAATATGCGATTCAACGCCATTGGCGTTTTCGCCCTTGGCAAGCCCGCTGATGTCATCGCGTATTAGTTCTTTTGTGCCTGTTAAAATATGACTTACCTGCATTTTCCCTTCGGTGAGAGTTCCTGTTTTATCGGTACAGATAACGGTTACGCTTCCCAGAGTTTCCGTGGCGGCAAGTTTTCTTACCAAACCTTTCTGTTTGAAAATACGCCGCATACCTAAAACAAGTATGACGGTAATAGCAGGGAGCAAGCCTGCGGGTATTGCTGAAACTGCGAGGGCCACCGAAGCAAGGAAGATATCGGCAAAAGATTTTCCCGTGAAGTAGCCGATAATAGCGATGACAAATATAATTAAGAAAATGAACGCTCCGACTATTCTTGAGAGCGAGGCAATTTTTTTCTGAAGCGGAGTTTTGCGTTCTTTGGTTTCTTTAAGGAGCGATACGACTTCACCGATTTGGGTATTGATGCCGATGGCGACAATCACTATTGTTGCCCTTCCTTCTTCCGCAATCGTGCCCATAAAAACCATGTTGCTTTGCTCAAAAAGAGGTGTCTCTTTTGAAAGAATATCAATTGACTCTTTTTTTGATCCCATCCATTCACCGGTGAGGCTTGCTTCATTGATTTTTAGGTTTTTTGATTCAATGATGCGTCCGTCGGCCGGCACTTTGTCTCCCGCCCTCAAGAGCACCACGTCACCGGCTACCAGCTCCTCACTGTCAATTTCTTTTTCGTTACTGTCTCGCCAAACCTTCACCCTAATCTTTACCATTTTCTTTAAGGCGAGGAGTGATTTATTGGCTTTGTTTTCTTGATAAAAACCAACCGTGGTGTTAATGAGCAATACAATGATAATAAAGATGGTGTCTGAATAGTGCTTCAGCAGAAAAGAAATAACAACAGTCACAAGCAGAATATACATCAAAGGATTGTTGAACTGGCTCAAAAAGAGCCACATTTTTGAATAAGGCTTTTCTTGAGGGAGGACGTTCCGTCCAAACTCTTTAATTTTTTTTGCCGCCTCCGAACCTGTGAGTCCGTCTTTTCTGCTCTCCGTCTCCGCAAAAACTTTTTCTAATGAAATTGCGTGCCAATTTTTTCTCATAAATCTATTCTATCAAAAATTGGATATACCTGTCTACTTCTGAAAAAGTTATAAAGAATAAAAAGAAGGCCGATCCCTATGGCGGCCTTCTTTTTATTCTTCCGAGTCGTAAACGACGTTAGAAACTATTTGAAAAGCCCAAAGACTGCGGAAAGAAATTAAATAAGGACTTTATAATGAGCCCGTTAACCAGCCAAAAATTCTGCCGAATAATCCCTTGTATTGTTTTTCATTTTGGGCTAACTGTTGCAATCTGTTCTGTTCCTGCTCCATGTTTTGTATCTGCTCTTGAAGCATGTCCCCTACCTGTTCTTCGCAAGCACACTGGTCTTTTAATTGAGTAAGCTGTTGTATTCTTTCTCTGTTGCGATTAACCTCTTGTTCCATTAATTCCGCTGATTCTTGATCCCCGCCGGCAAAAAATCTTACAATACGATTTCTTGTTTGGATTTTTTCCTCTGCTTTTATGGTTGCCTGGACCGAATTATTAAATTCTTGGGCAACCTGCGATACCCGGGCACCGATACCGCCTATCACATTTTTCATTTCTAACAGAGAATGGACTGATAATCTTACCTGGTTTTGATTTTGATAAACCTTCTGTTCGGTTTCCTCCATTGATTGCATTTCTTGGTTCATTTCCTGCTGTTTTTGCTGTATTTTCTGTTTTATCTCATTTATTTGTCCGGCCGTAACTTGCTGTTGCTGTGCAATCATTAATTGTATCCCCTCGCCTTGGTTTTGAGTTTGTTGTTCAGTTTGAGTCTGCTGGCCATGTCCGGTTCCCTGACCCTGTTGATTCTGTTCAGAATTCGTTGTCCCCGTGGCTGGATTATTAAGCCCTTGCTGCCCTTGGGCAAAAACCACTGAATCGGACACAATTAAGACCAATGAAGTAATAAAAGTCGCAATTAATATTTTCATATGTTTTAAAATTAAATTATTAACTTATCAGCTTTTTTATTATAGCAAATTTAATAAAAAATAGAAAGCCCTGATGCCTGTCTTGACTTTATATTTCTTGAAAAAAACAAAAGCCCTCGATTTTGAGGAGTTTTGTTTTATCTGCTATATTTAATAATTAAATTCCGTAGAGCGTCCGAAGACCGGTAACATCTGGTGTCTCAAGAGTTCTCTTTTGGGTATCTCCATAATTAGAATAGCCATACATTGTTACGGCGTTACACGCTGTTTCATAAACATCAGCTAAACCAATACCGTGCCCCAATTCGTGAGTGGCAATATTTTGTAAATCCATCGCACTTGGTGTCTCTGTCTTGGTAGCATCTCCCCATGTCCAATCAGTATCAAACATTATATCAAACTCAACTATTGCTTTTGTGACTGGATTATACCAGATTGTGGTAACGGCAATAACATTGGCAGTTGAATAATTCCCGAAAGTAATTGCATTTTTATAATCCTGAACTCCATAAGTTGCAGCATAGTCAAGGACATATGTATCGTTTATCAATTCTCTGTTTGTTGCCGCATCCCAAGTTTCAGCTGAAGTGCTTATGGCACTTTTAACGAAACTTTCTTCGAGACCTTGAGAATTGGTTAAATTTATCACATAACTCACAGGTAAAGTAGCCCATTTCACTTTCGTTGATGTCAGAAACTTATAACAAGTTGGTGCTTTTGGTACTTTAGCTGTTTCTGGCTTGGCGAATCCTTTCTTATAGTGAATGAATTCTATCTTTTCCAAATCAGGCGCTTTTGATTTTTCTGCTCCTTGATTTGAAATCGCTAACGCTACTCCGGAAAGCGCTAAAACTACTACTGCAATTAAAATTCCTAAAGCTAATTTTTTCATTTTTTTATGTTTTGATTAAATTTTATTTCGACCTTTGTTTTCTCCTTTTGCTCTTATATTATGCCCAAAAAAATATAAAGTCAAAACAGCTCCGGGGTTATTTCTTCTGCTCTTCTTTTATCCATCTGGTGATGAAATATATTGAGAGAACAATGAAAAGCACCCACCAAAGCCACAATAAACCGGCAAGGCAGTCGTGAAAATAAATGGCCAAAATAATACCGAGGGAAATAAGGCATAGCTTTACTAAGCCAATCTCCCACCAACGAAATGTCCACGTTTTAAAGATGTGCATATTATTTAAGTTTAAATTAGTAACATTTTTATTATACCGCTTTGAGCGCTAAAATACCATCGGGCGCAGAAAGATTAGCTCCGCATCGTGGACGACGTTACTTCGTCCGTCCATAGCTTTAGCGAAGGAGGAGAACCCGTTTGATGGCAATATAGTTACCTCGCTTAATCCTCCCAAATCATATTTAACAAGCCGCAGATGGCCCAAGCCTGAAGAGAATTGGCTTTAATGGTTTTTTTTAATCTTTTTTCGTACTGTCGGGCGCCACTAGAAAGGGAAATAATTTCGTCATTTTTTACTCCAAACAGCTCCGGTATTTGTCCTAATTCCCGATAAGCCGATAATAGAGCCTGTTTTATTCGCTCTGCTTCTTTTGAAAACCCCGCTTGTTTAAGGCCGTAATAAATTACCCAGTTGTCATGAGGCCAAATAGATCCGAGATGATAACTGGAATAATTAAAATCCGGGTCATTTTCAGAAACCGTGCGGATGCCGAAAGACGTAAAAATATCTTCTTTAAAAAGACGTTTTACTAATTTTTGCATAGCTTCTTCCGGAACAATGCCGGAAAAAAGAAGATGGCCGGGATTGGAAGAAACGCTTTTCTTGGGTTTTTTATTTTTAGCAAGAGCCAAGTAATAATATTGCTCCTTTTCCCACCAAAAAGCTTTTTGAAACGCGTTCTTTAGCGCTTCCGCCTTCTCTGTCCATAAATTCTTTAAAGAATCATCCTTGCTAAAATACTCGGCCAGCTTGATGCCGGCCCTATAAGCCGCGTAAGCATAACCCTGAACTTCAACAATTGCTACTGGCGGAATAATTTTCAGGTGATCTTCAAAGTTATCGCGCCAACCCTGATGAAAAAGACCATAGGGATTTCTTCTTTTATATTCTATAAAATTATCTTGGTCAGGATCGCCATAAACCGCCAGCCAGTTAAGAGCCCTTATAATGTTATCCCAAATTTGCAAAAGAAAATTTTTGTCATTGGTTTTTTCAAAATATTTTTCCGCCACAATAACAAAAAGCGGAGTAGAATCAACGCTGCCAAAATAAGGAAATTCCAAATGAGGAAAAACTAACTGATCTTTGTGCTTAAACCGATATTCATGTAAAATTTTACCCGGCTCTTCTTCTGACTTATTGTTTATAACCTTACCCTGATATTTTGCCAAAATCTTCAAAGTATTTTTCGCAATTATCGGATTTATTTCAATCATCTGCCAAGAACTTATAAGAGAATCTCTGCCAAAAAGAAAAAAATAATTCGGGTAGCCGGCCCTTAGATAACCTTCGGGTGTTTTTAATTTATCAATCTCTAAAAGTAATTTATCCCGCAACATAGAAAGTGTTACTTAACTTGTTACTTAACTTATTACTTAACATTCCTCACCTTTAGTTTAAGGAGTTTTCTTGTTTTTGTCTTTGATCTTGTAAATTAAGCTATATATGACGGCAATTAAAATATAAATGGGCAACACGAAGACTACGAGTATAAAGAAAAAAGCTTCTTCCACCCTCATTAACCCGCTTATCAAGTTGTGTAGGATTATCAAAACAAATCCTCCAACAACTACTATCCAAAGCTTCTTCCAGCTTAATAAAAATAAGTTTTTGATTTTCATACCCCCAGTATACCACCTTCTCCCTCTAACCAAAAACACCCCGAAGGGTGTTTGGTGATTTTGCTCGCTTATAGAAAGTTTTCTGGTCACAAAGTAAAATATAAAAATACCACATATAATTTTATGGCTTGCACTGAGCTTGCCGAAGTGCTCCGCGGGCAGGATTCGAACCTGCGACCAAGCGATTAACAGTCGCTCGCTCTACCACTGAGCTACCGCGGAAAGTGTTCAGTTTGTAGTTTTTAGTAAATAGTTTTTAGCAAAAATCACAAACGTTTTTTTAAAGTACTAATTAAACTATTTAGCATCTTCATTATTTCCTGTAAAATTAACTCTAAATTATTATAATTCAAAATTTTTAAATTGGGAAGTTTTTTGCATATTTCAATTTGTGTTTCAAGTTCAGCTCCCGACCCATAAGCTATGTATAAAAACTGCAAAAATTCTTTACAGTGGCCTCTTTTCTGGCCCTCAGCTATATTTGATGGCACAGCAACAGCCGCTCGCCGCATTTGCGATGTTAAACCAAAAACTTCAGACCGAGGAAATTTTTCCGTCAATTTATAAACCTCTACCACCAAAACAAGGCTCTTTTGCCAAACCTTTAAATCTTTAAAGGAATTTGATTGCATTTTTCTAAAAACACGTTCTAAAAACTAAAAACTACCAACTAAAAACTGACTAATATCCTTTTAATTTTTTGGATTGTCCGTGCGCTCGGATTTTTTCCAAGGATTTGGCTTCAATTTGCCGGATGCGCTCGCGGGTAACGCCAAATTCCTTGCCGACTTCTTCTAAAGTATGAGTGATGCCGTCGTCCAGCCCGAAGCGCATTTTTAGAATTTTTTGTTCCCGCGGCGATAAATCAACAAGAATATCTTTTAATTGCTCTTTAAGCAGCAACCGGGCCGCCGAATGATGCGGCAAAATTGTTTTTTCGTCTTCAATAAATTCGCCCAAGGTTGAATCTTCCTCGTCGCCGCCCACCGGCGCCTCCAGAGAAATTGTTTCCTGCGAAATTTTGATAATCTGGCGGACTTTATCTAACTCCACCCCCATCTCGGCCGCAATTTCTTCGGGCAGAGGCTCACGTCCCAAATCCTGCAGAAGCCGGCGCTTGACCTGCGTGTATTTGGAAATTGTTTCTACCATATGAACGGGAATGCGAATAGTGCGGGACTGGTCGGCCAGAGCGCGAGTTATGGCCTGGCGGATCCACCAAGTGGCGTAGGTTGAAAATTTATAGCCCCGCCGCCAATCATACTTTTCCACTGCCTTAAACAAACCGATATTGCCTTCCTGAATCAAGTCCAGCAGGGTTAAATTCGGGCTGCGGCCGACATAGCGCTTGGCAATAGAAACGACTAAACGTAAGTTTGCGTTAGTCAGGCGCTGTTTGGCCGCCTCGTCGCCTTTTTCATTTCGCTTGGCCAGCTCAACTTCTTCCTCTCCTTTGAGCAGACGCACCTTGCCGATTTCGCGCAAATACATCTGGACAGAATCAAGCGTTGTTTCGTCTAACCCGGCCATTAAGTCTTCCTTTGCTTGTTTTTCGGGCGGAGGCAGGGCCTCAATTAATTCTCCGGATTCAACCACATTAATATTGGCCGCTTCCAGCCGCCGGTATAGCTGTTCCAGCCCTTCAATGTCTTTTTCAATGTGAGGGAAAAAATGCAGCAGTTCGCTTTCGGTAATAAATCCCCGCCGCCGGCCACGCTCAATCAGGGTTTCAACCTGTTCGGGCTTAAACATTTCTTTTGCCTTAACAGATTCTTTTTTTGTCTTTTTGGTTTTTGCGCGCCGGCGCCGGGCCGCGCGCCTTTTAAGGCGTGGGGATTTATTTTTTTTAATCTTGCGCGCGGATTTTCTGACTATTTTTTTGACACGCTTTTTGAACAGTTTTTTTCTTTTTTTATTTTTGACCATACCGGGTAGTGAAAATTCGACTGGGATTTTTCGCCGCAGTCTAATTATCTATTAATAATAAATCTTCCTGCTATATGCCGGAGACAATATTAAAACAATAAATAAATTGTCGAATTTCTACTACCCGGCATAATTATATTTAATTTTTTATTTAATTATATTTTTTGTTTCAGCAATTAATTCTGCCGACAATTGGCTGAATTTTTCCAGAAACTCTTTTAATTTTTGATTATTTATTTTTTTTAATTATTTATAATAATACTGGTATCTATACTAATTCCTCCTCCCCTCAGACGAGGGGAGGATTAAGGTGGGGAGTTGATTTTTTTAACACCTCCTCCCCCAGCCCCTCCTCAACTGAGGAGGGGAGGAAAGAAAATGATTAACAATTACCTCGTTTTTTATTTAATAATATTTTTTGTTTCAGCAATTAATTCTGCCGACAATTGGCTGAATTTTTCCAGAAACTCTTTCAATTTTTGATTATTTCCTGCAAGTTGCGCGTCTTTTATATCATAACTCAAAGCGCTTAATTGCTGCCTAATTTTAACAATCTTGAGCTCCTTCAGGCAAGTTTCTATTTCGCCGATTACTTGAAGTTCTTCTGTCGGATTTTGTTCTATTTTTAAAGACAGATATTCAATCTGTAATTTTAGCTCCGGCGGCAATGATTTCTGAAGCCGGCCGAGGGGGTCTGTTTCATTTGATTTTTGGACCAGCTGGTTCAGCTGAAAAAATATTTGTCCGAGCATCTGGTTTTGAAAGTCAGTCTCGCAGACGCCTCTGATGTTTTGCAGGTGCTGGGGATTATTCAGACAAAGACCGAGGAATCGTTCTTCCAGCCTCTCTTGGCGGGATTTAACGGGCTTATACAAAATGGCTTCAGTTTGGGGCGCGGATTGTCTGCTTTCGGAAGATATCACGCAGCGGGACAAATCCAGCATTAAATCTTTTTCATCAACTCGCAGGCGGCGAGACAGCTCTCTTAGCCACTCGGATTGCTCGGTATGGCTGGAGATTGCCTTTATTACCGGCAGCAGGACTTTGATAATTTCGCGCCGGCCTTCAGCTTCTTGGCTGTTATATTTGGCAAAAGTGCTGGTAAAATAAAAATCCATGATTGATTGGGCAGAGACAACTGTTTTTTGCCAGTCTGTGGGATTTTTCTTTGCTACATCTGCCGGATCTTTGCCTTCCATTGAAATAACTTTGATGTAAAAATCCTGCGCCAGCGCCAAATTAATGCTGCGGCGCGTGGCTCCTTCGCCGGCCAAATCGGTGTCAAACGCCATGGCTAAATTTTTGGTATAACGGCCGATAATTTTTAAATGTTCCTCCGTCAGCGCCGTGCCCGAAGACGCCGCGACATTGGCAACGCCTGCCTGCCAGGACATTAATAAATCCATATAGCCCTCAACAATAACGCATAAATCTTTGGCGCGAATTTCTATTTTGTTTTTGTGCAGGCCGTAAAGCACGCGGCTTTTGTCATAAAGCGGTGTTTGGGGAGAATTAAGATATTTAGCGGCATCATCTTTGGCTTTGGCGCCAAAAATTCTTCCCCCAAAAGCAATTACCTGACCTTGAAGGTCAAAAATCGGGAAAATAATTCTACTGCGGAAACGATCGTAATTAGTTTTTAGTTCGTAGTTTTTAGTTTTAGTTTCATTAGTTTCTGGTTTAATAGCTACTCCCGCTTGAATAATTTCTTCATCTTTATAGCCTCGACTTTTCAGAAAATCGGATAGCGCTCTCCATTCATCCGGCGCCCAGCCCAGACGCCAAGCTTTGATGGTTTCCGGCGCCAAACCCCGCTCCTTCAAATACTGCCTGACTTTCACGGCGCCGGCGCTTTTTTCCAGCTGCGCTTCAAAAAATTTTGCGGCCAGCTCGCAGATATCATAAAGTTGTTTGCGTTGCGACTGGACCTGCGGGTCTTGACGCTTCAGCACGACGCCGGCTTTTCGCGCCAAAATTCTTAACGCGTCGGCAAACTCCACGCCCTCAATTTGTTTGACAAAAGCGAAAATATCGCCGCCCGCGCCGCAGCCAAAACAATGCCA
>JAHIST010000090.1 GCA_018818145.1 Patescibacteria group bacterium
CTCGGGCTAATAAAATGCAGCTTAAGCTTGAAACAAAAAATCAGGCGCTGGCAAAACTTTTTGACAGCTGGGAGAAATTTATTGGCAAAGAAACTTTGGCTAAAAAATTTGAGCCGGGCAAGCGCGAGGTGAAATTTGATTTGGGAAAAGAGTTGGTGGTTGAGGGAGAAAAAATTAAAGCGGCGATAAAGAAGATTTTGTAGCAGCGTCATTGCGAGGAGCCCCGCATTTTGCGGGGCGACGTGGCAATCCCGGCCAATTACCGCTATTCACTCGCCTTGCCGAAGCCTCCGGCGAAGCGCAGGCGGGATTGCTTCGCCCCTCACTTGCACGCAAGTGAGGGGCTCGCAAAGACATCTAAAATGAACAAGCTCCCCATTTACAAAACCGAAGGTATAATTTTAAAATCAGCCGATCTGGGGCAACTGGATCGGCTGTTGACTATTTATACGGCCGGTTATGGAAAAATTTTGGCGCGGGCAATTTCGGTTCGCAAAAAAGAATCAAAACTGCGGGGATATTTGGAGCCCTTCACGCACGCCAAGTTTTTGCTGGCCAAGAGCAGAACAATAGATATAGTGACCGATGTGGAAGCAATAGACAGTTTTTCTTATTTGCATAAAAATCTGGAATCGCTGGCTTACGCTTATTATTTTTCCGAGCTCGTAGATAAGCTTGTTGTCGCGCCCGAGCGCGACATAAAAATTTGGGCGCTGCTCAAAAGGGCGATGGGAGTACTGAATGAACGGAGGACAGACCTCCGTAAAGTTAGAACAGCTTTTGAAGAAAAACTTCTGGAATTTCTAGGCCATGGCATTCCCAAGAACAAAACAGCCCTTGAAATAATTCAAGGGCTGGCGGAGGAAGAGATAATATCTGAAAAATTTTTAAAAGCTCTTTGATTATTTTTTCATATTCCTGTTTTTCATTACAGATTTTCTGACTTCGAGTACCTTTGCTTCTCTAATCAGGCTTTGCAGATATTGGAATATTTCCGGATACCCTCCTAAAATTTTTTTAGTCATTTCATCAATGGCGCGTTCAATTTTAGGATCATTGCAGATAAAATTGCTTTTGTGTCGGAAATCAGGATAATCATGAAGAACTTCATGCAAAAGAGAAAAAATTTGTTCGTATTCGTTCGGATGCTTGTCCCCGTTAATATGGCAAATAAAAAAAGAATTTTCGTCAGCAAGGTCCCCAAGGCTACCGGCAACCATGCCAATTCCTGTTTCAAAATAAACATGTTTGGCTTTTACATTTTTAATCAGTTTCCAAACTAGATCAATTTGCATCGTATCCTCCTTTTAAGGAACTTACAATTCGGAAATTTTGATCAATTTCGCTTCCTTCTTGTTCCGTTTTTTGATTTCAACCGAGTTTTCTTTTAGGGTTTTTTCACTTATAACTAAACGATGGGGAATGCCAATTAAATCCGCTTCGGCGAATTTTTCTCCGGCGGAAAGCTCGCGGTCGTCGTACAACGGCTCAACGCGTTGAGCCGTTAACTTTTCATAGAGCTCGTCTGCCGCTTTTTTAATTTCCGCGTTTTCGCCCAGCGCCAGCAAATGATATTTAAAAGGCGCCACGGATTCGGGCCAGATAATTCCTTTGTCATCGTGCGATATTTCAACGATAGTTCCCATCAGGCGTGTGGGGCCCACGCCGTAACAGCCCATAATTACGTTTTTTTCCCGGCCATCTCGGTCTTTAAATTTCAAATCAAAAGGCGCTGAATACTTTGTCCCGAGTTTGAAAATATTGCCGACTTCCGCTGTCTTGGCTTTGGCAAATTCCATACCCGAGCAGGCCGGGCAGGCAGGCGTGGCGTTTTTGATTTCCGAGTTAATCGCCAGATTTTTGCAGTTTTGGCAGATAAATATGGTGTCTTCACCGGCTTCGCAGACAGTCTGGAATTCATGCGAGAACTGGGAAAAAGTGCCGCCCGAAGCCAAAGTCAGATAAGTTTTATCGCGTAGCCCGCAGCGCTCAAAAATTTTAAAATAAACAGTGGTCATTTTTTGATAATAATTATCCAGGTCTTGCGCGCTGGCGTGAAAAGAGTAAAGGTCTTTCATCAAAAATTCGCGCGTGCGCAGGAGCCCCGACTTGGCGCGTGGCTCGTCGCGGAATTTGGTCTGAATCTGGAAAAGATAAGCCGGCAAGTCTTTGTAGGAAAAAACGAATTTTTTGGCTAGCGGCGCCACGACTTCTTCGTGCGTCGGCCCCAGCGCGAAATCTTTTTCGCCGGCAATTTTTAGTTTTATCAGCGCCTCAAAATTTTCCCAGCGGCCGGTCTGCTCCCAGTTTTCGCGGGGGTGCATGACAGGCATTAAAATTTCCTGCCCGTCAGCGGCCAGCATTTCTTCACGGATGATATTTTCAATTTTGCGCAGGACGCGCAAGCCCAGCGGCAAATATGAATAAACGCCGGCCGCCAGCTTATCAATAAACCCCGCGCGGGTCAGCAAAATGGCATTAACGCTTTGTTCGTCCTTAGGTGCTTCGCGCAAAGTTTTGGTGGCGAGTTGGGATTGACGCATGGAAAATTGGAGAAAGTCTTTCTTGTCATTCCCGCGAAAGCGGGAATCCAGAAAATAGTCATCCTGAAACTAGTTCAGGATCTGGATTCCGGGTCAAGCCCGGAATGACAGGACCTCTATTATCTTTACTTTAATATACTCCAAAGTTTTTGTTTTGACAACGACCCATTTTTGAATTAAAATTGAGTCAATAAGCAAATATATGGCAAAAGAACAAAAAAAGATAATTCTTACCGGCGATCGGCCGACCGGACCCCTGCATTTAGGGCATTATATCGGCTCGCTCAAAAACCGCGTCAAACTGCAAAACGAATATGAGCAGTATATTATTATTGCCGACTTGCAGGCTTTAACCGACAACGCGGAAAATCCCGAAAAAGTGCAAAAAAATGTTATTGAGCTGGGCCTGGATTATTTATCGGTTGGCATTGACCCTAAAGTCAGCACTATCTTTATTCAGTCGCTGATACCGGCGCTCTCGGAATTAACTATGTATTATTTGAATTTGGTGACCGTGGCGCAGCTGGAGCGCAACCCGACCGTGAAAGATGAAATGAGGCAAAAGGGCTTTGGCAATCGGGTCCCGGCCGGATTTTTTATTTATCCCATAAGCCAGGTGGCAGACATTACTGCTTTTAAGGCTAATTTGGTGCCGGTGGGGGCGGACCAGGTACCAATGATTGAACAAACCAATGAAGTGGTACGCGCTTTTAACCGAATTTATAAAACTAATGTTTTGATTGAAACAGCGGCTTTGGTTTCGGACGTGCCGCGGCTTTCCGGTCTAGACGGAAAGGCAAAGATGAGCAAGTCGCTGGAAAACTGCATTTATCTTTCCGACACTCCCGATGTTGTGAAAGAGAAGGTTTTGCGTATGTACACTGATCCCGGTCACGTGCACGTCAAGGACCCGGGCAAAATTGAAGGCAATGTCGTTTTTGAATATCTTGATGCTTTTGATTTAGAGAAAAAGAAAGTAGCGGAACTTAAGGAAAATTATCAGCGCGGCGGCTTGGGCGACATTAAAGCCAAAGAATACCTTTTTGAAGTATTGGAAGATTTACTGGCGCCTATCAGAGAGAAACGGAAAGAATTTGCCAAAGACCCGGCGCAGATAATGAAGATTATTAAAAAAGGAACTGCTAAGGCTAATGAGAAGGCCAGCCAGACTTTGAAAGAAGTCAAAGAGGCGATGGGGTTGGTTTACTAAAATATCTGAAATAAAAAAACGCCTGGATGAGCGTTTTTTTATTTTACGTTTTGATTACAGCGCCAATGTTTTAATTAACTCCACCATTTCTTTATTGATAATTAGCAGCGCGGAGAGTTTTTCGGAAGAGGGGAGGTAAATCAGTTTATCATAAATTATGAGCGTTCCGCGAAAAGATTTTTTAGGTCTGATTTCAGAAACTTTAATTTCACCCAGCCGTTTTTTTATTTCGGGCAGTTTTTCCCGCCAGGGTTTTAACGTTTCAGAAGAGCCGCTTAAAAAGAAAATTTCTCCGGTCTGGCTTTGCGAAAAATCGTCCAGCAGCAGTTTTAATCCTTCTTTGCCCTCATAAGCCCGGATTTCGTTTTGGCCGGCCAGATAATATCGCGACTGCAGGGCGGAAATCATGCGGATAAATTCACGTTCTTTTTCCTCAATTTCTTTTTTTTGCACCCGCAGGAGCCCCAGCAGGGCGTCGGGCGATTCGGCCGTAAAAAATGTTTTTTCGCCCTTGATAACCCCTTTTTTTTTAATTTCCCGCATCAGGCCTTTTTTGATTAGGCCGCGGATAACCTCATAAGCCGTGGGCCGGGAAATTTCAGCAGATTGCGCGATTTTTTGCACCGGGCTAAAGCCCAATTCCAAAGCGGCCAGATAGACGCTGACCTCTTTTGGCTTTAACCCCAATTTTCTCAATTCCAAATTGATAATGTCGCTCATGACAGTATTTTAGCGCTAAAGTAAAACTTTGTCAAATTTTATTTTACAAAATTTATCAACTTTAAAAAGTTTACTAAAGATTACAAGAGGCATTTTTTATTTGATTTTTTACTATGAATATGATGAAATAAAGCTGTCATTTAGTTGTGGCGCAAAAGTAGTGCGAGTCTTCTAAGAAGATTTAGCCAGAGTTTAAATCCACGCAGCCAAACAAAAAATGCTGACTTATCAGAAAATTCCCGGAGTCGCTTTGCGCAAAATTTTTGCTCATTTTGAGTTGGGAAAAATTTTGAAAACGGAATCATTGGCGACGAGCGGTAATATTTCCTACCTTGTTAAAACAGCTAATAAAACTTATTTTTTGCGTCTTTGCCCTTTGGGCCCGCGCTGGCGCAGCCAGGGAGAAATTAGTGCCGAAATTGAGCTGCTGCATTATCTAAAAAAGAATAATTTTCCCGTTATCGTTCCCATTAAATCAAAAGACAACCAAGAGGTTATTTCTTGGAAGAATCACTATGGCTATTTAAGAGAATTTACAAAGGCAAAAGCAAAATTGAACCCATCTCTTTTGGAAATAGAAAAGTTTGGCGAAACTTTAGGTTGGTTTCATTCTTTGGTTGAAAATTATAAAACCAAGAAACGGCGTCAACATAGTTTTGATTTAGCCGAGACGCAGAAATATTTTAAACAAAAGAAAAATAAAATTTTAAAAAGCAATTTTAAAAATAAAAAAGATTTTGTAGAGCGATACGAAAAAGAAATTTTTACTTTGAATTTTCCAGCCAGTTTGCCTTGCGGCATGATTCACGAAGATTTGGGCCGGCGGCACGTGCTTTGGCAGGGGAGTAAAATTGCCGCTGTTGTGGATTTTGATCGGAGTTATTTCGGACAGTTGATACTGGACCTGGGCGAAGCCATTCGCGGCTGGTGTTTTGTTGATGGTTGGCAAAAATGGAGCAAAGAGAATTTTACAGCGCTAGCTGAAGGATATCAGAGAAGACGCAAGCTGACTGATTTGGAAAAACATTATTTATCTGATGCGATAAAATTCGGCATATTGGAAAGGGCGTTGGCCTTTTGTCAGCGATTCGTTGAAGTGACGCAAGACAGCGAAGACCAAAAATTTGCGCTGAATAGCGTTTTTAGGCAAATAGACTTAGTGTCAAAAGAAAAAGCCGCCCAATCTTTTTAATTTAAAAACAGATTGAGCGGCGGTTAGAGTAAAATTTTGAATCGCGGACCGTTTTTAGCCCGGCGGGATTCGACGATTTTGTGGTTTAAGGAGCTGATTGTTGTCAGGTCTGCCCGAATCCATTTTTTTCGATTGGCCATATCTCGCAAGAATGCTTTTATGATTGGCCAAAGATTACGCCAGTCTTTGGGCTTACCGGTGCCCTTCCAACCAATCGGCTCTGGCTCCCAAGAATATAAACCAAATTGATACCATTTGATCATTCTCGGCAGCCAGAAAATAAGATGGGGCAAAAGCGCGGGCCTAAGGTAGAATATTAGATCATATTCTTCTATCGGCAGATGGGCCTTCTCGCGGATAGGCCCGTAAATATCTTCAATAATATAAATAACGCTATTCACAAAGGCCTTTGGTAATTGCATTATGCAATCCGCATCGGCCGGATGCCGCAATTCTATGAACCTGTCCGCGTCAAAATGCTCTACGCGGAAACCCATGTTGCGCAATTCCTTGACTAACTTCCGACGAAACGTGCTCTTGCCGGTGATGCCTATTCCCGTTACCAAAATTTTCAATTTTCTCACCCCTTTCAGCTATATTTCCGTATAAATGTTAAAAAACTAACCAAAAACCCTAATATATCAGCCTAACACAAAAGATAATATGTGTCAATGATAAGTAGCAAAACATAGCGTGACATTCCTAATGTTTAAAATATAACCGCAATTTTTGGGAAATGTAGAGCGCGAGAGAAAGGAGGAAATAACGAGATACTCGGCTGGATTTTTCAGCTATTTTTTGGTATAATGGAAGTGGGCTTGTTATGGCTGACGTGAAGTTTTCCATTTGAACAAATAAATTTTTTAAAAAGATGCATTTAGAAATTTTAGATCCCAAAAGAAGAAAATCTTTGTCAAAACTCGGCTTTTTGAAAGACCAAAACTTTTATATGGCCGGCGGAACCGCTTTGGCTCTGCAAATCAGCCATAGAACTTCGTTAGATTTCGATTTTTATACTGATAAAAAATTTGATACGCGCAAACTTCGCGAAAGATTTGATATAGAATTTGAAAAAATTCAAGAAACTTATATCGCCGAAGACTCTTTGGAATTAGACATAGGCGGAGTCAAAATGAGTTTTTTCCGGTATCCTTATGGTTTAATAAAGCCGACATTAGAAGTTGAAGGAGTTTTTGTGGCCTCAAAAGAAGATATTGCCGCCATGAAAATTTTAGCTATTTCGCAAAGGGGTAAGCGCAGAGATTTTATTGATATTTATTTTTTGATAAAAGAATTCGGCTTGGAGCAGATTATGGAATTTACGAAAGAAAAGTATCCGGAGTTTAACATTTATGTCGGTCTTCAGGGGTTAGTCTATTTTCAAGATGCAGATGAGGATTCGGATAAAAATCGGTTTACGATGTTGCAAGAAGCGGACTGGAAAGAAATAAAAGAATACATTATAAAAGAGGCAAGTAATTTTAAAAAATTCTTATGAAAAAAATAGAAAAATTACCAGAAAGTTTTCAAAGGGCGCTTTGGTCTTATGATTTGGGCAAATTGGATGCGCAGAAAGATAAGATAGAAATTATTACGCAGATTTTGAATCATGGCAATCCGCATGATTTGAAGTTGCTTTTTGAAATATATTCCGAGGAGGAGATAAAGGAAATTATTGAAAATCCCCGGCGTGGTGTTTGGTTTGAAAAAGTTTTGAATTTTTGGGTGACGGTTTTTAACCTCCATATTAAAAAGAGCATTTGGCAGGAGGCAATTTTAAGATTTCCCTTAAGGCCATTCGCGGAAAATAAATAGCAGTTCGTGAAAAGTAAAAGCTATTTTCTCTGATGGCTTTTCTTTTTGAGACAAGCGGGGATATGTGAACGGGAAATGCAGAGGGCGATATAAAAAGGAAACAAACTATGGACAAAAAATTAAAAGAGCGGTATAGTTCAAATTAGAAGTTCTTTAACGCCAAAAGGGGAAGGAGAAAAAAATGGAAAGGGTAGGGGGAATGACAAGAATAATTGTTTTGTTGATGTTTGTTTGTTTTATGGCAGGGTGTGCGGTATTACCACTTATCCAGGCAGGAGGGGAAATTTCAGGCGGTCTGAGAGACGCCACTTGCAAGCCATCGGAAAAACTAAATATCGTTGAGCCGCTGAAAGTTGATAAGAATGAGGCAGCGACGATTAAAAAGGTGGCGATTTACTCCTTGTATGACCAAATAAAAGATCCAGAGGATAAAAGGATGTATTTGGTAGCACTCAACATTTTTCTTGCTGATTTAGAACAAAGCAAGCGATTCAGCGAGATAATTACTCCGACCTCTTTTAAGAAAAAGCAGCAGGAGTTAGAGATTGAATTTACTCCGGCAATGACTCAAAAAGAAGCAGAAGATGCCGTCGTCAAAGTCGCCAAGGCCTTAGGGTGCGATGCGGTTATATACATTTACCAAAAAGCAAGAAAAATAAACATGGGTTCCGCCTTCCTCAAATACGGTTTCACCGGCCGAGTAGATGTGCCAATGACCATGATTCTTGGAGTTGATTCAGCCAAACATGGAAAAGTAATTTGGCTCCAAGAACAGGATTATGTTTTCAGCGCTGGTGGGGTAGGCACAAAAAATATGGGCGCAGATGGTTTAAGGGAGATGCTTTTGCCAATTATAAAACCATTGGCAAATAATCTCGTGGCTACCTTTTAATATTTTAAAAGTTCTTTAAGGAAGACCCGCCGAATTACCTTTGGCGGGCTTTTTTATTAATAAGCTAACAAGTATTTAAAAAAGATAATTCATTCTTCTTTTTGCCACCTTTTTGTTTACAAAGAAAATTGTCTCTTCGTGCCTTATTTGGGTCGTTTTTCATTCAATTCAAAGGGCTGTGGATAAGTTTTGTCGGTAAAGGCTTGACAAAGTTTGGGGGGCTGGTGTACAATGTTATCAGGAATCATAGAATCTAAAAAACCCATGAAACTTAGCGAAGACAGCCGTATCGGCTTGATAATCGCCGGGGTGCTGATTGGTTTAATCATAGTGGTTTGGTTGGTCTGGCTCTGGATAAAATAAGAATTATCAAGCTGGCAAGTTGAATAAAAAAGATTTCCAAAGTCTTTTTTGTTGAGTTTGTCAGCCGAAGGCCTAATGGTCCCGAAGGCTGGATTAAAGGATTGTTTTTTTAAAAAAAGACTAAATTAAAAAAATCAGAAAGGATAGAGGAGGTGTAAAATGACGAAAAGAAGATTTGCTTTTATCGTTCACTTGCGTGACATTAATGATATCGCGCATACCCTGCCTGTGCCGAACTTTCTAATTACGAAAGTTTTACGGCGTCCCATTCTTTGGCTTCTTTGGAAATTAAGGGGCCGGTTGGGTTTTATGGTAAGGTCTAAGTTCCGAGTAAATGACGAAGTTGAGGGTTACATCATTGTCATCTGGATGACTGGCGCGCAGATGATGAATAGCAATCACAATGGCTGGGTGCGGAGAAGAATTTTGGAAACTATTCTCTACGTCCAAGATAAACTTCATTGCGACGTAATAGGATTAGGAGCCCTCACTGCTTCCGTAACCAACGCCGGTCAGTGGCTATCTTCCAGGTCCGAGGTTAAAGCCGCGATAACACACGGGGATACTTATGCGGTCGCCCTTGCGCTGGAAGGTGTAGAAACTCTGGCGAGTAAGATCAACCTGCCCTTGCGAGAGGCAACGGTTGCCATTGTTGGGGCAACGGGAATTATCGGTGATGCTCTAAGCAGAGCATTGGCTCGATTTGTCGGTAGGCTGATTCTTGTGGGCAGAAACGAGGCTAAACTTCAAGTTATCAAAAGGAGAGTAAATAATCTTGACGGTCGAGCTATTGTGACCACTAAAATTTCGGATGTGAAAGAAGCCGACATCGTGGTTACGGCAACGAGTTGGCCCGAGGCATTGATTAAGGCGGAATACTTAAAAGAGGGCGCAATTGTTTATGAGGTTTCTCAGCCCAGGAATGTTTCTCGGGCAGTTGTTGAGGAACGGCCAGACGTTCTCGTGGTTGACGGTTCTTATGCGCGGGTGCCGGAAGATATTAATTTCTGGTGGATGAGCTTACCTCCGCACCACACGTTTGGTTGTATGGCCGAGACACTGATGCAGTGTCTTGAAGATGACCGTTCGCATCATATTGGAGCCATTGACCTCAATTTTGTTGAAACCGTTCGGCGGTGGGGCCAAAAACACGGCTTTACCCATGCCGACTTTACTTCCTTCAATCGCCCGTTGCCCAATGTGAGGGTGATTGAGTTTAATATAAGGCATAAACATGAGTTTGCATGAAATGCTTTACTGCGAGGCTGGGAAAAAATTTCCTGGCCTCTTTCTTTAAATTATAGCCAAAATTAGGGATGCTTGGCATTTACCAAGCATCCCTTTTCTATTTTTGATAAATGCTATAATTTTTTTAGCCTAACATGCTAACGCGCGCCTCGGAGCAAAAAGCTCTGGAACGTTTTTATTTGAAATCTGATTATAGAGGAATTACTGGACTTTTTTTGTTTTAAGTAATAGAATAGAGGTCGGAGATATTAATAATTAAACATAGGTAAAAAAGACGAAATTTCCCTTAAATTTCGTCTTTTAAACCAAAAAAATGAAAAAGACTCCGAAGATTTTGAAGAAGACATCAGCCAAGGATTACCAAGAGTCTGGCTGTTGTTTTAGGAGTTGCGGGGGGTCTCCCTGTATTCAGCGTGATTTACCTAGTGGCATTGTTAAGAAAAATTCTGTTAGAGGTTTATTGGGAAAAATTAAGTAAGCCACAGATAAATCACCGGTTTATTTTTAGCGAGAGGGGGGGTGCTATTTTAGTCATGTCGAGAAAAAAGGAAAAACTATTAGTAAAAATCAGGGAAGAAGCAACGGATAAATACTTCGCTTATTTTGTTGAACTACGCAGGCTAATGCCGCTTAATGAAGCAGGCGCTAAAATCGTTGATGCTTTTTTTAACAAAAAATCCTCCGTTAAAAAGATTGCGAAAGACAGCGGTCTTAAAGAAGAATCGGTTATTTTAAAATTTTTAGAACAGATCAAAGGAGAAATTAATTGTCTTTATGAAGGGGGTTATCCAATCATTAACAACGAGCAATTAGACGTGCCAATAGCTGCTGAACTTCAAGTAGTAACGAAATGTAATTTAAGATGTAAACATTGTTGCCAGTCTTCTTACGACAAGGAGATGCCGATGCGCCAGTTAGAGAATATTTTGCGAATTCTTGCCGAAAAAAATGTTTTCGAAATTAATTTGGTCGGCGGCGAATTCTTTTTACATCCAAATGCCCTGGAAATTATTCGACAATGTTGTCTAAAATACAATTTTGCTACCACTGTAATAACCAACGGCACCTTTTTAACCGGTAATATAATAGAGAAATTAGAAAAATTTAAAAATAATTTAGTTTTTTTGATAAGCCTCGAAGGCGTCGAGGAAAACAACGATAAAATTAGAGGCCAAGGTGTGTTTGTAAAAGTAGATAAGGCGATTAAAAATTTAAAAAGAGCGGGCTTTTATGTAGAAATTTCGTCCACAATTAATAATGTTAATATTTCAAATTACCAAGAGATAGTGGAATATTCGGACAAATTAAAAGTACCTGTAAATTTTAATTTATTTAAGCCTTTCAAGTCTAGCCAAGAATCTTTAATTATTGACCCTCAAAAATATTTTTTGTTTATCGACGATATTTTTAGACAGCGTAAAAAAACGGGAGCCAATTTAGGATTAACAAATGCGGCAATCGCGGCTAATCTGACAAAAAATAAAAGAAGAAAAACCTGCCGAGCCACCTTAAGCGGTTTGACTATAGATGTCAACGGCAAAATGATTCCCTGCGCCTTTTTGGGAGAAATCGGTTATTATGGAAAAGAAAAGCTTCCTAAATTTGGAGAAGATTTTTTAGAACAGTGGCAAAATAATAAAATTTTTAATCGTTTCAGAAAAGGAAACACGAATGAATGTCAGGCTTGCTCTTATATTTTTAACGGGGCTGTCCAAAAAGAAGATCCTTATGGGCTTAAAGCCTTTTTAGAATATAAAATAAAAGCCGGCGGGATTGGAGTGTAGAAAATTTATTTTATAATAGAAGTACTTTAAAAACGTCAGGAAAGGAGGAAAATATGTTAAATGTTAAACAAATCAGCAAAAGTTTCGGATCGCAGATTATCCTTTCTGACGTTTCTTTTTCGCTCGCTGAAGGGCAAAAAGTTGCGTTAGTTGGGATAAACGGGGTGGGTAAATCCACTCTGTTGAAAATTATTGCCGGGTTGACAGAGCCTGATTCCGGAAGGGTGGATTTTTCCCACGAGGCGAACATTGGCTATTTGGCACAAGAGACCACCGCGCTTGAGGGGGAAATTGTCAAAAACTATCTTAAGCGAATTAGCGGCGTTCAGGAGCTGGAGAATAAGATTGATTCTCTTCAGCCTTATCTGGATGAGAATGAGAAATTGAAAGAATACGAGGAAGCCCAGCAAAACTTTTTGCATTTGGGCGGCTACCAATTTGATCATCTGGCCAAAACGATTTTGAAGGGATTTGGTCTCGGCGAAAACGACTTTGGGCGCGAACTTGAGTCTTTCAGCGGCGGTCAAAAAAGAAAAATTGCCATTGCGGGGATTTTATTGAAAGGAGCAGATCTGCTTTTGTTAGACGAGCCGACGAACAACATGGACTTGCCCTCTATCATTTGGCTTGAGAAATTTATTAAAGGAGCAAAAGCAGCTTCTTTGATTATTTCTCATGACAGGACATTTTTGGACAAAATTGTTTCAAAAGTCCTGGAGCTGGATTGGGATACGCACGAGCTTCAAGCTCGCAGAGGGTCATATTCTGATTACCTCGTGTTTAAAGAGAAGAAATTCCAGCGCGAAAAAGAGCTTTATTTGATTCAGGAAGAAGAAAAAAAACGGATCAAAGGAACTATCCGCGATCAAAAAATATGGGCCCAAAAAGGGGCCAAACAAGAAATGCCAGACAAGGATAAATATATTCGGGGAGCTCGGCGCGACCGATCCGCAAAATTGGCCGGAAGAGCAAAAAATTTAGAGAAGCAGATGGAAAGGATGGATTTGGAAGCGCCCAAGGAAAGAGCGCCCTTAAGGATTCCTTTGGAGCCGGCCAAAAGCGATGCAAAGCATAGCATTAGGCTGAAAAAAGTTTCTGCCGGCTACAACGGATTTCAAATCGGGCCGGTTGACTTTGAAATACCTTATGGCACACGGATAGGAATTTTGGGAATTAATGGTTCGGGAAAAACAACCTTGCTTAAAGTAATTACAGGGAAGCTCGAAATCTTGAGTGGCGAAGTAAACGCAGGAATTTCTTTGAAAGTAGGAAATTTAACACAGGAACATGATGATTTGCCTCCGGAGATTTCGGTATTTGAGTTTTTAAGCAAAGAAGGAGAAGCGGACCAGCGGCAGATATATCATCTTTTGAACAGGTTTCAATTTGCCGCGGAGGAGGTCAAAAAGAAAATAAAGGATTTGAGTCCGGGCCAGAAAGTCAGATTGCTTTTAGCTTTGTTTTCAATTCGCTCCGTAAATACGCTTGTCCTGGATGAACCAACAAACCATCTCGATTTGGAAGCACTTGGAGCGTTGGAGGAAATGATAGGCGATTATGAGGGGACAATAATTCTGGTTTCCCATGATCGCTCATTTTTGGAAAAAGCCAAATTGACTGATTTGTTTCTGCTTGAAGGCGGGAGCTTGAAAAGAATCTACGGCCTTGAAGATTATATTTCAACTCTAAGCGGTAGGGCAGAACGTTTACTAAAGAGTCTATAAACAAAAAATTCCCCCAAGAATCTAAAAGAATCTCGGGGGAATTTATTTTTCAGAAGCCAGCTTTGACACTTCGTCGGAAAAATCATAAAATAAGGATAGTTGAGAGAATCAGAGATTAAATTTTTTATGGAGATTTCTTTTACCGCAATTCTTTCTCTAGTTAGCGCCATTTTCGTTTTTGGCCTCGGATTTTTTGTTTTCTTTAAAGATAGAAAATCTAAAATAAATAGAATATTCGGTTTAATGAGTTTGGTAGTAAGCGTTTGGCTTTTCGGAACTTTTGAGATGTTGACCGCCGAGACTGATGCCGCAGCGATTTTTTGGGATAGATTCATTTACGCTGGTGTAGTTTTCGTACCAGCTTTGATGTACCATTTTAGTTTGGTTTTTTCGAAAATTAAAAGCCAGAAAAACCTTTTAATTGTAAGCTATATTCTTTCGGTAGTGTTTCTATTTTTAAGCCGGACTGATTATTTTGTTAGCGGATTATTTAGATACAGCTGGGGAGTTCATACCCAAGCGAGATTATTCCATCATATTTTTTTAGCAGTATTTTTCTTTTTCCTCTTTTTAACTCTGAAAAATTTTTACCGTTTTTATACAAATAAGAGCCTCAGTGGGGCAGAGAAGACGCAAGCCAAATATGTTTTTTTGGCCTTTTTCATTTTAATTACTATTGGTTCTACTGCTTATGCGCCAGCCTATAGCATTGGCATTTATCCTTTTTCCTTTGGTTCGGGTTTAGTTTTTTCGATTATTCTTGCCTATGCCATCGTTCGTCATCGTTTGATGGACATCAAAGTTGTCCTGCGTCGCTCCACGGTCTATCTGGCTTCGGTGCTGACGGTTTTTTTGCCCGCAGTCGGAATTTTGTATCTGGCCGAAAGTTATTACCCCGATTTGCTGATTGTCGTTAGCTTGTCCGTTCTGATTTTAGGCGTTTCGGTCTTTCCGCCCATTCGGGGATATTTCTACCGTCTGGCCAATAAATACTTTTTTTCTTCGCTTTATGACAGCCGCGAGGTGATTGCGGGCATTTCCGACAAGCTGCGCTCCACGCTGGATATCAATGAAGTTTATAATGTCATCGGCCAAACTGTTACCAACGCTTTTCACAGTAAATCATTTGGCGTTCTGGGCTATGCGCCAAAAAGCAATGAATATCAAGTTTTGTTTAATCAGGGCTTTGATATTGGTCAGGAAACCAGATTTCCGGGCAACCGCGAGCTGCAGGAAAAATTCGTCAACCAGTCCAAATCCTTGGTGGTGGAGGAGCTGAAAGCGGTTTTTGGCCTTCGCTGTAGAGATACGTTGGACTTGCTGATGAAATTTAAAGTGGCGGTTTTGACGCCGCTGAATATCAAAGATGAAACTTTGGGCCTGCTGGTTTTGGGGCCAAAAGAGACCGGCGATATGTACAACGACGAAGATTTGAGCACGTTGGAGGTGATTGGCTCGCAAGCGGCCATCGCCATCAAAAACGCCCAGCTTTACGAGGAAACCAGGAAATTTTCGCAAACTCTGCAGCAGGAAGTTGACCGCCAGACCGCGGAATTAAAAAAAGCCAATATTGAGCTGCGAAAACTTGACCAGGCAAAGTCCGATTTTATCTCCATTGCTTCGCACCAGCTGCGTACGCCGCTCTCGGCCATTAAGGGTTTTCTTTCAATGGTTGTGGAAGGCAGCTACGGCGCGGTGAACGCGGATGTCAAAGACAAGCTGGAAAAAACTTACGAGAGCAACGAGCGGTTAAGCAGGCTGGTTGATGATTTGCTTGATTTGTCGCACATGGAAGGCGGTAAAATGGAATTTCATTTTGCCAAAGTTGATTTTGGAGCCATGGTGGCCAGCGTGGCGGAGGAGCTGGCTTTGCAGGCGGCCAAAAAGAAGCTGAAACTGGAATTTGCCAATCCCAGCCAGCAGCTTTTTGTTTTGGCTGATGAAGAAAAATTGCGTCAGGTGGTGATGAATTTGATTGATAACGCGATTAAATATACCGAAAAGGGCGGAGTGGAAATATCTCTTGGAAAAACCGACGGGCACGTGGAATTTTCCGTCAAAGATACCGGTCTTGGCATGACGCCCGAGGAACTCGCCAATTTATTCAAAAAATTCGTCCGCGGCGCCAACGCCCCGCGCTATCACACCGAAGGCTCGGGCGTGGGACTTTATGTGGCCAAGCTTTTGATTGAGGCCCACAAGGGCGAGGTTTGGGCGGAGTCGGAAGGAGAAGGCAGGGGCAGCACGTTTTTTGTGAAGATGCCGGAATACAAAGGATAGTGGATAGGATATAGCCAATAGTAAATAGAAAATTTGACACGGAATTTAAAAAGAATAAAATATGGGTATGGTTAAGAGGCGGCAAAAAAATCCAATCCTTAAAGAGGTAGAAAAGCTGTTAGGTCAACAGACTAATGTTATTTTGAGCGCGGTGGATAATAAAATTCAAAAATTAGAAAAAGGCATGGATAGATTGGATGATAGCATGAATGAGCTGAAAAATACTTTAGATAAATTTTTAAAGCGACTAACTGATTTTGACGATGAATTTAAGATAGTCAAGGCAAGGGTTAATAAAATTGAAAAGATTTTACAAGAAAAACTAGGGGTAACAATTGATTAAAAAGAATTTTGTTAATAGAAGAAAGTCCGGCTTCGCGCTGGATTTTTTTTGTTTTTACGGAAGGCAACGAAAAAATAAGGCCCTGGCTTTAAAAGCTGGGCCTTGGCGGAGGGCTATGGTTCGCACAAGTGTCCTTTTAACATTGTTCATCACCTCCTCTTCCTTTTAGCAGATTTCAGATTGAGATTGGAAGTTATATTTTGGCGAACTTCCTTTTTCATCGATTAATTGTTGGTAAAGAACCCTTAAATTTTTTGATAAAATTGGCAATACATACTTTTCTGTAAGCGGCATAATCGAGCAAGAGATAGGGTCAGCATTTTCATAATTTTTTGTCCAATCCAGAGCATCTGATCGGCAGCCCGTTCCGCAGAGTTGAAAATATCGGCAGTTTTTACACGGCGCTATGGAAGCAAGATTCATTGAGAAGAATTGATGCTCTGATATTTTTTGTGCAGTTTCAGCAAAATTGCTATTTAAACCAATACTCCCCATAGTTAGATTAAAAGAAGGGCAGAGCGATATTCTCCCATTTTCTTTAATTGATATGGTGCCAAGAAAATATTGGCAAGGATGGGCGTTGACCTCTGTGAGGCTTGCTACGTCATTAATCCCTATTTTTTCTAACTGGCTTTTGTACACTTTAAAAATAGAGATTTCTGATTTTTGGTATTCTATTTTCGCGTATCGCAACTTAACAATTTCAGCAGATTTTAATACTGCTTGTTCAAGGCTGCAAAAAATATCTTTTCTGGATGAGCGGAGCGGGAGATCTAATCTCCAGAGACTTACTCCAATACGATTAAGGAGTTTAAAGAGATCTATCAGCTCATCTAAATTGAATTTGTGAATAACGGTATTTACGGTTAATTTTAGGATAGGCATCATTTCTCTTAAAAGGGTGAGTTTTTCGATAATCTTATTGGCTTTACTTGGCGGTCTGGCTATGTCGTGGCCGCTAAAACCATCCAGCGAAGTAATTATTTCCTGGATTTCTCCATGTGAAATAATTTTCTCCAGAGTTTTTTTGTCGGCGGTATACAAATTGGTGAATAAAGTAATTTTACCTTTCTTTTTGGTTTCTTCCAGAATAGTGAAGAAATCTGGATTATGAAGCGGCTCGCCACCCGATATTGAAAAACGAGAGATTCCATAATCTGCAGCTCCTCCTATAATCGAAATTATTTCTTCGGTAGTTAGTTTCTTTCCAAATGGTCCTCTTTGGGAAAGATAACAATAGATGCACGATAAATTACAATCACCGGTTATGTCTATGTGAAGCCTGCTGATTTTCATAATTCACCTCCAGTATTCTATTTTTAACGTTCTTTCTGAAATTTATGCAACTTGGGTTCCAACAAATTTTATCAGCTTTTTGTCTGTATCAATTTCACAATTTCCACCGATAGGAAAAGTTATCATGGGGCTAGTATGGCCAAAATCAACATTAAAAATAACAGGAATTTTATAATCTTTCATAGCTCCTTCAATTAATTCTTTTTCGTCTTTTCCTGTAAGATTTGTTTTAGAATCAAATCTGCCGATTATCAGTCCTTTTATTTGAGAAAATATTTCAGCTTGTTTTAATTGGAATAACATTCTTTCTACCATTCCTAAATTCATTTCCGGGCCTTCCTCTATAAAAAGAATTTTGTTTTCAAAATTTGGGCAGTAGGGGGTTCCTAATAGCAGTAATATAGTGGATAAATTACCGCCAACGATAGTGCCGGTGGCTCCACCTTTTTTTATGATTTTCCAGCCAGTATTTTTTTTCAGCTCTCTTTTTTTGTTTGGCATTTTCCACCATTCATCATCTGACCAAAATTTCGATTCCTTGACCTCTATGTCTGATTCCCCATCAATTAAAATCTTTTTGAAGTATTTTTTTTCAAAACTAAAAGGTTCCTGCGTTTGGGCAAGAGTAGCGAAGCACGGCCCGGAAAAAGTAATCATTCCAGTTTTGGCGAAGATAGCGTTTTGTAGTGCAGTGATATCACTATAGCCAATTAATATTTTTGGATTTCCTTCTATTAATTTGTAATCTAAATACGGAATTAATTGATTTGAAGTATAGCCGCCAATAACAGCCATGATGGCTTTTATCTCGCGATTTAAAAACATGTCGTGAATGTCTTGTAGTTTTTCTTTAATACCCAGCGAAGAAATTGAATATTTTTTGAAAATATTTCTACCATATTTAGTTTTAATTTTAAAAGCTTTGAGTGTCTTCGCCGCCATTTCTAAGTTCTCTTTTCTAATCAAAGAAGCAGAAGAGGCGGGTGCAATAATTCCCACCGTATCACCCTCTTTTAGTTTGGGCGGTTTTATAGCTTCTTCCATACTAATTAATACTATGGCAAAAGGTAGCCATTGTAAAGATTTCTTCCTTTAGGACTGGATTTTTTTTGTTTTTACGGGTAAGATAAAGAAAAAGCAGGGTATATGATAATTGTTACTCCGCAAAATCAGATCACCATTTCCGACTTAAAAGAAATGGCCGAAAAAATGTTCGGCAACCTCATTAAGGCGGCGGTTGACGTTGAAAAAGGAATAATGGCGGTTGACGGCGAACTCCATTCCGACGAGGAGCTTTTGCTGGTTGAGGGTGGTTCCAAAAGGCCGGATGTTTGGGGAATTAATCTTTATCCGGATTTCTTTGGTAAAGAAAAATTCGTTGAATTTGATTCTATGATTAATATCAAGCCTGCGTTGGGAAATCGCAGCCGGGGCGTTGACGATCCCAAAATCAAAAGTAAAATTTTAGAAATTGTAAAAAAATTAGTCACGGATTAATATTTTATGAGCGAATTTCAGCATAAAAAACTGGCGGGCGGGCAATGGCAAAAACTATCATTTTTTGAGCAAATGGCTAATGTGGGCAGCGAGGTTGAGCGCGCGATTAATTGGCGCAAGCAGGAAAATCAGGAATACAGCCAGTTGGCTTTTGAGCGGGCGCTGGAGCTTCTGGATTTGACGATTGATGACGCGAATAATAAGAAAAGACTACGGGAGCTTTTGCGCCTGCGCGAAGCTTTGGCCGACTATTTTTGTTCTACCAATTCTTTTTCTTCGTCCGACGCTCTCTGGCGTAATTATTTCTTTTCTTTCGGCTACGCGGCCAGATTGCGCGTTTGCTAAAAACCACCCGGATGGACAAACAATACAATCCAAAAGAAGTAGAGGGGAAAATTTACAAGCTCTGGGAAGAGGGCGGGTTTTTTGCGCCCGATAATTTGTCGGCAGCAAAAGAAAAAAAGCCGTTTTGTATAATTATGCCTCCGCCTAATGCCAATGGTTCAATGCATTTGGGGCACGCGGTTTTTGTGGCCTTGGAAGATATTATGATTCGTTTCCATCGCCTGAAAGGTGAAGATACCCTGTGGTTGCCCGGAGCGGACCATGCCGGTTTTGAAACGCAGGTCGTTTTTGAAAAAAAACTTGAAAAAGAAGGCCGCAATCGTTTTGAAATACCGCACGAGCAGCTATATAAAGAAACGCTGGAATTCACTTTGGCAAATAAAAAAACAATGGAAGATCAGTTAAGAAAGCTGGGCGCTTCCTGCGACTGGTCAAGAGAAAAATTCACGCTGGACCCCGATATCATCAAAATTGTTTATCAAACTTTTAAAAAATTGCATGACGACGGCCTGGCTTATCGCGATGTCAGACCGGTTAACTGGTGCAGCAAACATCAGACATCTCTTTCTGATTTGGAGGTTAAATATGAAGAAAGAAAAGACCCGCTTTACTATATGAAATACGGGCCGCTTGTTTTGGCGACCGTGCGGCTAGAAACAAAGTTTGGCGATACGGCCGTGGCGGTTAATCCAAAGGACGAGCGGTATAAAAAATACGTTGGCCAAGAAATAGAAATTGAAACGGTTTTGGGCAAGGCGAAAATCAAGGTGATAGCCGATGAACACGTTGATCCTGAATTTGGCACTGGCGTGGTTAAAATTACGCCGGCGCACGACCCCGACGATTTTGAAGTTGGCAAGCGCCATAATTTGGAAATTCGAGAGGTGATTGACCAGTACGGCCGCCTGAATGAAAAAGCCGGCCCTTATAAAGGGATGAAAGTTATGGAAGCCCGCGCAAAAATAGCCGAGGACATGAAAGCCAAAGGCCTCATTGAAAAAATTGACGAAAATTACACGCACACAGTCGGTCATTGTTATAAATGTGGCACGATTGTTGAACCGCGGATTTTGCCTCAATGGTTTATCGCGGTTAACAAAAAAGGTGAGCGGAGCGGAAAAATTTTGGCCAAAGAAGCAATTGAGGCGGTCAAAAAAGGCAAAGTTAAGTTCGTTTCTGAAAGTTTTGAAAAGATTTTTATGCACTGGATGAAAAATATTCGCGACTGGAATATTTCGCGGCAGATTGTCTGGGGAATTCGTATCCCGGCCTGGTTTTGCGATGTTTGTCAAGAAGTTATTGTAGCGTCCGAGCAGGCGCCAGAGGAGTGTCCCAAGTGCCATTCAAAAAATATTAAACAGGACACAGATGTTTTTGACACTTGGTTTTCTTCGGGCCAGTGGCCATTCGCCACGTTGCAGACAACTAGAAAAGGGGATTTTGAGCGATTTTATCCGACCTCGGTTATGGAGACCGGCTGGGATA
>JAHIST010000091.1 GCA_018818145.1 Patescibacteria group bacterium
AGAGAGTGGCGGAATCTGCTTAAAATATCGGTTGCCGTCAGCTCTGCTGTCGCTCTGCTGGCTATTGCGCAGAAATTCGTTAGCCTGGGGTCGCTATTGCCGCAGGCGGAGCGCGTCTACGGCACCCTTGGCAATGCGGCATTTTTGGCCGGCTATCTGATTTTTAATATTTTCTTCGCCGGCTATTTGGCGTTATCGTCATTGCGAGGCGCATCTTTGAGCGCAACTGCGCTCAAAGATGCGCCCAAGCACTCCTCCCGTTCTAATTACCGCGAGATTGATTCGTCGTCCCGTCAAGGCGGAACTCCTCACAATGACAGAATACTGTTTTTTGTTTATTGTTTACTGTTAATTGTTAACTGTCTGGCGCTTTTACTGACGGGCACGCGCGGGGCTTTGCTGGGGTTGCTCGCCGGGACGATATTTTTGCTTTTGGCTTTCGGCATTTTCCATATCAACAAAAGCTTCAAAAAATACTCTTTTATTTTGCTTTTTTCTGTTTTGCTTTTAGCGGGCGCGGCCTTTATTTTCAGGCAGAACAATTTTATTCAGGGCAATTTTTTTCTGCAGCGGCTAACCAGCATCTCCTTGAAAGAGACGACGGCGCAAAATCGTTTGATCCTTTGGCAGAGCGCCTGGACAAGCTGGCAGCAGTTTCCGATTCTTGGCTGGGGCCCGGAAAATTTTGGGACGGCCATTAATAAAAATTTTGACCCGCGGCTGGCTCCTTATGAATCCTGGTATGACCGAGCGCACAATTTTATTTTTGACTATGGCGTAACGCTCGGCTGGCTGGGCTTGGCAAGCTACCTGGCTTTATTTGGCGTTGCGCTTTTTTCTTTAAAAAAACTCCTCAGAGAAAATTTCTACACAGCGGCTTTTTTCGCTTCTTTATTAATCGCTTATCTGGTTCAGGGTTTATTTGTTTTTGACGTTTATGTAACTTTTCTAATGCTGTTTTTCTTGTTGGCGCTGATAAACTTCTATAATATGTCATTGCGAGCCCCGTCCCGCATTTGCGGGACGGGGCGAAGCAATCCCGTGGCTAGCGGGATCAATACGGGATTGCTTCGTCCCCGCCAGTTGGCGGGTCCTCGCAATGACGTCAAGAGACAGATGCCGCTTAACATTGGTAAAAAGATTTTTTTAATTATTTTATCAATTCTGGTTGTTTTCTCTCTTTATTTTTTTAATTTAAAGCCGATGTCGGCGAGTTCTTTGTCCGTGCGGATATTTTCCCTTCCCCCGGAAGACGCGGCCTTGAGCACTCATTTATTTGAGAAAATTCTATCGCTGGACACTTTTGCCTCGCCGGAAATCACTTATCAGATAGTTTTGGATTATCTTTCTAAAGCCAACAGCGCTCCCCAATTGACACAAAATGAAGAATTTTATAAATTAGCTTCAGCGGCTTTAACGGAAAATATAAAGAGATCGCCCCTGCAGGTGAAAAACTACATTGCCCTGGGCTGGCTTGACCTTTATTTTTCCGACCGGCACTTGGAAAGAATTAATTCGGCCATTGAGCAGGCGCAGCGGGCGCAAGACTTAAGCCCCTATAAAAAAGAAATTCTTTTACTTCTGGTGGCCGGTTATTCTGTTAATAACCAGCCAGACAAGGCCTTGGAAATAGTGGAACAAGCCGAAAAAATCAACGTAGTCTTGGGCGCGCGAGTGCGCCAGTATTGGGAAAGCCTGAATAAAAATTAAAAATAAAATAGCAAAAATATTATGCCTCAAAAATCAACAAAAAACCTTCAATCAAACTGGCTGGTTGGCGCCGTTAAAGTCGGCCTTTGCGCCTGTCTTTTTATGCCCTTAATAATCAACAGCAGCTTTATTTTTCCTTTTATTTTTCCCAAGCAGGCTTTTTTCCAAATTGTGGTGGAAATACTAATGGCTCTTTATGTTTTCTTGGCCCTGCGCCAGCCCCAGTACCGGCCGCGCTCCTCCCGCCTGTTTTTGGCAATGCTGATTTATTTTGCCGTATTGATTTTAAGTTCTGTTTTCGGCGAAAATACGTTTCACAGCTTTTGGTCAAACTACGAGCGCATGGCCGGCGTGATAAACTTGTTTCATTATCTGGCGTTTTTGTTTATTGCCGCCAATATTTTTAAAACCAAGGAAGAATGGCATCGATTTTTTGACTTTTCCATCTTGGCGAGCGTTTTGCAGGCGCTATATGGCTTGGGCCAGCTGGCCGGCGTCTCTTCCATGGTGCACGGAGGCGGAGGAAGAATTGACGGCACGATAGGCAATTCGTCTTTTTTGGCCGGCTATATGCTGATTAATGCCCTTTTCGCTCTTTGGCTGATGCTGGAGAAAAAAGCCGTTAGCTGGCGTATTTTCTATGCCGCGACCATTGTTTTAAATATTTTTATAATGTATAAAACCCAGACCCGCGGCGCGGCTTTGGCGCTGGTGGCGGCGATTTTCGTTCTGGCACTGTTTTTGATTTTTGCTTCAAAAGAGTCTTTGGCGCAGCTGCCTTTGCGCCAGCCTTTGAAATTGAAGAAATACGCGACCGCGGGATTAGTAATTATTATTTTGGCAATCGGCCTGATTTGGCTGAACAGGGACTCGGCTTTTGTCAAAAAATTTCCGACACTCGCGCGCCTCACTCACATATCGTTAAAGGAAACGACCAGCCAAACCCGCCTAATGGCTTGGCAGATGAGTTTGCAGGGATTTAAGGAGCACCCTATTTTTGGCTGGGGTCCGGAAAATTATAACGTGCTTTTTAATAAATATTACAACCCCAACTTATATCCGGTTGAGAACTGGTTTGACCGTTCCCACAATGCCTATCTTGATGTTTTAGTACACACGGGCTTAGTCGGCTTGGCGGTTTATCTGGCAATTTTTGTTTTGGCTTTTCGGTTCCTGTGGCGCGCACGCAAGGAAGGGAAAATTAATTATCAGACCGCGGCAATTTTCACGGTTATTCTGGTAGCCTACGCCATTCAGAATATCTTCCTTTTTGACACGCAAGTGACGCTGCTGATGATTTATTCAATTTTAGCTTTTATTGTTTTTTTAAGCTGGCGGCCGGGGGAGTCGTTGGGCCAGCCCGTGAGGCCTAATTTTTTCTTTTTGGGAATTGTCGGTTTACTGGCGTTCTTTAGCATTTATTATTTTAATATCCGGCCGGGCGCGGCCGGCGCGGCCGGCATTGACGCCACAATTTCGTTTACCAGAAAAAATGTGGTCCAATCCGTACAGCAATTTAAAGACGCTTACGAGAAAGACACTTTCGGCATGCCGGAAGTTGCCAGCCGGGCGCAGGATGCGGCAATACAAATTTTAAGCACCGGCCAGATAAATGAAGACAGCAAAAAGATGATTAAGGTGGCTATTGAGGGCATGAATGAAGCAATTAATGAGTATGAGCCGCAAAACGCGCGCTTTATGCTGATGTTGGTTAATATTTATCTTGCTTCAGCCCAGATAGATACTTCATATTTGCAGGAAGCGGACAATATTTTGCAAAAAGCCGTTGAATTAAGTCCGACTCGCCAGGAGCTTTATTTTGCTCTGGCGCAATTAAGAATGTTTCAGGGCCGGGCGGCAGAAGCACTGCCTTATATGAAAAGAGCTGTTGAGCTTAACGAAAAAGTAAATATATCTCACTGGAATTACGGCATTTTTGCCATTGCGCTGGGGCAGGTAGATTTGGGCGAGGCGGAAATTAAAAAAGCCAAAGACTTGGGGCACTCCTATGGGCCAGCAGACATTAGATATTTAGTCAACGCCTACAGCAAGGCAGGCGCGTGGCCTAAAATAGCTTCGCTCTATCAGGACTGGATTAATTTCGTGCCGACCGACGCCGTTCCTTACGCCGGCCTGGCCGCTACTTACGCGCAAATGGGGGAGAAGCAAAAAGCCAAAGAGATGGCGCTTCAAGCCGCGCAAATTGATCCCAGCTTTCAGGCAGAGGCCGACCAGTTCATAATAAATCTGGGATTATAAATTCGGTTAAAAATTAGGCAGCTAATTAATACACTAAAAGATATCCACAATAAGCATTTGACCTTTCATCAGCCGGTTATATAATTAAAGCAAGCGGTTGAGCCAGCCTTTAAAAATAAGGGGTGGTTTATTTTTTAAAAATTAAATTAAAAAATTTTTATGAAAAGAAAAATTTTGTGGGTTATAATTATTTTAATTTTAGCTGTTGCTTCTGCCGGCGGCTATTTTTATTTCCAGAAATGGTGGGGTGTGAAGGAACAGAAAATCCAAATGGGGCTGGCGAGCGATAAATTTCCTTGGCGAGATTATACGCAAGAGGAGTTAAATAAAATGTATCCGCAAATTAAATACGCCGATGTCCTCACCCGCGTTACGCCTGAAGAAACTTATGCCAAATTTCGAGAAGCCTTGCGGACGAATAATTTAGAGATGGCGATGGAGCAGTTGAGTAAAGAGTCAAAGAAATACCAAGAAAATAAAGCGGATTTGGAAAAGGCATACAAAGGCGGGAAGTTTATAAATATTTATAATGAATATCTAGAAAAATTAGAAAAAAGTTATATGTACGAATCTATAGCGCAATTTTATTTTATTGAAAAA
>JAHIST010000092.1 GCA_018818145.1 Patescibacteria group bacterium
CATATTTTTGTTCTGATTAAGCTATTTCTACCAATAAAAAACCCCCTCATTTGGGGATTTTTGAGTATATCATAGCCAAGCTGTCAAGTCAAGATTTGCGGTTTTCTTTCCGACAAGGCCAAAAGACTAAACAGATGAATCCGGCTTGAAAAAAAATGGTTTTTGGATTAGAGTAAGGGTGTTCTAACGGGCCGTCGTATACCGGTAGCCCCGAACGAGTCCCGCTTTGCGGGACCATTCGGGGTAAATACATATGCTGCTTGCCCCGTTAAATAACGGAGAATTGTGTAACGGCCAGCACGCGTGCTTTGGGAGCACGTAGTCCGGGTTCGAATCCCGGTTCTCCGACAAAAATTTAACGGGGTGAAGGAGCAGGCAGACTGGGCCTGCCCCGTTAGATGGAACCCAGTATCTAACGGGGTGAAATTCCCAGCGGCCCGACCAAGTTACAATTAATTAATTTCTCGCTTACGTGATTTAGCGGGCTTGCCCGCCGAAGTCCCGCAAAGCGGGACGTAGGCGGGTATCGTATAGTGGCAATACCTCAGCTTTCCAAGCTGAAGCGGGGAGTTCGATTCTCCCTACCCGCTCCAATTAAAACAGTCCTATCAACGGGTCTGTTTTATCCCCGCGCATTTCTAAGGTGTGGGGATTTAATTTTTAATCAACTCAACCGACAAAAAACAACCTGTTGATTATCAAAAATTTGTTTTCATGATATACTATAAGAAATATATGACGCCAACCGAATCCAAGGGTCTTTTCGCCAAATTAAATCTCTTTCGCGAATGCGCGGAGTACAACTTGGGGATATGGGAATGCCCCAGTTTTATATTTTTGATTTTGGGCGCGGTTAACGTGCTCGCCATGATCAGCACTTATTTTATCGCCAATCGTTTTACCGAAGAACCGGAGTTCGTCGCCCTTATTGTTATTATCGTTACCGCCATCTTTTTCATAATTTCCCACACCGTCACCCAGGGATTTGACAAACTGGCCCAAGCCAACAAAATGAAAACTGAATTTGTCAGCATCGCCTCCCACCAGCTGCGCACCCCTTTGTCGGCAATGCGCTGGACGCTTAACCTGCTGAATGAAAAACATCAAACAGACACTCAAGGCCAACAAAACCAGGAACAAACCAACGCCAACTACATTAGCCTGATAAAAGAGAGCAACGAGCGCATGATAGAACTGGTCAACGACCTGCTGGACGTTTCAAGAATTGAGATGGGCAGAATAATTTTGAATCCCCAGCAAATCAATCTTTATATTTTAATCCAAAAAATTATTGAAAATTTCTCGCCTCTGGCCCAAGCCAGCAATGTTGAGATAACACTGGAGGCGCCCGAAACTCTGCCCAATATCTACGCCGACGCGGAGAAAGTTTCCCTGGTTATCCAAAATCTGATTGATAATGCCATTAAATACATAAAGGGAAGGGGAGCGGTAAAAATTTCCGCCCAAGCCAACGGCGGCTCGGTTAAGGTTTCGGTTAAAGATACCGGCGTTGGCATTCCCAAAATACAACAAAAACACATTTTCCAAAAATTCTTCCGCTCCGACAACATCATGAAACATCAGACAATCGGCACCGGGCTTGGCCTCTTTATTGCCAAAGCTGTGATTGAGGACAGCGGAGGAAAAATCTGGTTTGAGTCGGAAGAAAATAAAGGGACAACTTTTTATTTCACGCTGCCAATTTATAAATAACTTACAAATTTACAGATTCTTTACAGATATACAGATTATCAAGTTTTCATCTGTAAATCTGCATTGATCTGTAAATCTGTAAATAATTCATGAAGACTATTCTTATAGTTGAAGACGAACCAACTCTTCAAAAAACTCTCAGTGTCGCCCTGCAACAGGGGGGATACGAAATTAAAAACGCGCTTGACGGCGAAGTCGGCCTGGCCTTAGCCAAAGAAATTAAGCCTGATTTAATCTTGCTTGATTTAATCATGCCCAAAATGGACGGCTTTGAAGTTTTGGGCGAGCTCCAAAAAGAAGAGGGAACAAAAGACATCCCTGTTATTATTCTGACGAACCTTGAAAGCAGCCAAGATATTGAACGGGCGCTGGTTCTGGGAGCCAAGACCTATCTGGTAAAAGCCAACTACGACTTAAAAGACGTTATTCAAAAGGTGAAAGAAAATATAGCTACAAAAAATTAACTACAAATAACTACAAAAATATTTTTGTAGAAATTCGTAGCTATAAAATTTGTAGTTATTCGTTGTATGCAGGTTGACCCGTCGCAACTTAAAGCTTTTCTGCTTGACAGTAATTTAGTCAACAAAAAACAGCTGGAAAAAGCAGAAAAGGACTCTTCTAAAACAAAACAGAAATTAGACGAGTTTTTGGTTAACACCGGCCTGATTAAACAGGAAGAGCTGACAAAGCTCAAGGCCTATATTTTGGGCATTCCTTTTGTTAATCTGGAAGAAGAAAAAATTTCTCCGGAAATTTTGCAAATTATTCCGGAACCCATCGCCCGCAAACAAAATATTGTCGCTTTCAGAAAAACCGGACGGAATCTGGAAGTGGCGATGCTTGACCCCGACGATCTGCAGACAATTGAGTTCATCAAGAAAAAAGCCAATTTAAAAATTCTTCCCCGCCTGACTTCAGTGGCGTCAATTAAAAATGTCCTGCGACAATATCAAAAGAGCTTAAAAGCCGAGTTTGGCGACATTATTGAAAGAGAAACCAAAATAATGCCGGTCATCACCGAGGGGGAAGAGGAAACGACCAAAGAAGACCTGGAAAAGGCGGCCCAGGACCTGCCGGTTATCAAAATAGTTGATACCCTGCTCAAGCACGCGATTTTGCAAAAAGCTTCCGACATCCATATTGAGCCCATGGAAAAAGAGATGATTGTCCGCTACCGGATTGACGGCCTGCTGCATGAAGCCATGACTCTGCCCAAGCAAGTCGCCACCGGAATTGTTGCCAGAATCAAAGTGCTGGCTAATATGAAACTTGACGAGCACCGCCTGCCGCAGGACGGCCGCTTCAAGGTTGAAACGGAAGAATACAAAATTTCTTTCCGCGTCTCAATTCTGCCGGTTTATGACGGCGAAAAAATAGTTATGCGACTCCTCCCTGAAGGTTCAAAAGGCTTTACGCTGGAAGCTTTGGGTTTTTGGGGCAGAAATCTGGAAATCACACACCACCAGATCCAAAAACCAACCGGCTTGATTTTGGTCACCGGCCCCACCGGCTGCGGCAAAACCACTACTCTTTACACTATAATGGATATTTTAAATACGCCGGAGGTTAATATTTCCACGGTGGAAGACCCGATTGAATACCGCATGCCCCGCATCAACCAAACGCAAGTCAATCCAAAAATCGGCCTGACCTTCGCCAACGGCCTGCGCTCTCTCCTGCGCCAGGACCCCGACATCCTGATGGTCGGTGAAATCAGAGACGACGAAACCGCCGGACTGGCGATTAACGCCGCCCTTACCGGCCATTTAGTGCTCTCCACCCTCCACACCAATTCCGCCGCCGGCTCGCTGCCGCGCTTAATTGATATGGGCGCGGAGCCATTTTTAATCGCCTCCACCGTTGTTGGTATTGAAGCTCAAAGGCTGGTCCGCCGGCTTTACGAAACCAAAGAAAAATACCGCTTGAGCAAAAATGAAGTTGAAAATATCGGAAAAGAAATAAATGTTGACCGGCTGCTGGACGCCCTTCGCCAGGAAAAAATTATAAAAGGAGGCGAAAAGCTGCAGGACATTGATTTTTACCGGCCAAAACCCTCGCCCGACTGCCCAGACGGCTACAAAGACAGAATTGGCATCCATGAGGTGCTGGAAATAACCGAAACCATCAAAGTTATGATAAACAAACGGGCGACTTCCGACGAAATAGACAAACAGGCGCGCTCGGAAGGCATGCTGACCATGCTGGAGGACGGCTTTGTTAAAGCCGCCCGGGGCTTAACTTCAATTGAGGAAGTCTTGAGAGTCACACAGGAATAGCGCTAAATTTCTAATTCCTAATGACTAATTTCTAATCCGGTCCCGCGAAGCGGGACATTATTGGAAAGTTAATTAAATAAATTTTATCTATCAACTTTATGGATTCAGAAATCTTATGGGAGACTAAATATATAAAAAAGAGATTGCGCGCAGCGCTCGTAATTTTCTCTTGTGTCATTTTTTTGTTTTTGATTATTCTTTTGGCTACTATTTTTTTACCACAACTTTATTTTTTTACTACAACTTTCCAGTTTAACTTTATAAATATGTGGCCACTTGAGGTTATATTATTAATTGGAGCAATAATCGTTGCTCTGGGCCTCATATCATGGCATAGATATTCCTTGAAAACAGTTATTATTAAGATAAAATTAGATTGCATTGAGGTCTGGGATAAAAATAATATTTCTTTAAAACAAAAATGTGAATTAGGATATATCGATAAAATTGAAATTGTATTTATAGTTTTGCATCAGGGGACAGTACCGGATTTTATACGTTTTACAATTCAAGACAAATCCGGCAATCACTACACCTACTTCATTAATTGCACTCTTCTTGAAAATTCCATTTCCATAACGAGTTTAATAAAAACTATAAATAGATTGAATTTTTATAATTTTCCAGAAGAAAAAACATATTGGTATCGTCGTCTAAAACCCGGTGAGCAAAAACCAAATACTGTAGAAAATTTTCTATCCACGATTGATCAAGCAGCTTTGTCAGAGAAAAGCTTTCTAAAAAGAAATTTTTTAAAAATTTTAAAAACGTATTTTTCTAAATACTAGCTTACCCTAATCTATGGCGCTTACTCTATCTAAACGGTGATACCGTAACTAGAAATTAGAAATTAGAAATTTCCGCGGTGCCTACATATATATACACGGCCAAATCAATCTCCGGCCAAATGAAAAGCGGCTCAAAGGAAGCTGCCTCAGAGGCCGAATTAGCCCACGCCCTGCGAGACGAGGGATTCCTTTTAACTTCGGTTAAGACGCCCGCCCAGACGGGCGTTGCCGCAAAAAAAATAAGCAGTCTCCTGCCCAGTTTCGACCGGGTTTCGCTGGTAGAAAAAATTATGTTCGCCCAGCATCTGGCTGTGATGATCGGCGCCGGGCTCTCGCTGACCCGCGCTATTGACGCTCTTGCCGCCCAAAGCGGAAGCAAAAAATTCTCCGGCATTCTCAAAGATATAAGCAGCGGCATTAAAGGAGGAACTACTTTGGCTGATTCGCTGTCTAAACATCCGAAGGTTTTCTCGGAACTTTTCATTAATATGGTCAAAGTAGGGGAAACCAGCGGCAATTTGGAAGAAGTCCTGCG
>JAHIST010000093.1 GCA_018818145.1 Patescibacteria group bacterium
AGCCACCAACTTAGAAATAGGAATTAATACCTGGACGCCCGGAAAAATAGAAAAGAGCGGCTCAATAACCTGCCCGGCGAAAATTTTTTCCAGCTTTGTAAATAATTTACCCAATAAAAAGGTGGAGTTGGAGGTGAAAAATAATAATTTGTCAATTAAATGCGAAAATTACAAGGCAAGCTTAAGGTGTTTGCCGGCGGAAGATTTTCCGATTATCCCCAAGCTAAAAGAGCCGGTTTTAGCGGAGATGAAAATAAATATTTTAAAGGAAGGCTTGTCTCAGGTGGCTGGCGCGGCAGCTGTTTCTGAGCTAAGGCCGGAGATTTCTGGGGTTTTGCTTAAGTTTGAAAAAAATAGTTTGCGACTGGCGGCCACAGACAGCTTTCGGCTGGCCGAAAAACAAACTTTTGATTTAAGCCGGGTGGGTGAAAGCGAAAAATCATTGATTCTTCCCCAGAGAACGGCTCAGGAATTAATTAGAATTTTAGGCGAGCAAGAGGGAGAAATAAAGATTATTTCCGACGGCAGCCAGGTTTTGTTTGATTTTAAAAACGGGCAAGTAATTTCGCGGCTGATAGACGGCCAATACCCAGATTATCAACAAATTATCCCCAAAAATTATAATACCCAAATAACACTGGAGCGGGAATCTTTGTTAAATATTGTGCGCGTTGCCGGTCTTTTTAGCAGTAAAATAAACGATGTTAAGTTTTCTATTCAAGCAGGGAAACTGGAGGTATTTTCTCAAGATTTGGATTTAGGAGAAAACAAATCGCAGCTGTTGGCAGAGGTAAAAGGGAAGAACATAGAAATTAATTTTAACTACAGGTATTTATTGGACGGATTGGGAAATATGAACACAAAACAGGTGTTGATCGGACTAACCTCCGAATCCAGCCCCTCGGTTTTACATCCGGTGGGCGACAACAGCTATCTTTACGTAGTGATGCCAATAAAAAACAGGTAAGAAGAAGCGTCTTTCAATGTGGATTTCTCTAAAAAAAATTTTGCCAAGTAAAATTAGAAGCTGGGGAATGGAGCGAGCGGTAAAATTTTATGAAATTCAGCAGGGGTGGGATAATATTTTAAGAGATTCGCTCGGGCCTGAGTGGGTCAAAAAATCAAAACCAATTAAACTGATAAATAAAATTCTATTTATTGATTGTTTGAATTCTGTCTGGGCCAATGAAATGCAAATTAAAGAAGAGAGAGTTTTGAAATTAGTTAAGGAAAAATTCAAAAGAAGCGAAATTGAAAGAATAAGATTTTTTAGTTAAATCAAGCTAATTTTTGCGAAACTTCGGGGCAAATAAAAAAATCCCCGCCCTGGGCGGGGATTTTTTTGTGAGACACAGCTGTTTAGCGATTCAGGAAGATTGTAATTCGCGCTTCTTGCCGGTTGAAAACGCTGTCATAGGCCCTGACTTTTAAGGTCGCGCTGCTGGTAGCGCTCACTAATAAATCAGCGGGCAGAGTGACAATAATCTGATAGGGCGGCATTAAAGACGAGCCGACAAAGTCGTCGTTTAAAAAATAATCAATTTGTTTGATGCCCAGCGGGGCAGAGGCCTCTATCTGGAAACTGAAACTGGGCTGGTAAATCGTTTGTCCGTTAAAGGGGGTGATTATTTGGATTTTGGGCAAATTTGCTTGGGTGTGGAGCGTGTCTTCCTGCGTAGGCAGAAACTGATTAATTTGATTATTTTCCAAGAGCCAGTTTAACACCAGTGTTTCCCAGTTGTTAAATTGCGGATCCTGGCTTGGGTCGGCCGGAGCCGCTCCTTGGGGATTATTTTTATCAACATAATAAAGTATGGAGTGAACTTGTTTGAAAGAGCGCTCTTCTATTAATTCGGGCGGCGTCTGGCTGGTGGCTTTTTGCCCGGAAATTTTATCTACTTTAATAATATCCTGGGAAATATAGGAGCCGTTGAGCATGGGCTTGTCGGTGACTACTGGTTCGGGCTTTGTGAATTGTTCCGGGTCACTAGGCAGGCAAAAAGAGGCGGGATCGCAATCTTTCGTTTTAATCTCATACGCTTTTTTGATAAAGCTGTGCCATAAGGGGCCGGCGGCGGAAATGCCGGCTCCGGCTCTGGCCATGGCTGAATTGTCATTGTTGCCCACCCAAATGCCCGCGGCTAAGGAAGGCGTGTAGCCCAATGTCCAGGCGTCGCGGTATCCCTGGGTTGTTCCGGTCTTGGCGGCTACCGGCCGCTCCGGAAAGTACAGGGCGGAAGCAGGGCCAAAAATCGGCGTGCGGGCTTCATTGTCGGATAAAATATCAGAAATCATCCGCGCGTATTGCGGCTCCAGCACTTTCTGAGGCTTGTCGGCAAATTCTTCAATAACCTGGCCTTTGCTGTCTTCAATTTTTAAAATCGGAGTTTTTTCGTGTTTTACGCCCTCGGTTGCGAAAACCCCATAAGCGGCGACCTCGTCAAGCAGTTTTACTTCTCCGCCCCCCAGAACCAAAGATAGGCCGTAATAAGGGCTGTTTAAAGAGGTAATACCCATGTCTTTTGCCGTTTTTAAAGTTTCGTCTATGCCGGCCAGATAAAGCATCTGTACCGAAGGGATGTTGAGCGACTGGGCCAGAGCCTGCCGGGCGGTTACCGGGCCGCGGAATTTGTCGTCATAGTTGCCCGGATGGTAGCAGTCCAGCCCGTATTGATCTTTTTCCTGAGCGCCGCCGGAAGGGCAGAGAGGATTGAATTCGGTCTTCAAGTCAAAGAACATTGTGTCAGCGGTAAAGCCTTTGGCAAAGGCGGTGACATAAGCAAAGGGCTTAAAAGAAGAGCCGGGCTGGCGGTCGCGGATAGCGACATTAACATTGCCGTCATGTTCCAAATCAAAATAATCATAAGAGCCGACCATGACCAAGATCTGTCCGGTTTTGGGGTCAATAGCCGCTAGGGAGGCGTTAGAAGCTTTGTATTTTTTCTGGTTGGCTATGGCTCCGTCATAAATTATCTGTTCGGCCATTTGTTCAAGATCCCAATCAAGCGTGGTATAAACTTTTAAGCCGCCTTTTTCAATATAATCCTGGCCGTATTTGTCTTCCAGATATTCTTTTACATACATTACAAAATGGGGCGCTTTGATGCCGTGCGCCTGTTGCGAAAATTTTAATTTTTCGCTTTTGGCGGCCGCGGCTTCCTCCTGGCTGATATATCCCTGCTGGACCATTCTATCCAGAATATATTCTTGACGGGCTTTCAGCTCTTCGGGATGCGAGCCGTAGGGCGAAAGGCGGCTGGGGGCGTTGGGCAGGGCGGCCAAAACCGCGCTTTCGGCCGGGGTTAAATCTTTGGCCGGTTTGCCGAAAAAGGTCTGGCTGGCCGCTTCAATGCCATAGGCGTTGGAACCGTAAGGAATTTGGTTTAAATAAAAGCTCAAAATTTCGTCTTTGGAATATTTTCTTTCCAGTTCCAAAGCCAAAACCGCTTCTTTGATTTTTCGCGACCAGGTGCGCTCATCGCTCAGCATGGACTTTTTGACGAATTGTTGGGTGATGGTTGAGCCGCCGCCGGCACTTCGGTTGCCCGTAATGACCCCCCAGGCGGCCCGGGCGATACCCTTAAAGTCCAGGCCGAAGTGGTTGTAGAAAGTGGCGTCTTCTACCGCCACGGTTGCTTCTTTCAGGTATTTTGATATCTGATCAATCGGCACGATCGTCCTTTTTTCTTCGCCGTGGATATCGTAAAGCAAAATCGTGCCGGTGCGGTCAAAAATTTTAGTTGATTCATTAATTTGGCGCTCACTTATTTTTTGCGGGTCAGGCAGGTCTTTAGCAAAGTAAGCAAAAACAGCCACGCCGCCCAGGATTGAAAAAAGAAACAGGATGGCGATTAATTTTGCGGCCACCTTTAAAAAACCAAAAACCCGGTTTTTGGGAAGGGGCTTGTTTCTTTTTTTGGGACTATAAAAAACGCTTCTGGTCATTATCTTCTATTTTCTCAAAAAAACGTTAATTTTTCAAGACAAGGGTCAGAAATCAGGGCAAACTAAAAAACCCCGCTCTCGGGGTTTTTTAGTTATATCATTTCTTCTTCCTCTTCCTCCTCTTCTTCTTCCAGCTTTTTTTTCTCTTCCTCTTCTTTTTGTTTAGCCTCCTCATCCTCATCTTCATCCTCATCCATACTTTGATTCAAAATTAAATCGTCAATCATTGTTTTAAAAAAATTTTTAGATTAACGTTCGACCTTTCTGGAGTCGAAATAACAATATTGCCGTTATTCTATTTTAAGAAAAGCAGGCTGTCAAGCCCCGTTAGAAGTTTTCAGAAATATTTGATATTGACGCAAGCATTAGCCGAAAGGCGAAATCGCTTATAAATATAATTTATCCCATAACTTGGCTGAACTTCTAACGGGGCAAGCCCCCTACATTCTTAGTCTCTTATTGAGTGCGCGCAGCAGATGGCAATGGCCAGGGCGTCGGCCGCGTCATCCGGCCGGGGAATGTCTTTTAAACATAAAATTCTTTTCACCATTTGCTGAATTTGCCCTTTTTCCGCCCGGCCGTAGCCGGTCAGGGCCTGTTTTACCTGCAGGGGTGTGTATTCATGAACTTTAATTTTTTGGCGTGCTGCAGCCAGCAAAATTACCCCGCGCGCCTGGCTGACCTTAATGGCGGTTTTTAAATTTTTGAAAAAAAAGATATCCTCAACCGCGATTAAGTCGGGCCGGTGTTTTTTGATAACTTTGGTCAGCTGGCAAAAAAGCTCATCCAGGCGCTGGGCCGTGCTGTCTTTTTTATCCGTTCTGATGCAAAGATAATCTTTGAGCAGAACTTTTTTATTTTGATATTCAATTACCCCGACGCCGATAATGGCCGTGCCCGGATCTATGCCAAGTATTATCATTTGAATTTATGTTTTTAGGTTTGAATATATTTCACTAACATCGTCGTTTTCATCCAGCGCGTCAAAGAGTTTTTCCAATTGTTCTTTGGTTTTTTCGTCCGGCGCAGTTACTTCGTTTTTGGGCCGCCAGTCAAGCGAGCTTTCATCAGCCGCCAATCCTTTTTCTGCCAGCGCCTTTTTAACTTTCTCCAGTTCTTCGGGTTGGGTAACAATTTCCAAATTTTCTTCATCAAGCCATTTGAAATCCTGGGCCCCGCTGTCAATCGCAGTCAGTTCCAAATCTTCTTTGGTGGCAGCAGCCGGCTTTTTAATATTGATTGCTCCGCAGCGTTCAAACAACCACATTACCGAGCCGCTGTTGGCCAGTTTTCCGTTGTGTTGCGTCAGCAGAAATTTTATTTCCGAAACGGTGCGATTTTTATTGTCCGTAGTGCCCTCAATAATTATGGCCGTATTGCCCGCCCCATATGCTTCCAGCGTGAATTCTTCAAACTTTTGCCCTTCCAGTTCTCCCGCCCCTTTTTTAATCGCCCGCTCAATATTATCTTGGGGCATATTAAAAGAGCGGGCTTTTTCTATAAGCATTCTTAAGTTGGGGTTGGCTTCCGGGTCAACGCCTTTTTGGCGGGCGGCAATAGCAATCTGTCGCACCAGCTTGCTGAATACTTTTCCCTTTTTGGCATCCGTCAGCGCTTTTTTATGTTTTATCTGACTCCACTTTGAATGCCCTGACATATATTTTCCACCTGTCATTCCCGCCCCGAATCTGTCATTCCCGCGAAAGCGGAAATCCAGTTATTTCCTCCTCCCCTCAGTTGAGGGGAGGACACAGGAGGGGAGGTGTTTTGATTCAAAAATTTTATTTGTTTTACCACTTGAATTCTAAAATAAAAACCCGATTTTTGCAACAAAAATCAGTTAGAATTTCTGTTTTAAAGCCAACAGATCGGCTTGCCGAAGGGCTTGCCCT
>JAHIST010000094.1 GCA_018818145.1 Patescibacteria group bacterium
CAGAAGGTAGCAAGTCAGGATGGAAACCACCGTGCCGATAATCGTGGGGAAAAAAGGAGCCCTCGGTAAAAGCAGGAGACAGATTATGACAGGGACTATCGCGCCGCCGATGTTAACGGCCAGAGTCATATGCTCGGAAGGCGGTGGCTGGTAAAGATACGGCCGGAAAATATCAAATCCCGGCTGAACGACAAACGGTCTTGCCGGAATTGAGCTCTTAACGATTGGAATGTTGATGAGCGAACCGACCAGCGAAGCCAAAAAGAGGAAGAAAGCAATGGTTTCTCAATTTAAAAAGCTGATTATTTTTTTGATTTTGGGAGTAGTGATTTTGGGCTCGGCGAGGTTCATCAGCCGAGTTTTTTCTTATGACACGAATGTGGCGCATCCATTTTTAACAGAAGCCATTACTAATCTTTATAACAAAAACTTCGATCCCAAATTGTCGAACGAACAAGTTAATTGGCTTAAGCGGGGAAGCATAGAAGAAGATACCCCTTTGCGCTGGATGAATCATTTTTATGAACCGAATTCTGGTAATGGGCTGCCAGGCTATCTTTCTTCTAAAGATTGGTCCCAGAGTCCGTTTTTTCAGTCCATAGAATTTGGCGGCGATCAGACTTGGCAGAAAGCAATTAATTCTTATGTCAAAGGAGACAATCAAGGCGCCTTTTTTGCTTTAGGTCATATTTTGCATCTGCTGGAAGATGGGACTGTGCCAGCACACACAAGATTAGATACCCATATATTTGGAGATCCTTATGAGAATTGGGTAAAGAATAATATTGGTTCAAATATAAACTTCGAAACAAAACCGGTAATTATAAATAGCATTGACGATGCCTTCGACAATTTAGCAAAATTTTCAAATAAGAATTTCTTAAGTAAAGATACAATAGAACCGAAGGATTTTATCAATAAAAATTTAGTTGAAAGAATAGAAGGTAATATTAGTTATGAATGTTTCGAAGAAATAATAGATGGAAAGAAAATATGTTTAGTAATATACAAAAAATCTAAATTAGGGAAAGAGGAGTATTTGTTAGATTTTTCTGATACCATATCCGTCCACTCCGACTACTACTCTCTCCTTGCCCCTAAAGCCATTTCTTACGGCGCGGGAGTGATTGAATTATTTTTTAAGGAAGCGGAAAAACGAAAGGCGGAATTGGAAGCGCAGAAAAAAGCGGAGGAGCAAAAAAGCTGGTGGCAGAAATTAATAGACGGCGTTAAGTCAATTAATATTTTTTCCAGTATTTCCGGTCCGATTGTTTCTAAAAATCCTGCTTCGCCGGAGCCCGCCGAATCCATTTATCCCTCGGCTTCAAGCGCGGCAACTCCGCTAATTCAAACCCTCGCGCCATTGCCGCGAGTTGTTTTGCCGGAAAACAAGGTGATAGCGCGTCAGGGCGAAACCGGAAGCGGTCAAATTATTGAACAAGTTTTGCCCCAAGACCAGCAAATACCTTCGGAAATTACTGAAAATAAATTACCGCAAGACGCTGTTTTGCCAAGTCCAAGCACGAGCCCCAGCCCAGCCCCAAGCGCCAGTCCCGGCCCTTCGCCGGTCGCGACAACAACTTCACCGTCTTTTGGAGGAAGCGGCGGTTTGCCCCAAGAGGAAGAAGAGGCAACAGAGCAGACATCAACCAGTACTCCGCCAGCCGCGCCAGAAATTTCAATTTCGCTTGTCGGCTACAGCCTTTTTGCCAGAAGTTTTTTTGTCACCTGGCAAAGTTCCTCAAGCGATGTTTTGTTTAATGTTCAGCAAAAGCAGGATTTAGGCGATTGGCAGGAATGGATAAGCGCCACTACCAGCACCAGCGCTCTTTTTGTTGTGCCGCAAGATTTAACCGATTATTATTTTAGAGCGCAGGCGAGCGATACCAACAACGCTACCAGCACTTGGGCGGAGATATTCGCGCCGATAAATTTTTATCCGGTGGTGATTAATGAAATTGCTTGGGCAGGGACCGAAGCATCTTCGCAGGACGAGTGGGTAGAGTTTTTTAATCGGACGCCCTTTGATATTGATATGTCTGGCTGGCGGCTTGTTTCGTCCGATAACAAGCCGAATATCGTTTTTTCAACGCCTACCCGATTCTCAACATTTATTTACACAGACAGCTTTTATCTGATAGAACGCACAAACAGCAGTACGACTTCTGAGAAAGAAGATTGGGCCGGCAGTTTTGGGAGCGGTTCCGGCATGGGGCTTGGCAATAATCCTAACTGCGAAATTTTATCGCTTTATGACAGTTATGAGAATTTAATTGACAGAACGTTTTGTCTGGTAAATGGAAATTGGCCCGCTGGCGCGGCAAGCCCAAATTATCAATCAATGGAACGGGTTAATCCGCATTTGTCAGCAGATATTCCGGGTAACTGGCAGTCAAATAGCACTACGACGCGCAACGGCCTTGACTCCAAAGGCCAGCCCATCAACGGCACGCCCAAAGCGCAAAACAGCGTTTTTGATTTGAATTTTTTCTATCTTTATCCGGCGCAAAATACAACCGCTACTTCAACACTTCTTAACTGGACGCAAAGTTCTTTGCCGAATTTAAAAGAATACAGAATCGCGCGTTCTTTTGATTTGGCGTCAAGCACGCCGGAAATTATTGCCAAGGTCACGGACAACACCTTTTTTGACGGAACATTGGAATCGGAAACAGAATATTATTACAAAATTTTGGCGTGCGACAGTTCCGACAATTGCGTTGCCAGCAACAGCATTTCAACTACCACTCCGGAATTCCCGTTTGTCTGGGCCGAACCGCAGATAATTTCCGGGAATTTGACATCATCTGCGGCTGAATTTTCGCCAGATATTGTTTTAGCCAATAACGGTCTGCCGGTAGTTATCTGGTATAGCGCAACAAGCACGGACGCGCGCTATATAAAAGTTTCCCAAAAAGATCAAAACAATAATTGGAGCGAACAGGTAGTCGTCTCGGCTGGTTTTATGCCGCACGGATATCCGCCGCAAATTCTTAGGGGCGCAGATTTTTTTGAAGTTCTTTATACCGGGGAGCCGCCGGCTCTCACCTGGAGACCGCCGATTTTTGATATTTTTGATGTTCGCGCCAGCGCCAGTGCCTGGAGCGAGCCGCGGCAAATTTCCGACAGCGGCTATGTTAATCTTTCGCCGTCCGGGGTAATAGATAATTTGGGCATCACCCATATTGTCTGGCAGGGAAGAAGCACCACAACACACGAAAATTTCATCTTTTACCTTTCAATAGATGCCAGCGGCGCGCTCCTGGGCGAAGCCATAAAAATTGCCAGTTCCTCTGACGGCTTTTTGCCAAACATTGTTTTAGATTCACAAAATCGGCTGCACGCTTTTTGGTATTATTGCCCTTCGGTCTCTCTTTGCAGTATTTATTATTCCTATAACAATCAAGACGGGGCCGGGTGGAAAGAGGGGCGCGGGATTTTTGATACCGGTCTTTCGTCATCATCAGCTCTTTCTGGTAAGCCAGAAGTTTTAATTAATACGGATGGCAGCTTTTTTATTGCCTGGGATCAAAAAGTGTATGAAATTTCGGCAATTAGATTTGACGGAGCGACAACGACCAACGAAAAAATATTTAAACAAGAGTATAAAATATTAAACGCGCCCAATTTAGTTTTTAACAATAAGGGAAAGCCGTATTTGCTGTGGGCCGGCTGGAACGATTCGGGGGTAGGCTTTGGCCTGTATTTCACATCTTTGAATTCTAAAAATGAGTGGCGGTCGATTAAAAAAGTTTTTGAGTCAATGGAAGTAATAAGATTGCCGCGAGTGGCGGTGGCCTCTGACAATACAATGCACCTTGTCTGGTACGGCGGAGAGGGTGGTGATAAAATCTATTATATGTTTTCAAGCATTGAATAGAGTTTTATTCCTATTCGCGTTGTGCAATTCTCTAATACTCCGAAGTATGGGAATATTGCACGGAAAATAAAAAAATAGGGTGGGGAATAGATAAAAAAACAGGCCGCGGAGGAATAATCCTCGCGGCCCTTTCTTTTTTATTTATTAATTCAGGTTTGGCCTAAAGAACAAATTTTGGCTCTTCCACGCACAGAATGTCCCCGGCAATTTCTTCCGCCACTTTTCGCTTGTGCTGAAAGAGCAGGCCTAGCGCGTAAAAACATATTAATCTGCTCCACTGAAACAGGCTGACTAATTTAAAAAAAGCGCTTTCCACTTCGTCTTCGCTATAAACATCCGCGAGCCGGCATATTATAGCAAAATCTTCCAACGCTGTGACCCTTTTGGCCATAGACACCTCCTTTTTATGCGTTAACCATGTCTTTTTCAGTCCCTTCATAAAAGATTAATTCTGCGGAAATCATTCGGAATACCGCCGGTCGGTATTTGCAGAACAAATTTCTTTCGTACACTATTATGGCTTCTACGGTTTCATCGTCGCAAGACATAAAGAGCAATAATAATTTGTAAAAAATATCCTTAATGTCCGCATCCGAGTGAGAATTCCTTTCTTTGCTCTTAACCATTTTTTCAAACAACTTGAGCTTTCTGAAGGCCTCTGTGGGAGTGAGTGGCTGACGCATTTTTTATCCCTCCTTTCATCTCTATTTTATATATTTTTGTAAAGGGCTTCGGTTTCGCTAACCATTTTTTCCAGCGAAAATTCAGTGAGTTTTATTTGTGAATTTTGAACAAAGTGCTGGGTTAAATCATGATTGTGCAAAAGCTCGGCAATTTTTTCCGCCAGCATTTCGGGGTTGTGCGGCAAGACCAAAAAGCCATTTTTTCCATTCTCTATCATTTCCGGAATTCCGCCGACCCAAGAGGCGACAATCGGCACGCCAGCGGCCATGGCCTCCAAAATGGTGTAGGGTAGGCCCTCTTTGACCGATGGCAGGATAAAAATATCAAAAGCTTTTAGATATCTGGCGGCGTTGTCAATTTTACCGGTTAAAATAAATTTTTTCTCAAGATGGTTTTCTTTTATCATCGTTTCCAAAAGCGGGCGCTCGTCGCCCTCACCAATAACCACAAAAATCAAATTATCTGCCAATCTATTTTTTAGAATAATTTCGGCTGCCTGGATAAAATAGGGTAGGCCCTTTTCCGGATAAAAATTGGCAATTGTGCCGATGATTTTTAAATCGGGCTTTGAACCGCGCGCGGCTTCAAAAAGCGGAGCGCTAGCACCAAATAAATTTTCGCGTGCCTCGTCTTTTGGCAAAAAATTTAAAGTTTGATAATCAAGGCCGTTGTGAACCACTGCTAATTTTTCTTCCGGCGCGGCTTTATATTTTAGCCAAAGTTTTTTGTCGTTTTGAGAAACACAGATAATTTTGTCAATAAAATGAGCGCTGAATTTTTCCAGCCAGAGATAAAGCTTTTTAACCGGCGCCGAGAAAACTGCTTCAAAAACCGCGCCGTGGACCGTATAGACTACTTTTACGCCCAGAAGTTTAGCGGCTATTGAGCCGGAAAATCCGGCTTTGGAAGAATGCAGATGAACAATATCGGGTCGCTCTTTTTTAATTAATTTAAAAATTTCTCGCAAACCCATTAAATCCGCCAGAGGATTGGTCACGCCGCGGCGCAGCCAGCGCAGTTTGACGTAGCTGACTTTTTTTTCTTCCAGCCAATTGAAAAATCCGCCGCTGCCGTCGGCGCCCACGGCCACTAGAATTTCACATTTGCCTTTCAGTCCGCAAGCCAAATCCAGCACGTTTTTCTGCGCGCCGCCAAGTTCCGATTGGGTGATAATATATAATATTTTCATATATTTTAACCTTACCTTGATGATAGACGAATTGTCGGCCAATTTCAAGTTTATCCCCGCACCAAATTTCTTGGTGTGGGGATTTATCCGCGTTAAATTTTTATTGACTTTTATTTGTTTTTTGTTATATGCTGGGTTATTAATGCTTTAAGAAAACAATTGCGCAAATGGACAAAATAATCGGTTTTATCGGCCAGGGCTGGATAGGCAAGAACTACGCGGATGATTTTGAGCGCCGGGGTTTTAAGGTTGTCCGTTATGCCAAAGAGCCGCCCTATAATATTAAAAATGGAGACAATATCAAAGATTGCGATATTGTTTTTATCGCCGTGCCTACGCCGACAACGCCGCAAGGGTTTGATGATAGTATTTTGCGAGAAACGATTAAATTAGTCGGCCACAAAAAAATCGTCGTTATTAAATCCACAATTTTGCCCGGCACCACCGAATCAATCCAAAAAGAAAACCCGGATATTTATGTTTTACACTCACCCGAATTTTTGACAGAAGTTAACGCTGTCTACGATGCGGCTAATCCCAATCGCAATATTGTTGGCATTCCGATAGACAATTCGGAATACCGCCAGAAAGCGCAGGAAGTTTTGGATATGTTTCCCAAGGCCCCGTATCATTTGATTTGCGATTCCCGAGATGCCGAAATGATAAAATATGGCGGCAATTGTTGGTCTCATTTCAAAGTTGTTTTCATGAATTTACTCTATGATCTGGCTAAAAAGACGGGTTGTAGCTTTGAGGTCGTGAAGAATGCCATGTCTTTTGATCCAAGGATCGGCCGGACCCATCTGGATGTGATTCATAAGGGCGGAAGAGGTTCGGGGGGAAACTGCTTTATAAAAGATTACGCCGTTTTTGCCGATCTTTATGAAAAGTACATGGGTAACGACGAATTGGGCGTAAAACTTTTGCGCGTTCTTGAGGAAAAAAACATTAATTTGCTTATTTCCAGCAACAAAGACCTCAAAATACTGGCCGGAGTTTACGGAGAAGAATTTGTCGAAAGTAGAAAGGAAATTTATCAGAAGAAAAAATGTTTGGTGACGGGTGGCGCCGGTTTCATCGGCTCAAATTTGGTTGATGAATTAATTAGCCGCGGCTATGAAGTGGTAATAATTGATAATTTATCCACCGGCAAAAGAGAAAACTTGAATCCTAAAGCCGAATTTCACGAGCTTGATATCAGAGATTTAGAAAAAATCAAGCCGCTTTTTGAAGGCGTAGACTATGTTTTTCATACTGCCGCTTTGCCGCGCGTCCAGCCCTCAATTCTGGATCCGATAACCAGCCATGATGTAAATGTCAACGGAACTTTAAATGTGCTGAAAGCTGCCGTTGACGCCAAAGTTAAAAAAGTCATTTACAGCGCTTCTTCTTCGGCTTATGGCAATCAAGAAATAATGCCTTTGCGCGAGGATATGCCAGCCAGCCCTTTAAGTCCATACGCTTTGCATAAACATCTGGGCGAACTTTACTGCCGATTATTTAGTAAAATTTACGGCTTGCCGACGGTGAGTCTGCGTTATTTTAATATTTACGGTCGCCGGCAATCTTTGGAAGGTGCTTACGCCTTGGTAATCGCGATTTTTATCAGACAGAGAATAAATAATGAACCCATCACCATAACCGGAGACGGCGAACAGCGCCGAGACTTTACCGGTGTAAAAGATGTTGTGGAAGCGAATATTTTAGCGGCAGAAAGCGATAAGGTCGGCCAGGGTGAAGTAATTAATATCGGTCGGGGGCAAAATTACAGCGTTAATGAAATAGCCAGATTTATTGGTGGGCCGACAGTTAATATCGCTGCGCGTCTGGAGCCCAGAGAAACTTTGGCGGATAATTCTTTAGCCCGCGATTTATTAGGTTGGGAACCGAAGGTAAATTTGCCGGAGTGGCTGGAAGAATATAGAAGAGAAATGGGGCTAGTAGATTTTTTGCCGACAGCCGCTGATTTTGAAAATCGGAATTTGATGCGAAAGGAATAATAGAGGTAATTTAAGGGGAAGTAGGCTATATAAGTCGCGGCATTTAGCGCGGTTTTTTTGTCGTTTTTGATTTGATTTTTAGCGATTTTTCGGGTATGATAAAAACACTATGCCAGTTGA
>JAHIST010000095.1 GCA_018818145.1 Patescibacteria group bacterium
AAATTTAGGTTTTTCTGCCGGCCACAATTTAGGCATCAAAGAAAGCCGCGGAGACCTTGTTTTTTTGCTTAATCAGGATATAATTTTAGAGGCTGATTTTTTAAAGAATGCAGTTGCTATTTTTGGTAAAGACAAACAAATAGGCGCGGTTCAGGGAAAGTTATTGCGGTTAAAAATTGACGGTGAAAGCTTAATCAAGACGCAAATTATTGATAACGCGGGGCTGGTCTTTTTAAAAAATCGTCGGATTATCGCTCGTGGGCAGGGGCAGCGCGATAGTGGCAAATTTAGCCAACCAGAAGAAATTTTCGCCATAGACGGCGCGGCGCCGATTTATCGGAGAGCCGCCCTGGAAGATATAAAAATCTGCTTAGACGAGAAATGCGAATATTTGGATGAAGATTTTTATATGTATAAAGAGGACGTCGATTTGGCTTGGCGTTTGCGCCTGGCCGGCTGGAAGGCTTATTATGAGCCAATGGCGGTTGCCTGGCACGCGCGGACTGCCGGGGATAGCGCGGCTACAAATTATTTTGACATTATTAGAGAAAGACGTAAAATAGGCAGTTTTGGGAAATACCACTCTTTTAAGAACCAGAGATTAATGCAAATAAAAAACGAGCAGCCGGCAATTTTATTAAAACATCTCCCCTGGTTTTTACCGAAAGAAATTGCTTCCTGGGCATTTGTTATTTTATTTGAGCGATATACCTGGAAGGCAATAAAAGAGCTATTTAGGCAAGCGTCGAAAGCTTGGCAAAAAAGAAAAATTATTATGGCGTGGAAAAAAGCCGGCAATAAAGAGATGGAAAGATGGTTTAAATAAAAATTTTTAATTTAATGTCAGAAGAATTTAAAACAGAAGAAGAAGAAATCAGAAAAGAATTTATTGAGAGAAAGAAGCGGCCTCGCTGGCGTCGTTTTGTTTTTGGCTTTTGGATTTTATTTTTAATTATTATTTTGGTTGGTGTTGGCGGGGCTTTGATTTATAAAACTGGTTTTACTTTTTCTCAAATAAACGTAGACTCCGGCATGCTGCCTTTGGCCGAAAATGAAGCCACGCCCGCGCCAGACGCCGACCGGATAAATATTTTAGTATTGGGCTTGCGCGGAGAAGGCGATCCGGACGGCGGTCTTTTAACAGATTCCATGATGGTTCTCAGTATAAAAAAATCAACCGGTCAGGCAGCCTTGATTTCTATTCCGCGCGACCTTTATGTGGCGATGCCCGGAGAAAAATATAAAGAAAAAATAAATTTTGCCTATGCTTTGGGCTTTGAAAAGCGGGGCGGAGCCGGCGGAGGCCTGCTTTATAGCAAAATAGCCGTTTCCCGCAGCATCGGTCTTAATCTGACATACGGCATTGCCATTGATCACGCCGCTTTCAGGGAGATTGTTGATATCTTGGGCGGGATTGATATTTATTTGGAGAAACCGTTTATTGAGGACCAGCAATGGATAAGCGGCGGAGACGCCGGTTTATCACAGTTTTTTTCTATTAAAACCAAAACTGCCAGCACTTCAGAAGGTATGATTGAAACCCAGAAATGGATTTTTGAAATTCCCGCCGGCGCCACTCGTCTTGACGGCAGCTCCGCTCTTTATTTTGCGCGCGCGCGTTTTTCAAGCAGTGATTTTGACCGGGCGCGGCGGCAGCAGCTGATTTTTCAAGCGATAAAAAACAAGGCTTTGACGCTTGGAATTTTGGGCAATCCGGTCAAGCTTTTCCAAATACTGGATTCTTTGGGCAGAAATGTGAGAACCGATTTAACGGCCGGGGATACACAGGGTCTATTAGCAATATATCCAAATTTAAATACTAAAAACATTATTCATCGGACTTTTGACACGACGCCCGAAGGATTGCTTTATGAAACTCGCGCCGAGAACGGCGCCTATATTTTGCTGCCAGTCGGCGATAATTTTGATAAAATTAAGGAAGTTTGTCGGGATATATTTTTGCAATAATTTCCAATTTTTAATTTCTAATTTTCAATCCCTGGCGGCTACGCCGCCATTTTAGAAATTGAACATTAGAGCATTGGATATTTTATCAGAAATTTAGCTGATATGAAACTTTCTATTATTGTTACTAATTACAAAACTCCGGATCTATTAAAATTATGTCTGGAGTCAATCAAGCAAGCAGGAATTGGTTTGGACTATGAAATTTTTGTAGTGGATTCCGAAGCGCAGGAAGAAACAGAAGACGTAATTAAAGAGTATTTTGCGGGTAGTGTCAGTCTAATTTCTTTTAAAGAAAACGCGGGGTACGCCCGGCTGGTAAATGCCGGTTTGGCCAAGGCGCGGGGCCAGTATATTTTGGTTTTGAATGCGGATATGATTTTATTCAAAGATTCACTGGAGAAGATGCTGCAATATATGGAAAAAAATTCCAAAGCCGGCATGCTTGGGCCGCAGCTGCTGAATTTCAACGGCTCAATTCAGGATTCATGTTTTCGTTTTTACCGGCCGATGACAATTTTATACCGTCGGACGTTTCTGGGAAGAACCGAAAAAGGAAAGGCAGATCTGGCCGGTTTTTTGATGAAAGATTTTAATCATCAAACCATCAAAGAAATAGACTGGCTTTTGGGGGCAGCTTTGTTTATACGAGCCCAAGCGTTTAAAGAAGTGGGACCGATGGACGAGCGTTACTTTTTATACTTTGAAGATGTTGATTGGTGCCGGCGGTTTCATCGGGCCGGGTGGCAGGTAATTTATTTTCCCGAAGCAAAAATGCACCACTATCATGGTCGGGTCAGTAAGAAGGACGGGGGAGTAAAAGATGTTTTCTTCAATAAATATGCTTGGATACATATCGCCAGCGGTATTAAATATTTTTGGAAGTACAGATAATGCAATTTTTATAATTAGTCAATTAGTGTGATTTTTTGTATAATATATCTATAATGAAAAAAATAATTTCCGCGATTGTTGTAGTCGGTTTGATTATTGGCGGTTTTGGCGCCGGTTTTTGGTATGGTAAAAACAGCCGTCCTTCCATTGAAAAAATAACGGGCGTGATTAACTTGGAGCAAGGAAAGTCGGACAGCGTTGATTTTAGTCTGTTTTGGGACGCTTGGGCCAAA
>JAHIST010000096.1 GCA_018818145.1 Patescibacteria group bacterium
AAAAGAATCGGCGGAGCCAATTATCAGGTGCCGCGCGAAGTGCGCGGCGAGCGGCGGCTCACTCTGGCTATCCGCTGGATGGTTCGCGCGGCGCAGTCCAAAAAAGGCAAACCCATGGCTGCCAAACTCGCTGAGGAATTTTTGGCGGCCTCAAAAAACGAAGGCACAGCTATTAAAAAGAAACTGGATATGCATAGAATGGCGGAAGCCAATAAAGCCTTCGCGCATTTTGCATGGTAAAGGGCTTTCTCTAAATTTTTAATTCCGCGAAGCGGAAGCAGAAAATTTAGACAGAAAACCTTTACCCCGTTAGATAAAAGCTTCCAAGTTCCCTCAACGATCGATTCTCCAATAGAGTAAATATTGAATAAAGAATCTTGGATGTTTTTATCTAACGGGGTGCTCAATGTTGTAGTAAAATTTACTGCGCATTGATCTTGTAAATTTAAACAACATTGGCATGAGAGCTCATCCTATTAACAAAATTCGCAACATTGGCATTATCGCCCACATTGATGCCGGCAAGACAACCGTTTCCGAACGAGTGCTTTTTTATACCGGCAAAAAGCATAAAATCGGCGAAGTCCATTACGGCGAGGCGGAAATGGACTGGATGGAACAGGAAAAAGAGCGCGGCATTACCATTACCGCTGCCGCGACCACTTGTTTTTGGCACGATTGCCAAATCAATATTATTGACACGCCCGGGCACATTGATTTCACGGTTGAGGTGCAGCGCTCGCTGCGCGTGCTGGACGGCGCGGTGGTGGTTTTTGACGGCGTGGCCGGAGTGGAGCCGCAATCGGAAACAGTCTGGCACCAGGCGGACAAATACAAAGTGCCCCGCGCGTGTTTTATTAATAAAATGGACCGCACGGGAGCCAATTGGGAAAAAGATTTAGCTTCAATTCACGAAAGATTAACTCCCAACGCCGTGCCCATAAATTTGCCGATTGGCGCGGAAGAAAATTTTTCGGGCATCATAGATCTTTTCAAAATGAAAGCCGTTAAATTTGAGGGGGAGCACGGAGAAAAAATTATAGAAGAAGAGATTCCTGCCGATAAGTTGGAATGGGCCAAAAAATGGCGCCATAATCTGGTTGAAAAAATTGTTGAGCAGGACGATATTTTGATGCAGCGCTATTTGGAAGGGAAAGAAAGCAGCGAGGAGGAACTGAAAAAAGTTCTAAGGCAGGCGGTCGTTAATTATAAATTAGTGCCGGTGCTTTGCGGCAGCGCTTTGAAAAATAAAGGCGTGCAGTATATGCTGGATGCGGTCTGCGACTATCTGCCCTCTCCGGTTGATTTACCGCCCACCGAAGGTTTTGACCCAGAAGATGAAATCAAAAAAATAGCGCGCGAGGCCAAAGACGAAGCGCCTTTTGCCGCGCTGGCCTTTAAAGTGGCCACTGACCCCTATGTGGGGCAGCTGACTTATTTTAGAATTTATTCGGGCACACTGAAGGCCGGTACGTATGTTTTAAATTCCAGTTCGGGCGAGCAGGAACGCATCGGCCGAATTTTGCGCATGCACGCCAAGCAGCGCGAAGAAATGCAGGAGATGTACACCGGAGAAATTGCCGCCACGGTCGGGCTGAAAAATACCAAAACCGGCGATACTCTTTGTGACCTGCAAAACCAGATCGTTTTGGAAAAAATCATTTTCCCAGAACCGGTTATTTCGGTGGCAATTGAACCCAAGACAAAAGCTGACCAGGAAAAAATGGGCATTGCTTTGCGCCGCCTGTCGGACGAAGACCCCACTTTTCGCATTAAAGGAGATATAGAAACCGGCCAAACTATAATTTCAGGCATGGGCGAATTGCATTTGGAAATTATTGTTGACAGAATGCTGCGCGAATTTAAAGTTGAAGCCAATGTCGGCCGGCCGCAGGTCGCCTACAAAGAGACCATTAAGGGAGAGGCGGAAGCCGAAGGAAAATATATCAGGCAATCGGGCGGCCGGGGGCAGTACGGACATGTCTGGCTGCGGGTGGCGTCTAAAGAAAGAGGCGCGGGCTTTGAATTTTTGAACGAAATAAAAGGCGGCATTATTCCGCAGGAATTTATTCCGGCAATTGGAAAGGGAGTCAAGGAGGCTGTTGATAAAGGGGTGCTGGCCGGCTATCCGCTGGTGGATTTGTCGGTAACGCTTTACGACGGCTCTTATCACGATGTTGACTCTTCCGAAATCGCTTTTAAAATTGCCGGCGCCATGGCTTTGCAGGCAGCGACCAAGCGCGCCAAACTGGTCTTGCTGGAGCCGGTTATGCGCCTGCAGGTTATAACACCGGAGCAATTCATGGGAGACGTAATCGGCGATATTAATTCTAAGCGCGGGCGGATTGAAAATATGACTGATCGGGGCGAGGGCGTGGCGCGCGTCAAAGTTATTGACGCCAAGGTGCCGCTGGGCGATATGTTCGGCTACGCGACAACTTTGCGCTCCACAACCCAGGGCAGGGCAAATTTTACAATGGAATTTAATAATTACGAGGAAGTGCCAAATAATATAACAACGCAGATTTTGGAGGGAAAAAGAAAATAAGTTATTAGTTATTAGTTATTAGTTATTAGTTATTAGTTAACTAAAAACTAAAAGCGAGCCCGTAGGCGAGCGAGACTAAAAACTATCAACTGCCATGTGGGAAACAATCAAACAAATCTTGCACAAAAACGGAGGGACTTGTATTATTGTAGAAGAAGGAAAACCTTCATATATTGTGTCGCGCTTTGACGAATATCAAAAACTGCTGGAAAACCAGCCAGCGCCGCGGCTGCGCGAAGGGATAAACGAACAGGAGTTGCTGGAAAAGATAAATCAGGAGATTAATAACTGGAAAACCAAGCAGGCCGAAAACATTCCCGAAAATGAGCTGGACATACCCGAGGTTTCCGAAGAGGAGGACTTAAAGATAGAAAATTTACCGATAGTTTAAAGGCTAAAAAGGAGGGTAGGTTTTTGTCTGCTGAAAATGGGTTTGACCCCGTTAGAAGTTCAGCTAATGCCCCAATGGTATTACAAGAATAAATTGCGATTCGCCTTCGGCTCGCATATGCTGAAATATATCTTTTTGTATAAAACTTCTAACAGGGTTTGACTTTTATTAAAAAAAGAGATAAGATATTGGCAGGTAATAAATATTTTAAAGCAAATAATTAAATGCGGATTTTTGCTGATTTATCGCGAAGAGTCCTTTGATTGTTCGTAATAAGCCGGCAAACCAATCTGCGCAAATCGCTAAAAATATGGCGGAAAAATTCGAACGCACTAAGCCCCATCTTAATGTGGGCACTATTGGTCATGTGGATCATGGCAAAACAACTTTAACAGCGGCGATGCTGAAAATTTTAGGCATGGCTGGTTATCTGGCTTCTCAGAAAGGCGTTGACCAGATTGACGCGGCGCCCGAAGAGAAGGCGCGCGGGATTACCATTGCCACCTGTCACGTTGAATATGAAAGCGAAAAAAGGCACTATGCCCACATTGACTGTCCGGGGCACGCCGACTATATCAAAAATATGATTACCGGAGCGGCGCAGATGGATGGCGCAATCTTGGTTGTAGCCGCCACCGACGGACCGATGCCGCAAACCAGAGAGCATATTTTATTGGCGAGACAAGTCGGGGTGCCGGCCATCGTTGTTTTTTTAAACAAGGTTGACCAAGTTGATGATCCGGAATTAATTGATTTAGTGGAGCAGGAAATCAGGGAACTTTTAACCAAATATGAATATCCGGGCGACAAAACTCCGATTATCCGCGGTTCTGCCCTTAAGGCCCTGGAAGTCAGTTCAAAAGATGATGAAGCGGCTAAGCCCATTTTTGATTTAGTGAAGGCTTTGGATGATTTTGTTCCCGAACCGATTCGCGATACGGAAAAACCATATTTAATGCCGGTTGAAGATATTTTTTCAATTGAAGGGCGCGGCACGGTTGTGACCGGCAGGATTGAAAGAGGTAAAGTCAAAATAAACGAAGAAATTGAAATTATCGGTTTAAAACCGACCCAAAAAACCGTTGTGACGGGAATTGAAATGTTTAATAAGTCGCTGGATATAGGTCTGGCCGGCGATAATGCGGGAATTTTGCTGCGCGGTCTGAAAAAAGAAGATGTGGAACGCGGTCAGGTTTTGGCCAAACCCGGTTCAGTGACGCCCCATACTGAATTTGACGCTGAAATTTATATTTTGACCAAAGAAGAAGGCGGCCGTCATACGCCATTTTTCAAGGGATACAAGCCCCAGTTTTATATCCGCACAACCGATGTTACCGGTGAGGTAATTTTGCCCGAAGGAACCGAGATGGTTATGCCCGGCGACACGGTTAATTTGAAGATTCAATTGATTACACCCGTTGCCCTGGAAGAGAAGCAAAAATTCGCCATCCGGGAAGGCGGCCATACGGTCGGCGCGGGCGTGGTTACAAAAATAATTAAATAATTATTTGTCCAAAATTTTCTGCGTCGCAAGCGACTTGAAAATTTAGACATAATTGGCAGTTCTTTACTACGATTATGGCTGTTACTAAAAGCAAGCAGGAAAACGAGGAAATTAAACAACGGATTCGGATAAAAATCCGAGCGTACGACCACAAATTGATTGACCAGTCGGCGCGCCAGATTGTGGAAACTGCCCAGCGTTACGGCGCCGCGGTTTCCGGCCCCATGCCTTTGCCGACCGAAATTCGCAAATACACTGTTAATCGTTCAACTTTTGTGCACAAAGATTCCAGAGAGCAGTATGAAATGCGCGTCCACAAGCGCCTGGTTGATATTTTGAATCCGACCGCGAAGGTGATTGATTCGCTGGTGAATTTAAATCTGCCGGCCGGAGTGGATATTGAAATTAAGATGTAATTAAACTTACAGATTTACAGATTTTTACAGACGTATAGATAATAAAAGTCATTCGAATCTGTAAGTTTTGAAACAGAATTTAGCTATCTTTTTACAATCAGTCACACTTGTGTCAGGAATTAGTCAGGAGAAGCCCGGGCTAGCCGCGGCTTTTTCTATTAAGAGTAATCGCCAATAGTATGAGATTTATTTTAGCTAAAAAACTCCAAATGGCCCAGATTTTTGATTCAGAAGGCAAAGCAGTGCCCGTAACTTTGGTTCAGGCAGGGCCCTGCTTTGTGACGCAGGTGAAATCGAAAGATACCAAGGACGGATATAGCGCAGTACAAATTGCATTTGGTGAGATAAAGCATATTAATAAACCCAAAGAAGGGCATCTTTCGAAAATTAAAAATGAAAAATTAAAAATGAAAAATTTCGGAAAATACTTAAGAGAATTTAGGATTGCCAATTCCGAAATGAAATTAGGCGATGAAATTAAGGCTGATATTTTTAAGGAAGGGGACGAGGTGAAAGTCATTGGTATTTCCAAGGGTAAGGGTTTTGCCGGAGTGGTAAAGCGGCATGGATTTGCCGGCGGCCCGGCGAGCCACGGCCAAAAAGACAGGCTGCGCGCGCCCGGTTCAATTGGTTCAACTTTTCCGGAGCGAGTGCTGAAGGGCAAACGCATGGCCGGCCGAATGGGCGGTGAGCGGGTAACGGTTGAAGGTTTGACAGTAGCCAAAGTTGACGCGGAAAATAATATTATCGCGATTAAGGGTGCGGTACCGGGGAATAGAGGACAGTTGTTGGAAATAATTTCTGATTAGTCATTCTGAGCGAAGCGAAGAATCTCGCAACTTGTTTGCGATTAAAGTGGTCTCGCATACGCGAGAGATTCCTCGCTACGCTCGGAATGACGGAAAGGAAATAAAAAAAAGCGCCATCGCAGGAAAAAATTCCTTGGACGGCGCAGAACGGCTATTCATTCAATTTTTGGTTGATCGGTCTCGGCCTCGGTTTCGTTTACTGGTCGCATTTTTGATAGAATTTCAAACGTTTTAAACGCAACACTTAATATGCAAATCGTTGAGAACATTACAGCTAAGATAAAGAAATTGACGCCAAACAGGATGCAGAATCTTGCTACCGGATCGCCGCGAAAGAAACCTGATAAGGCATAATTTATCGATACCTCCGATCCAAAAAAAAAGAACGCGCTAACTATTGCAATCACTTTAATCATAGTCATAACTCCCTCCTTTTGCTGAATTTTGCCCCAATTTTTAAATATATCATAATCTATGCCATCTGTCAAGTCTGAAACCAAAAACACGCGAAAAGCGGGGAAGAAAGAAAATCCTCCCCAGCCCTCCTTTAAAAAGGAGGGGGCAAGATTAGAGTTACCAGTTTTTAATCAGGAAGGCCAAGAAGTTGAAAAAATCAGTTTGCCGGTAGAAATTTTTGGGCTGAAGGTTAATAATGATTTAATTAAACAAGCGGTTGAGGCGCAAATGAGTCAGGCGCGAATCCCCTATGCCCACGCCAAAGACCGTTCTGAAGTGCGCGGCGGAGGCAAAAAACCTTGGCGGCAGAAAGGAACAGGACGGGCGCGGCACGGTTCAATCCGCTCGCCCATTTGGCGGGGCGGGGGCGTGACGCACGGCCCGCGCAAGGAAAAGAATTTTGCCAAAAAAATCAACAAACAAATGAAACGGCAGGCGTTGCTTATGGTTTTGTCAGGCAAAATGCGCGACAATGAAATTATAGTTTTGGATGATTTGAAATTAGAACAGCCCAAGACCAAATTAATGGCCGGAATAATTCAGCAGCTTGTAGAAAAAGTTAAAAATGATTTAAATAAAGGCGCGCTGATTGCAATGCCGCAAAAAGACGAAAACATTATTCGGGCGGCCAGAAACATTCCAAAAATTGATACTATTGGTGTCAATAGTTTGAATGTGGTGGATTTGCTGTCATATAAATATTTATTGATGTCCAAGGAGGCGATTGAGATGATAAAAAAAACCTATAAAAAAGAGCGACCCTAATTACGAATACACCCGAATTACCCGAATATTTATTCGAGTCATTCGGGTGGTGATTCGGGTCATTCGGGTCGCTTGGAGTATGTCAATTTTCGATCGATTTAAAAAAACAAAACCAGAAGAGAAGAAAACGGTTGCCAAAAAGGAGCCTCTGGTTAGGGTTGTCAAAAAACCCGTCAAGCCCGTAAAGAAAGAAGCAGAGCCAAAGATAGAAAAACCAAAAGCGTATAAAAAGGTCGTTAAAAAAGAATTTTCCGAAGCTTGGCGAATTTTGAAAAATCCGTTGGTCACCGAAAAATCTACTGATCGGAATACTTTTAATCAATATATTTTTAAAGTCGCCGACCGCGCCAATAAAACCGAAATTAAAAATGCCGTTCAGGATTTATACGGGGTAAGGGTGGTATCGGTTAATATTATTAAGGTGCCGGGGAAAAAGAGACGGTTGGGGAAACACGAAGGCTGGCGTCCGGGTTATAAAAAAGCAGTTGTGTTTTTGCCGCCAGAGGAAAAAATTGAAATCATAGCAAGATAGCGACCCTAATTTGCGAATTCACCCGAATTACCCGAATTTTATTCGAGTCATTCGGGTGGTGATTCGGGTCATTCGGGTCGCCGATAATTATGTTAAAGAAATCCAAACCAACCAGTCCCGGAACGCGCCAGCTGATTAAGGTTAAGGCGGCGCTGAGCAAAAAGGAGCCAGAAAAAAAACTGGCATTTTCGCATTTCAGGCGTCAGGGAAGAAGCCAATCATCCGGCCGAATTACGGTGCGCCATAAAGGCGGCGGGCATAAAAGACTTTATCGGTTGATTGATTTTAAAAGAGATAAATTTAATATTCCGGCTAAGGTTGTTTCAGTAGAATATGATCCGAATCGCAATTGTTTTATTAATTTGTTAAATTATAAAGATGGTGACAAAAGATATATTTTGGCGCCCGAAGGAATTAAAATAGGTGAAGAAGTTATTTCGGGAGAAAATGTTACTTTGAAAATTGGTAATCGGCTGAAAATAAAAAACATTCCGGTTGGCACGTCAATTCATGATGTAGAAATGCTGCCCGGTCATGGCGGAATTTTGGTTCGCTCGGCCGGTTCAGCGGCCCAGGTGATGGCAGTTGAGGGTGGCTACGCGCAAATCAAAATGCCTTCTGGTGAAATTCGGATGCTTAAAGAGGATTGTTATGCTTCAGTTGGTCAAATAAGCAACCCCGAATATAGCGCTCAAATTATCAGTAAAGCGGGCAGATCGCGCTGGCTGGGAATCAGGCCGACAGTTAGGGGTTCTGCCATGAATCCGGTTGACCATCCGCACGGCGGCGGCGAAGGCCGCGCGCCAATCGGTCTGCGCCGGGGTCCTAAAACTCCTTGGGGCAAGCAGGCGCGGGGAGTTAAAACAAGAAGAGATAAGAAATGGTCAAGCAGGTTTATTTTGCAGAGAAGGAACAAATAGCGACCCTAATTACGAATACACCCGAATTACCCGAATATTTATTCGAGTCATTCGGGTGGTGATTCGGATTATTCGGATCGCCTTAACATTATGTCACGAAGTCTAAAAAAGGGTCCATACGTTGATCAGAAGCTTTTGAAAAAAATAGCTAATTTGCGGCCGGGCGATAAAGCTATTATTAAAACTTGGGCGCGTGCTTCAACAATTACTCCCGAAATGGTTGGTTTTACTTTCGGCGTTCATAACGGCCGCGAACATATTCCGGTTTTTGTAACCGAGGAGATGGTCGGCCATCGGCTGGGAGAGTTTGCCCTGACGCGCAAATTTGTCAGACACGGCGGAAGAATGCAGAGAGAAATAGAAGCGCAACAAGCTACGGCTGGACAACAAGCGGCAGCCACGCCGGCGCCAGCCCAAACAAAGAAAGAGCCGGAAAAAAAATAGCGATCCTAATTTACGAATTCACCCGAATTACCCGAATTTTATTCGAGTCATTCGGGTGACAATTCGGATTATTCGGGTCGCCATACAATATGGAAATTAAAGCCAGTTTGAACAATTTAAGAATTTCGCCCAGAAAAGCAAGATTGGTTAGTAATCTGATAAAAGGCATGGGCGTTCCGAAAGCGCAGGCGCAGCTGACTTTTTTGGTTAAAAAACCGGCCCCGCTGATTTTGAAGTTGTTAAATTCCGCCGTTGCCAATGCAAAAAGCAATTTTGATATTCAGGCGGAAAATTTATATATCCAGAAAATCGTTGTTGAGGCCGGGCCAAGTCTTAAGCGCTGGCTGCCGCGAGCCATGGGGCGGGCCACTCCGCTTTTGAAGCGAACTTGCTCTATTAAGGTAGTTTTGGCCGAACTGTCGCCCACTGCCAAAAAAGCAAAAAAAACCGCTAAACCAGAAGTGGTAAAACCGGAGGAAGTATTGCCCGAATCTAAAAAGAAAGAAGAGACAGTCGCATTGGAAGAAAAAATATCAAAAACAAAAACGCCGGTTTCGGCAAAACCCTACGGGGCTTCTTCAGAATCAAAGAAAAGAATTTTTTCCAGACAGACATTCGGTAATATTAAAAAGATGTTTAGAAGAAAATCAATTTAAAGGGCTTTGTCCATCCGCCCCGGGCGGATGGCAACAAAACTGCGGGCTTTATGTTGTGGTTAAATTTACTTAACTCGGCATTGAGCCTCGTTAATAAATTTTAACAACATTGGCATGGGACAGAAAGTTAATCCAGTTGCGTTCCGCTTAGGAGGAGTTCAAAATTGGAAATCGCGCTGGTTCAATAAATCAAAATACAAGCAATTTTTACAAGAGGATTTTTTAATCCGGGAGTTTTTGTCTAAAAAAATAGCCAAAGCCGGCATTGATAAAATAGAGATTGAACGATTCTCTAATTCCATTAATGTTATTATTAACGCGGCCAGGCCTGGTTTAATCATCGGACGGGGAGGCTCGGGCATCGAAGATTTAAAAAAAGAAATCAAGCAATTTTTGTTTAGAAAAATGCGTTCTGTTTTAAAATCAGAATTGCGTTTGTCGGTTGAGGAAGTAAAAGGAGCCGAATCAAGGGCGGCGGTGGTGGCACAAAATATGGTTGAGCAAATTGAGAAAAGGATGCCCTTTAGGCGGGTGTTAAAACAGACATTGGAGAGAATTATGCAAAGTAAAGATGTTCAGGGCGCTAAAGTTATGCTCGGAGGAAGGCTGGATGGGAATGAAATCGCCCGTCGCGAGTGGCTGTCTAAAGGAAAAATTCCCTTGCAAACTTTGCGGGCCGATATAGACTATGCTCAAGCTACGGCTTTTACAACCTATGGCACAGTCGGTGTTAAGGTTTGGATTTTTAAAAAAGAGGAGTTTAAAAAAGAAGAAAAAAATAAAATATAATTAGAAAAATTTTATGTTAGCGCCAAAGAAAGTAAAACATCGAAAATGGCAAAAAGGAACCAGCCGAGGCAAAAGCAAAGGAGGCAGCGAATTGGCCTTCGGGAGTTTTGGGATGAAGGCGATGGGCACCTGCTGGTTGACCGCCAGACAAATTGAGGCGGCCAGGCGCGCCATGACCAGATATGTTCAGCGCGGCGGCAAAATTTGGCTGCGGGTTTTTCCGGACAAACCGATTACCAAAAAAGGGGCGGAGGTGCCGATGGGCGGAGGTAAGGGCAGTGTTGACCACTACGTGATGATTGTTAAGCCTGGGAGAATTATATTTGAAATGGACGGCGTAACGGCAGAAATAGCCAAAGAGGCGATGAGATTGGCGGCGCACAAATTGCCGGTTAAAATAAAATTTATTGCGAAGCAATAAATATGAAAGCCAAAGAATTAAGACAAAAACCAAGACAGGAGCTAGAAATAATGCTTAAAGAAGGTCGTGAAAAATTGCGGCAGCTTAGCTTTGATTTAGCAAGCAAAAAGTTGAAAAATACCAATGAGATTGGGTTGATAAAAAAACAGATTGCCAGAATTTTAACGATAAACACGAAGGAAACGAATATTCACTAAAACAACGAAAATTTAGTTAAATTTAGTAGATATTAGTTTATTTAGTGTATATTTATGAATAAGAAAAAATTAAAAGGTATTGTCGTCTCTAGTAAAATGGCCAAGACGTTAATTGTGGAAGCAACGCGCCTGAAGTTGCACAAAAAGTATAAAAAGCAGTTTAAAGTCACCGGCCGCTATAAGGTTCATGACGAAAAAGGCCAGTTTTTGCCGGGAGACAAGGTAATTATTCAGGAATCAAGGCCATTATCAAAAGATAAACGCTGGGTGGTCCTAAAAAAGGTATAGGGAAAATCTTTGACGCTTTGTAGATTAAATGCTATTATTTAGCGACCCGCAAAAGACTACGGATTACGGATTTTTACGGATATACGGACTAGATTTTCATTAGGGAATTTATGATTCAACCGCGCTCCATTTTAAAAGTTGCCGACAACAGCGGTGCCAAAATCATTCGCTGTTTTAAGGTTCTTGGCGGTACGCGGCGCCGTTGGGCGCAGTTGGGCGATATTATTGTTTGTTCTGTCCGGGCTGCCGAGCCGCGCAAATTAGTCAAAAAGGGCGATGTGGTTAGAGCGGTGATTATCAGACAGAGAAAATCATATCGGCGAGCCGACGGCTCTTATGTTAGATTTGACGATAACGCAGTGGTGCTGGTTGACGGTATTGAACCAAAGGGCGGTCGTATTTTCGGACCGGTAGCGCGGGAATTAAGAGACAAGGGTTTTGCAACTATAATTTCACTGGCGCCGGAAGTCGTGTAAAGGGCTTTCTCTAAATTTTCAAGCGCGCAACGAGTAGAAAATTTAGATAGAAAACCTTTACCCCGTTAGATAAAAGACTCCGAGTTTCCTCATTGATTAATTCTCCAATAGAGTAAATATTGAATAGTGAATCTGGGATGTTTTTATCTAACGGGGTGCTCAATTTTGTGGTTAAAATTTAATCGCTACAAATTGGGCTCATAAATTTTAAACAAAATTGGCATGAAGATTAAGAAAAATGACCAAGTTTTAATAACATCGGGAAAAGACAAAGGCAAAAAAGGCAAAGTGCTGGAAGTTTTTACATCGGCGAATAAAGTTACAATAGAGAATATAAATTTAATTAAAAAACATCGGCGTCCCCGCCGACAGGGAGAGAAAGGGCAAGTTGTACAAATTGTCAAGCCCGTACATGTTTCCAATGTTAAATTAATTTGTCCCAAGTGCGGGGAGGCGGTTAGAACCGGTTATAAAATTACAGAAACAGAAAAATTTAGAATTTGTAAAAAATGCGGGCAGGAAATATAAAACATGAATAGACTTCAGGGAAAATATATAAAAGAAGTTATTCCTAAAATGAAGGAGGCTTTTGGCTATAAAAATAATCTGGAAGTTCCGAGAATTTTAAAAGTGACAATAAATTCTGGCATTGGCAAATATAAACAAGACCAAAAAATAATTGAAGACATTGAAAAAGACCTAACTATGATTGCGGGACAAAAGCCCGTTTTTACCCAAGCCAAAAAAGCCGTATCTTCTTTTAAAACCCGACAGGGGCAAAATATTGGGCTAAAGGTGACTTTGCGGGGCGCTCGGATGTATAATTTTATTGACAGATTAATCAGCTTGGCCTTGCCGCGCACCCGCGATTTTCGGGGCCTGGAAAGCGATTCGGTTGACAAAAGCGGAAATTTGAATATTGGCATTCGTGAGCAGATCGTTTTTCCTGAAATATCTCACGAAAACGTCAGAAATATTTTTGGCCTGGAGGTTTCCGTAACAACTAATGCCAAATCAAAAGAAGAAGGTTTAGGATTATTTAAATTATTGGGATTTCCCATAAAGGGCTTGGCCCAAAAATTATAGTCCCGCAGGGCGGGACGAAGAATTTTTGGCTGCCAAACCTTTATCCCCCACCTATTCCAGAGATTTTTCTTGGATAGACCAAGAACAAGAGCGAAGCGGCTTCGCCTCGCCTCGCTGGAATACCGCAATACTATCGTTGGAATAGGTGGGGGGCTCAATGTTGTAGTAAAATTTACTGCGCATTGAGCTTGTAAATTTAAACAACATTGGCATGGCTACCGAAGCACAGATAGCAAAATCAAAAAAGAAACCAAAATTTTCTAGTCGGGCTACCCGGCGCTGTTTTCGCTGCGGGCGCAAGCGAGCCTTTATGCGCGATTTTGGTTTGTGCAGAATTTGTTTCAGAGAAATGGCAAACCGCGGAGAAATCCCGGGCATAAAGAAAAGTAGTTGGTAAAGGGCTTGGCCCAAAAATTATAGTCCCGCAGGGCGGGACGAAGAATTTTTGGCGGCCAAACCTTTACCCCGTTAGATAAAAGCTTCCGGGCTTTATCAATAATTGATTCTCCGACAGAGTATATATTGAATAGTGAATCTGGGATGTTTTTATCTAACGGGGTGCTCAATGTTGTAGCTAAAATTTCTTAGCTACGCATGAGCTCCGTTAATAAATTTTAAGACAACATTGGCATGGATCCAATAGCCGATTTATTAGTCAGAATACAAAATGCTCAACGCGCTGGCCGCGATTCTTTAGAGGTGCCTTTTTCCAAAATTAAATTTGAAATAGCAAAGATTTTGGAAAAAGAAGGCTTTTTATCCGGCGTTGAAAAGAGAGGCGCTAAAACAAAAGAAAAATTAGAAATTAGTCTGAAATATAATCAGGGAGTTCCGGCTATTCAGGAATTGCGGCGCATAAGCCGGCTTGGCCAGAGGGTATATATTAAAGCGGATAAGAACAAGCCGGTTAAGCAAGGATACGGAATCGCCATTATTTCAACACCCGACGGATTAATGACTGATCGGGAAGCGAGGAAGAAAAAAATAGGGGGAGAAATTTTGTGCGAAGTATGGTAATGCTTCACTAATTTATGAGTAAAATCGGAAAGCAACCAATTGAAATACCAACCGGAGCGGAAGTCAAATTTGACGGCAATTTAACTATGGTTAATGGACCCAAAGGTGAATTAAAAAGGGTAATTGCTCCGGAAATAAAAATAGAAATAAGAGGCAGCCAGATAATTTTAACACCGGTCAAAAAAACTAAAAAAACTTCCGCGCTTTGGGGTTTGAGCCGGGTGTTGATTGGCAATATGATTGAAGGTGTAACAAAAGGATTTGAAAAAAAATTGGAACTGGAAGGCGTCGGCTATAAGGCTGCCCCGCAGGGTAAAGATTTAGTTTTGAACCTCGGTTTTTCGCACCCGGTGGAATTTAAGTGCCCGGCCGGCATTGACTTCAAGGTTGAAAAAAATACCATTGTTATTTCGGGTATTAATAAAGAGCTGGTTGGTCAGACCGCTGCCGATATTAGAAAAATCAGGCCGCCCGAGCCTTATAAGGGCAAAGGAATCCATTACTTGGGGGAGGTTATTAGACGCAAGGCAGGCAAAAAAGCGGTTAAGAGTGGATTTTAAAGGGCTTTGTCCATCCGCCCCGGGCGGATGGTAACAAAACCTTACCCCGTTAGATAAAAACATCCAAGATTCACTATTCAATATTTACTCTACTGGAGAATCAATCAATGAGGAAACTCGGAAGCTTTTATCTAACGGGGTGCTCAATTTTGTGGTTAAAATTTAATTGCCACAAAATCGGGCTCTAAATTTTAAACAAAATTGGCATGAAAAACGCACTGAGAATAAAACGAATAAAAAGGCAAATGAGAGCCAGGCGAACAAGGGCTAAGATTTTTGGTACGGCCAAGCGGCCGCGCTTATCAATTTTTCGCAG
>JAHIST010000097.1 GCA_018818145.1 Patescibacteria group bacterium
GAAAAAATTATTGATAAAATAAATATTCTTGCAGCGACGAAATTAGCGATGAAGCGGGCTTTCAAAAACTTGGAGGAAAAGTTTCGGCGCGAAGTTTCGCCGCGCGAAACTTCGCGCCAGTTTCAGATAGACTATCTGTTACTGGATGGAAATTTCATTTTAGATGATTTATCAATCAACCAAAAATCGTTTATCCGCGGCGATGAAAAAATAATTTCTTGCGCCGCGGCTTCAATCATCGCTAAAGTTACCCGTGACCGAATGATGATAAAATATCATAAAAAATTCCCGCAATACGGGTTTGACAGGCATAAGGGATACGGCACAAAAGAACATTTCAGAAAAATCAAAAACCACGGTCCGTGCCGGATTCATCGTAAAAGTTTCGCGCCGTTAAGAAAGTGGAATTGTTGACAATAGAATTTGAATAGTCTAATCTTTTATTAGGTCAAGGTGCAGGCTTGTAAACTGCGGTTAGGTTAAACCGCGGGGCAGTCAGTAACTGGCTGCTGGAGAATTGCTGTAGTATTTCACGCGTGCACGCACGCTGTGCGAAGGAGAAGCCGGCATCGGGGTTGCCTCTAATGGCAGCCCCACGACTTTCTTGTTCATTAAAAAAATACGGCTTTAATTCGAAGGAGGTGGTGGTTAAGGTGAATGGAAAAAAATTATTGGCGGATCTTATGAATTGGCCGGAGAAAAAAATAGAGCAGGCTATTACTCGCAGGAGCCGTTATTATTTGGTAAAGAAAATTGATAAGGATGGATCTATCAGAAAAACTTACGCCCCCGACCGCGAACTTAAAAAGTTACAAAAAAGATTCCTCAAATATTTTTTGTACCGGATACCAGTTGGTTGGAAGAATCTCATTACCGGATTCAGGCCCGGCTGTTCCTACGTGTATAATGCTAAATGCCACGCTTTAGCGGACGCAAAAATTGTTTTACGGCTAGACTTTGCGAATGCTTTTCCAACTGTGGAAACGAGTTATCTTAAAACGATTCTGGCAAAAATCTTGAGTCAAGAGGTTGAATATCATAGGAAAGGAGACTATCCCTTTCACCCTCTGTTTCCGGTCAAAAGGGTCAAGTGGTTCAGGAGGGCGATTAAGAATTACTATCAGCTTGATTTATTTTGCGACCCGGACAAAATAATCTGTGAGTTTCTTGATTTGGTATTGTCTTTCGTGACGTATCAAGGTAGGTTGCCGCAAGGCGCGCCAACTTCACCGTATTTGTTTAATATTGTTCTTTGGTATTCGGGGTTGATTCAAAAAATTACCGCTTTCCTGGGCGAGAAAAGAATTTCAGTTTCGGTCGGAAATGTTTTCTCTGGCGAAGTTATTTTTACTGCCTACGCCGACGATTTAACAATTTCTTCTTCAAGGTCAATTACAAAACACGAGGTTAATAATCTAATTGATTTGATAGAGCAAGAGTCACCTTTCAGAATTAACCGAGAAAAAATATGTTATTTTCAGGCCGATCGAATAGCGCCTCTTGTTACCGGTTTGCGGTTAGTCAAGCTAGTAAAAGAAGGCCGTGAGCTTGATGTCTTAATGTCTAAGGCGAATTTAAATAGCAGGGAAAAGAAAAACTTGAAGCGCAAAATTCTTAATAGAGAAGGGAGATGGATTGTAAATTCGGTTAGCTTACCGAAGAAAGGCATAAGAAAGATCCGAGGGTTGATTCATAAAGCAACATACGCCCCTCCTTTGATTCAAAGAATGCTGGAGCAGAAAATAAAAGGCCATCTCAGTTGCCTTAAGGCAATTTATGGTGATAAGCTGCCAAATCAAATAAGCAAGCCTTATCAAAAATTTCAACAATCCTTACGGGGGTAGAAATTAACTTCTACCCCCTTTAATTTGCCAAAAATAAATATATTTGATATACTGAAAAAAACTGGTCATTCTGAACTTGTTTCAGAATCTCTACGAGGCATGAGATCCTGAAATGAATTCAGGATGACGCCGAGGAGGCGTCGTTTTTAATTGACATAATATGCCGTTACCCAAACAAAAACACACTAAATCCCGCAGGAACAGAAGGCGCTCGCATTTGGCGCTGAAGGTTTTAGCATTGGCTAAATGTCCCAAATGCGGCCAGGCAATTTTACCCCACCGGGCCTGTAAAAATTGTGGCACTTATCAGGGCAGAGAAGTAATTGATGTTTTGAAAAAATTGACCAAGCGGGAACAGAAAAAACGGCGCAAGGAGCTTCAGGAGCAGGAAGAGCAGGCTAAGACAGAGAAGCCATTGAGCGCGGAAGAAATGAGTAAAAAATAATTTTAATTTCCTGATTTCCAATTTCTTAATTTCTAGTAATTTGTTTTTCCCAAGGATGCAAGAAATTAAGAAATTAAGAAATTAAGAAATTGTTGTGGCTAACAGACATTTAGCAAGGAGTATCGCCATGCAAACCCTTTACGAATGGGATTTTTGGGGTAAAGACAAAGGTAAATTAAAGGAAGTATTAGATAAAAACATTCAGGAGTTTGGAGCGGGGCTGGAAAATACCGAATTCATTACGCGGCTGGTCAACGGAGTAATAGACAATCTGCCAAAGCTGGACAAAATCATTGAAAAGTCGGCGCCGGAGTGGCCAATAGACCAAATTACGATTGTTGACCGCAATATTTTAAGGATGGGGCTATACGAACTTTTGTTTGGCGACCGCAAAGAGGTACCGCCCAAAGTGGCGATTAATGAAGCAATTGAATTGGCCAAGGGATTCAGCGGCGAGTCTTCGGGCAAGTTTGTCAACGGAGTTTTGGGCACGGTTTACCGGGAGATCGGCGAGCCGCAGAAAGACGAATAATCATGTAACATAAAACATGTAACATATAACAGGCAACACGTTTTTTAAACTTTTTTTGTTACGTGTTACATGTTATGTGTTGTGTGAAGATTGATGAAGGAATTATCTTTTTTAGAAGATGCGCTTGGTATAAAATTTAAAAACCAAGATTTATTAAAACAGGCCTTGACCCATCGTTCGTATTTGAACGAGAACCCCGATTTTAAATTGGAGCACAACGAACGGCTGGAGTTTTTGGGTGATGCGGTCTTGCAGGTGGCGGTGACAGAGCATCTTTATCGGGAATATCCCAATCCCGAAGGGGAGCTGACCAACTGGCGCGCCGCGCTGGTCAATGCCAAAAAACTGGCCGAGGTAGCCGAAAATATCGGCTTAAACGACTTTGTGCTGTTAAGCCGGGGAGAGGCAAAAGACATCGGACGGGCTCGGCAATATATTTTAGCTAACGCGCTGGAAGCGCTGATTGGCGCGATTTATTTAGACCAGGAAATGGAGGCTGTCGGGTCTTTCGTGGAGAAAAATATTTTGAGCCAGTTGCCCGAAATTTTGCAGGGCGGGAGCTACCGAGACGCCAAAAGTCTTTTTCAGGAAGAGGCGCAGGAACGGGTCGGTATCACGCCTAGCTACGAAGTTTTGAACGAATGGGGGCCTGACCACGCTAAGCATTTCAAAGTCGGTGTTTTTTTGGAAGACGAGCAAGTGGCCGAAGGCGAAGGGATTTCTAAACAGGAAGCGCAGCAAAAAGCGGCGGAAGAAGGATTAAGGGCGAAAGGGTGGAACGGTAGATAAATTACAAATTTCAAATGACAAATGTCAAATCAAATCCAAAGTTCAAATGTCAAAAATTTAGATTTTGGATTTTGAGCTTGATTTGGAATAATTTGGATTTTGACATTTGGATTTAGTTAAGTTATCTTAAATCATAATTCATAAATCTTAAATCTTGAACTTATGTTAGTAATCCGACTCACCAGAATCGGCAAAAAGAACCAGCCCGTTTATCGGGTTGTTTTGGCTGATAAAAGAAGGGCGGTTAAGGGAAAATTCCAGGAAATTTTGGGCAATTATAACCCGCGGCTGAAAACCAAAGCGTTCAAAGCCGAACGGATTAAATATTGGCTTTCCAAAGGCGCTCAAGCTTCGCCGACAGTCCACAATTTACTGGTTTCGGAAAAAATAATTGAAGGCCCCAAAGTCAAAGCATGGAGGCCGAAAAAGCGAAAAGGCGAGACAAAACCAGCCGGCGCTGCGGAAGCTAAACCGGCAGGAGAGCAGCTAAAGGCAGTTGAAACAAAGACAGAGGGGCCAACCGAAGAAACCCTAGCGGTTGCTTCAGCCGAAGAACTAAAACCCGAGGAAGCAAAAGAAGAAAAAACTGCAGAAAAGGCAGAATAGAAAAATTTGAAAAGGGAGGATAACAAGATGTGTAAATTAGTCTTTCGGAATGAGGCGGGAGAGGAGAAAGTAATTTGGGAGAATCCGCCTGAGTTAGGTTTTTTTGGGATTAAGTTAAGGAAACAAATGTATGAAGAGAGATTGGCAGAAGAAGTTGTGAAAAGAATGAACATTGAAAAGGAGGGAACTAAGATGGAGAATCTACAAGAGATGAGTAATGAGGAGTTAGTTAATAAGTTGATTGAGCTTGCTCGATATGAGGGGTGTGCAACAACCTCGGTCGTTCCGCCGTCTTGGGAAAAAGCAGAAGAAAAATTGAAAGAACAAGAAGCCGTAAAGGAAGAATTGTTAAGACGCCTTTCAAAATCGGTAAGAGGTTATTTAAAAACCTAAATCATTACGGTGAAATAAAAAGCGGTCAGGCAGAAAGCCAAAGCCGCTTTATTTTTTATAATAAAATACCATCATTGACACCGAAATCTCCAAATGATATAATGCCAATAATGGTAGTAGGCAGAGGAATTCTGGGTCGACTACTACGGAAAGTTCAGTAAATAATACATATTCTTTTAAGAAAGATATGGCTAAAAACGCAGACCAGGAGTTTGTCGAATTCGTGATCAAGAGCATCGTGGATCACCCGGACGATGTCAAGACCGACCGCTCGGTTGACGAAATGGGGGTGCTGCTCACCCTCAAGGTCAATCCCGAAGATATGGGTCAGGTTATCGGCCGTCAGGGTGGCACAGCTCGCGCAATCCGCACTCTTTTGCGAGTTATTGGCGCCAAGCACAATGCGCGCGTCAATTTCAAGATTGAAGAGCCGGAAGGCGGACGAGTGATGCGACCGCGCAGCGAATCAAATTCCGCCGCACGGGATGTTGATCAGGTAGTCGACGAACTGAAGTTATAGTTTTGTTTTGTATTTAAAAACAAAAAGCCACAGAAATGTGGTTTTTTGTTTTTTTATGATAATATTTAGATATGAGGTTTGACATTATTACAATCTTCCCGAAAATTTTTGACTCTTATTTTTCCGAGAGTATTTTGAAGCGGGCGCAAAAGAAAAATTTAATAGAAATCGGAGTCCACGATTTGCGGCAGTGGACAAACGATAGGCACAAAACCGTAGATGACTCTCCTTATGGGGGAGGTCCCGGAATGGTGATGAAAGTTGAGCCGATTTGGAAGGCAGTACGCGATATTTCTAAACTGTCATTCCCGCGAAAGCGGGAATCCAGGACCTGGATTCCGGGTCAAGCCCGGAATGACAAAAAGGGGAAAAAGCACATAATTTTATTTTCCGCCAAAGGCAAGCAATTCACGCAAGCCGACGCGCGGCGCTTGAACAAATACGATCAGCTGATTTTGATTTGCGGCCGCTACGAAGGGGTGGACGAGCGGGTAGCCGAGCATATTGCGGACGAGGAGCTTTCTGTGGGTAACTTTGTGTTAACGGGCGGCGAAATTCCTGCTA
>JAHIST010000006.1 GCA_018818145.1 Patescibacteria group bacterium
AAGTTTTTGAAAGCCCGCTTCATCGCTAATTTCGTCGCTGCAAGAATATTTATTTTATCTATAATTTTTTCTGAAACGACACCAATTCCCCATTTGATATCCGGATGGCTAATTAAAACCTTATACCATTTATCGCGCTGTTTGGCCGAAAGTTTTTTGGAATCGCGAATCCCCTTTTTTGTCATTCCCGCGAAAGCGGGAATCCAGTTTTTTTTTCTGGATCCCGCATCAAGTGCGGGATGACAGAATATAACTGCCGCCGCGACAACCGGTCCGGCCAAGGGCCCGCGGCCGGCTTCGTCCAAGCCCACGACAAACTCATAGCCTCGTTGCCAAAGCTTTCGTTCCTCTTTAAAACTGGGATAATTTTTTGTTTTTATTATCTCCTTCATCTTCTTGTATATTAGCAGCAATTTTCATATAATTATACCATGACCGAAAACAAACTAGGATTAAATTGGTCGGCTGTGGAGAAAGCCTTGGCCGAGGGAACTTTTTCTGGCTACAAAGTCGGAATTTTGGAAACCGAAAAGCTTTTTAACGAAATGTTCAAGGCCAAAAAAATCCCCGGCTCCACGGTTGAACGGAAAACCAAATACATTAAGCGCTTTTTAAGCTTGCCCGACAAACTAGAATACGGCCGGAATATCTATGAAAGAATAATTAATGAGCCGCATTTTGAAATCTCGCGTGAAGAAACCAAACACGTAATTTCCGGCTATTGGCAAGCCATGCTGGATATTGAAGAAGCGGTGCAAAGCTTATCGCTCTGGGAAAAAATTACTCTGCGCGCCAGATATATTTTTGGCACAGCGCTGAAAAATTTAAAAATTATCGCAGCGACAATTCTGGGGGCAACAGCGGTTATTTGGTTTTTGGGCGAAACTGTTTGGGGACAAAAAATCAGCCGTGCGGTTGTCATTGGCAATCACTTTTTTATTTTTAAAATACTTTTTTGGAGCACGATTGTTTTAGTCTCGTTAATAATTATCGGCGGATTATTATTTTTTATCCTGCGCAGGAAACGACACTTCTGAAAATTTTCAATTATCAATTTACAATGAATTTTCAATTGAAAATTTAGAAAATTGATTATTGATTAAAAATTGAAAATTGGAAAATTAAAAATTAAGTCTTGTTTAATAGAAAAAATAACTAATGCAAAAGTTTACACACTTACATGTACATAGCCATTTTAGTCTTTTAGACGGTCTCCCTAAAATTGACCCGCTAATTGACCGCGCGCTGGAACTGGGAATGGATTCGCTGGCAATAACGGATCACGGCTCTCTCTACGGAGCCGTTGAATTTTATAAAAAAGCTAAAGCCAAGGGGTTAAAGCCGATTATCGGGTCGGAAATGTACGTGGCGCCTGCCAGCCGCCTAAGCAAACAGCCCCGGATTGACGATAAAAATTATCACCTGATAGTTTTGGTCAAAAATAAAACCGGCTATCAAAATTTAGTTTATTTAACGACCAGCGCGTGGCTGGAAGGATTTTATTATAAACCCCGCATTGATAAAGAACTGCTGCGGCAGTATTCAGAAGGCCTGATTGCCACCTCCGCTTGCCTGGCCGGAGAAATTGCCAGAGCCATTGAAGCCGGACATCCCGAAAAAGCCGAAGCGCTCGCTTTGGAATACCAGGAAATTTTTGGCAAAGGAAATTTTTATCTGGAAATAGAACACCATCCCAACCTCGGCGACCAGGCCAAGGTCAACGAAACGCTCAAAAAAATTTCCAAGAAATTGAATATTCCCCTGGTCTGTGCTCATGATGTGCACTACATCAAACCGGAAGAGGCCCAGGCACAGGATATTTTAATGTTGGTCAATACCAGCGCCAGCCTTGAAGACCAAGACCGCCTGACGCTCAAAGCCGATGATTTTTCGCTGCGGCCGCCCCAGGATATGATTGACTGGTTTAAAGACGTGCCCGAATCCATTGCCAATACACAAAAAATTGTCGCTGAATGCAATTTTGAATTTGAACTGGGCAAATACCAGCTGCCTCATTTCAAAGTTCCTTCGGGTAAATCGCCAGAAGATTTTTTGCGCCAGCTGGCCTACGAAGGACTGGAAAAGAAATATCCGGGCAATGGCGAGGAAGTCCGCAAAAGACTGGAATACGAACTTTCGGTCATTGCCAAAACCGGCTTTGCCTCATATTTTTTAATCGTGCATGATTTTGTCAGCTGGGCCAGACAAAACGGCATTGTCGTCGGCCCGGGGCGCGGTTCGGCTGCCGGCTCAATTGTTTCGTATCTTTTAAACATCACCAGCATTGACCCGCTAAAATATGACCTGCTATTTGAAAGATTTCTGAATCCGGAAAGAATTTCTATGCCCGATATTGACCTTGACTTTGCCGACACGCGGCGCGATGAAGTCATCAGTTATGTGCGCCAAAAATACGGCGAAGACCATGTGGCGCAAATCATCACTTTTGGAACAATGGCCGCCCGCGCCGCTATCCGCGACACCGGCCGCGCCATGGGCATTTCCTACCAGCTTTGCGACCAGGCGGCCAAGACAGTTCCTTTTGCGGTTGGCATGACGCTGGAAAAAGCGCTCAACGAATCAGTAGAGCTCAAACAACTATATGAGTCTGACGAACAAGTTAAAAAACTGATTGACACGGCCAAAATTCTTGAAGGCGTGGCGCGACACGCCTCCACCCACGCGGCCGGTGTCGTTATTACCAAAGATCCTTTAAGCAAAGTGGTGCCGCTTCAGCATCCCACGCAGGATGACAACGCCATTGTCACGCAATATGAAATGCACGCGATAGAAGACTTGGGCTTGCTCAAAATGGATTTTTTGGGCCTGAAAACTTTGACGCAAATTGAAAACACCATCAAAATAGTCAAAAACACCAAAAACATAGATATTGATATTTCTGGTCTGGCGCTGGAAGACCAGAAAACTTACAAGCTCCTGCAGGAGGCCAGAACGACGGGCGTCTTCCAGTTGGAATCGGGCGGTATGAAAAGAAATTTGAAAGAGCTCAAACCGACTGTCTTTGAAGATATCATTGCCATGGTCGCGCTTTACCGTCCGGGCCCCATGGACCTGATACCGGATTTTATCGCGCGCAAACACGGCCACAATAAAATTGAATATATTGATGCGGGGCTTGAACCAATCCTGAAAAACACTTACGGCATCGTGGTGTATCAGGAACAGGTCATGGAGATTGCGGGGAAGCTCGCCGGCTTTACCATGCCCCAAGCCGACACTTTGCGCAAAGCCATGGGTAAAAAAATCAAAAAGCTGATGGACGAGCAAAAAAATAAATTAATTGACGGCATGATTAAAAATAGCATCGCCGGCGCCACGGCCGAGCGTATTTGGGAATTCATTGAGCCTTTCGCCCAATACGGCTTCAATAAATCTCATGCCACCTGCTACGCTTTACTGGGCTACCAGACTGCTTATCTTAAAGCCCATTTCCCCACTGAATTTATGGCCGCTTTGATGAATTCAGAGCTGGACGACATTGAACGCGTGGCTTTTTTGGTAGACGAATGCCATAGTATGAACATTGAAGTTTTGCCGCCGGACATTAACGAAAGCCTGGGAAATTTTACGGTGATCAACCCCCACACCTTAAAAAAATATAATGACCAGCGCAAGATAAATTTATCCGAGGACGAAAAAGACCGAAACGAGACAATAGAGCAAAAAGGTATGGGGGCAAAAGATCATGTAATCCGCTTTGGTTTAAACGCTGTCAAAAATGTCGGTGAAAACATTGTCGCCGCCATTGTCAAAGAACGCAAGCGGGGCGGGCCATATAGTGTAATTTCTGAATTTATTGAGCGGGTGCAGGACAAAGATTTAAATAAAAAATCTCTGGAAAGCCTGGCTAAATGCGGAGCCATGGATAAATTGGGCGAGCGCGGCCAACTACTGGCCAATATGGAAACGCTGCTTATCTACGCCCGCGAAATGCACCGACCAAAAACCAACGGCCAAGCCAGTCTTTTCTCGGCCCCGGCCACTGGCGGCAAAAGTATTCTGCCGCCGCTGAAACTGCAGGACGCGCCGCCAGCCGGCAAAAAAGATAAGCTGACCTGGGAGAAAGAATTGCTGGGCCTTTATATTTCGGCCCACCCGGCAAAAGAATATGAAAAAGTGATTGAACGCCTGGCTATGCTGCCTTCCAGGATTCCCAAAGAACTGCTCGGCCAGCGCACCAAAATCGGCGGTGCCATCACCAACATCCACAAAATCATCACCAAGGCCGGGCATCCCATGCTCTTTGTGATGATTGAAGACTCCAAAGCTCGCATTGAAACGCTCATTTTTCCCAAAGTGCTTGAGCGCACCGCCACTATGTGGCAGGAAGGCAAAATCGTCCTGATTTCCGGCCGGCTGGACGACAAAGACGGAAATTTAAAATTATTAGCCGAAGAAGTGCAGGAATTGAATGAGAATCATTTGAAGAATTTTAGACAATAATTATTAATATTGACCAAAAAATTTCTTTAAGATATACTTGAAAATCGATCTTTAAAAAATAAGGAGGCGAAAATATGAAATATACAGACAGAGTATATGGAGAATTTAAAATCACAGAACCGGTTATTTTGGAACTTGTAAAATCTTACCCGCTCCAAAGATTAAAAGGAGTGGACCTTGGAGGCTATAATCCGCATTGGGTGAAGCCAGCTACGGATACCGGTAAATATGATCACAGCCGATTTGCTCATTCGGTAGGTGTCTATCTTTTGCTTCGTGAATATAATGCTCCCATTGAAGAGCAAATCGCCGGCTTAATCCACGATGTTTCTCATTCGGCCTTTTCCCACTGCATTGACTATGTCCTGGATACCGGTTCAGAAAAAGAACACAATCACCAAGATAATGTTTTTGAAAGATTTACAGAAAAGACGGAGATACCGCAGATGCTCAAACAACACGGATTCAATCCAAAATACATTCTGGATGATAGCCATTTCCCGTTGAAAGAAAATAATCTGCCAGATTTATGCGCTGACAGAATTGATTATTCCTTGAGAACAGCGGTAATTTTTGACGAGCTTGATGATGAAAGCAAAAAATATCTTCTGGATAATTTAACGGCTGAAAACAATAAGTGGGTTTTTAGAGATTTTGAAAGCGCCAAAAGATACGCGGAATTGTTCCTTAAAATTAACATAATTTATTACGCCGGCCTTCCTTCGGCGATCATGTTCAGAACAGTCGGCGATTGCCTGCGATACGCCCTGCAAAAAGGATACATTTCAGAAGACAACCTCTATACAACCGACAAATTAGTGATAGAAAAAATTGAAGAATTTTTGGATAAAGATGAAAGACTAAAGCTTCTTTTTAACCGGATGAATAACAAAGTTAGAATCATTAATAATCCAAACGATTATGATGCCAGCGTCTTTTGCAAATCAAGAGTTGTTGACCCTTTGTTTAAACATTTGTTTAAACACGGGAAAGAAAAAAAACGTGTATCCGAAGTTAATTCAGATTGGGCCAAGATACTTAAACAAGAATCAAAGCCAAAACAGTATTTTTTGAAATTTGATAAATGAAATTTAATCAAAAACTTTAAGCTCCTAGCGGTCTCCGCTCGGAGCTTTTTTTAAACGGCTCAACGGCAATTGCCCGTTGAGCCGTTTGTTCTGCCGTCTCGCGCGGGGCAAACTTCAAAAAGAGCAAAGGATAAATACTACGACTAACACGGACTCATGGCACAAGGATTTATTGACAATTTTCTCTACTGATTTAAAATATACTTAAGAGCGATGACGCAGACTAACCACCTGCTGACCCCAATTAGATAGCGCTTCGCGCATCTAACGGGGTAAAGCTCGCGTAAGCAGCCGACGATACCCCATTAGATAATGCTTCGTATATCTAACGGGGCAAGACAGGCGTAAAAAGTGGTCCGGTTTGTATAATCGGGCAACTTGGGTGGAACCGCGAGGTTAACCCTCCTTCGCTAAAGCTACGGAGGGCGAAGAAAAAACCCCGTCCCAAGAATTTGCTTTTTTGGCAAATTTTTGAGATGGGGCTTTAGTTTTTACGTCCCTCCTTTTCAATGACTTTTTTTGGGAAACTGTGAGGGCTCGCGGTCGTGGCAACCGCAATTCCGACAGTCAACCAGCAGCCGCAGAACCGACGCCCCAAACTCGTCAAACACATTCGCGAAGCTAACCGAACACTGACCTTTATCGGCAACCTTGGTCCCGCATTGCGGACAATAAAGAGTCACCTCCTCCGGCAGCTCTACCGAGCCAGATCTTGATTTTGTCAAAATACCAAGACCTATTCTAGTTTTAACACTCATCACTAATCCTCCTTTCCTAAAAAATAGAATCCTACCTTATTTTAAAACAACAAATTAACAATAATAGCTTTTTAAACCTATGTCAACAAAATCAAATCAAAATAATAAATTAGATATCTTAAGGCACTCCGCCTCCCACATCCTCGCCGCCGCGGTTTTGGAAATGTTTCCCGAAGCCAAATTCGGCATCGGACCAACTATTGAGGGTGGATTTTATTATGACTTTGACTTGCCCCGCACGCTAATTCCCGAAGACCTGCCTCTTTTGGAAGAGAAAATGCGCGCGATAATAAAGCAGAATTTTTCGTTTGAGCGACAAGAAATTGAAGCCAAAAAAACACAAAAGCTTTTTGATAAAGCTGGACAACCCTACAAAGTTGAACTGATAAGAAAATTGAGTAAACAAGAAACAAGTAAACAAGTCGCAAGTAAAAATAAAAAGGCAGAAAAACTTGTCACTAAACACTTGCCACTTGTCACTATCTATAAAACCGGAGGTTTTGTAGATTTATGCCGCGGCCCGCACCTTGATTCCACCGGCGAAATCAAAACCGATGCCTTTAAGCTTCTCAAAATTGCCGGCGCTTATTGGCGCGGGTCGGAAAAGAATAAAATGCTTCAGCGTGTTTACGGCACGGCTTTTGAGACAAAAAAAGAGCTGGATGAATATTTCAAAAAATTAGAAGAAGCCGAAAAAAGAGACCATCGCAAGTTGGGCAAAGAATTAGATTTATTTAGTAGCCACGATGAAGTAGGCGCTGGTATTTTTCTATGGCATCCAAAAGCATCAGTTATTCGTACTGTTATAGAAGACTTCTGGCGCATTGAGCATAGTAGGCGCGGTTATCAATATGTTTTCACGCCGCATATCGGTAAATTAGAACTATGGAAAATTTCCGGCCATTGGAATTTTTACCGTGAAAATATGTATACGCCGATGATAACGCCAGAAGGAGAATATATGATTAAGCCGATGAATTGCCCTTTCCATATCTTAATTTATAAAACCAAACCCCGCTCCTATAAAGATTTGCCTATTCGTTATGGTGAGTTGGGCACCGTTTATCGTTTTGAACGGGCTGGCACGCTTCATGGATTATTGCGAGTAAGAAGCTTCACCCAGGACGATGCCCATATTTTCTGCCGCCAAGATCAATTATTAGATGAGATAATCGGTGTATTAGATTTAGCTCTCTTTATGTTGAATTCGTTTGGTTTTAAAGAGTATAAAATTGAATTATCGACTCGAGATCCCAAAGAAAAGAAAAAATACATGGGCGATGATAAAGTGTGGGATAAAGCGGAAAAGGCCCTGGCGAACGCCCTTGAAACCAAAAAGTTAAAGTATAAAATTATGCCCGGCGAAGCAAAATTTTACGGACCAGCGATTGATATTAAATTGATTGATGCCCTTGGTCGAGGCTGGCAAGGGCCGACTATTCAACTTGATTTCAATTTAGCTAAAAATTTTGACGTCAACTATATTGATCAAAAAGGCAAACCGCAACAAGCAATTATTCTCCACCGCACCGTACTTGGCTGCATGGAAAGATTTTTGGGTTGCCTAATTGAGCACTACGCCGGCGCGTTTCCGGTGTGGCTGGCGCCGGAACAGGTCTGGATTTTATCCATTGGCTCGCGGCACGAAGAATATGCTTTTAAGGTCGCCGAAAAATTGAAATCCGAAAATATCAGAGTTGCGGTCAAAAATGAAAACGAAACCATCGGCAAAAAAATCCGCGAGGGCGAACTTCAAAAAATCCCCTATCTTTTAGTTGTGGGCGATAAAGAAATCGCCGCCGACTCCGTCGCTGTGCGCGAACGAGGCAAGGGAGACTTGGGGCCAATGAAAGTGGACAAGTTTATAGAAAAGATCCTTAACGAGATTAAAAATAAGAATTAATCACTGTAATATCTACTCCCTTTGTCATTCCCGCGAAAGCGGGAATCCAGTGCGGGATAAACTCCAGCGGGAATCCAGTTTTTGAATTTTAGAATGAATCAAAAAAGTTATTACGTTTATATTATAGCCAGCAAACGAAACGGCACTTTGTATATTGGCGTAACTTCCGACTTAAAAAAACGCATCTGGGAACATAAGAATAATCTCGTAGAAGGATTTACTAAAAAATATAAAGTTCATTTGCTTGTATATTATGAATCGACTAATAATGTACGCAGTGCAATAACACGAGAAAAACAATTAAAGAAATGGAACAGAAAATGGAAAATAGGGCTCATTGAAAAAAATAATCCCCGATGGAAAGATTTATACTGTGATCTTTAATCCTGGATTCCCGCTTTCGCGGGAATGACAGCCTTAAAAAAATTTCAAAAATAAAAAAGCCCAGGGCCTTATTAAATAAGGTTGGGCTTTATGGCAAAACGTATTTACGGGCCGCTAGGGAATATCCTCTATAATCAGAATCAGATCTTTGGGTTCATCCATTGCGGCCACACACGCTTTGTCTAATATTCTCTGTAACAGATGCCGCCTGCCCTCATTGCCTGCATAGGGATCAAAAACAGCATCTTTGAACTGAACTCCCGGAATTCCTGGAATTTCTGATTCCAGAAATTTTCGACCATCAACAGGGCTTTTTTCTGCCCTTAGCTTCCGTATTTTTGAATCAATCGGTTCCGAGTCAATTGCCTGAAGAAAAACCCTGACCACGACGCTTTTAGCCATAATTCACCTCCTGGAATGTACTGGATTCAAGATAGCATACTAAATCAAAATACGCAATAAACCAAATGAAACCGTTTCTCAAAAAATCTTGGCCATTTCTCGTTTTGGCTATTCTATCTTTTACAATCCATCTCGCCTTTTTGAGTTACCCCAGCCAGGTCGTTTTTGACGAAGTGCATTTTGGCAAGTTTGTGGGCGCGTATTTTACCGGCCAGTATTATTTTGACATTCACCCGCCACTGGGAAAATTAATTATTGCCGGCTGGGCGAAATTAAATGGAGTCAATCCCGTCTTTGATTTTGAAAAAATCGGTGAGCAAATTCCAGCCCAAACACTTTTTGTTTTAAGATTTTTGCCCGCTTTTTTTGGCGGACTTTTTGTTTTGACGGTTTCTTGGCTCGCTTGGCTGATCAGCCGCTCAAAAAAAGTGGCGCTAATTGCCGGCCTGCTGATTTTGCTGGATAACGCTTTTTTAATCCAGTCGCGTTTTATTCTGGTGGATATTTTTATGCTGACTTTTGAAGTGCTGTGTTTTTGTTTTTTCTTTTTGTATCAGCGCCAAAAAAGTTTCGGAGCTAAATGGTTTGGCTATTTAATTTTAACCGGCGCATTCTTTGGCCTGACAATTTCGGTTAAATGGACCGGGTTGGCGACGATTGGAATCATCGGTGTGGTTTTGCTGGCTAAAATTTTCAGCCGGAAATTGGCCGATTATCTCAACAGCTCTATTTCTGTCATTCCTGCGAAAGCAGGAATCCAAACCCCTAGACCCCAGATTAAGTCAGGGACGACAAAATGGATACAAATTAAAGAAGCATTAACCGGCTTAATAATTTTAATAACCATCGGGCTCGCCATCTACGCCATCCCCTTCTATATCCACCTTAAACTCCTCCCCGACTCCGGCCCCGGCGATCCTTTTATGTCACAGGCCTTCCAAAGAGAATTAAAAGGCGGAGGCAACGAGCTGACATTTTTGCAAAAATTCACCGAGCTTAACCAAAAAATGTTTTTTTATAACTCTACTCTTAAAAGCAACCATCCTTATTCCAGCCGCTGGTATACTTGGCCGCTTGATTATAAACTGATTTACTACTGGAATCAGAATCAACAGGACAACCAAGACGTTTGGGCCGGAAAAATTTATTTTATGGGAAATCCTGTTCTTTGGTGGCTGGCCGGAGGGCTGATAGCGGTTACGCTAATACAGCTAACAACCAAAAAAGGCCGCCAGAAAAAACCTATTGTTTATATTTTAGTTCTGGCTTACTTTGCCAATCTTCTGCCTTTTATTTTTGTCAGCCGCGTGGCATTTCTGTATCATTATCTGGCTTCTGCGCTTTTTGCCATTTTGCTTTTCAGCTTCCTGCTGTCGGATTTTTGGCCCCAAAAAAAACTTTTTGCCGGAATTTTGTTTTTTATATTTATCAGCTTCATTTTGTTTCTTCCGCTTTCCTACGGCATTCAAGTCCCCGCGTCTTTTGACAGACTTGAATCAAAATTAATCAATCCTCTGGTGCGCTAAGGCATTGGGGATAACTGAATTTTCTATTTTGTGGTATAATGTATTTAATTAAATTCTAAGGAGGGCCGGACTGGCTAACTATTTATTTAGTCTGCGCCGCGACTTCGTATAATATATGAAAAAAATAAATACGCAAAGAATTCTGCTAACTACTTTAGTAGCCGTAGCTTTTTTTGGTTTTCTTTTGTGGTCAATCCAACAATCTCTATCCGAAGAAGAATCGCTTTACATAGGTCCAACTATTTCCTATGTTAATCCTTTGGCCAACAGCTCAATTACTATTATTGCTCCCACTCTTAACGACCGGATTAAAAGCCCGCTGGCCCTTTCCGGCCGGGCTGATTTGGCGGGGAATAAATTAAAAACAAGAATAAAAGACGTCAAGGGTCTTATTCTGGCAGAAAGCTTCATTCAAACAAAAGACGCTAAAAAAATGTCTGATTTCTCTCTCGTCTTAAAATATAAAAAACCTTCTGCTGGCACCGGAATAGTTGAAGTATTTTTAATATCGGCAAAAGACGGAAAAGAAATCAAAAAAATATCTGTTCCCGTAAACTTCACAGACTAATCTCATTATTTTTCTTATTATTGAAAAGACTCTTGAAACGGGGTCTTTTTTGTATTAAAGTAAATGGCAAGCATGAAATACTTTATTATTACTTACGGCTGTCAAATGAACGTTGCTGACAGCGAAAAAATTGCATCGGCCCTAGAAAAGACCGGCCAGCAACCCGCCAATAACGTCAAAGAGGCTGATTTATTAGTGATCAATGCTTGCTCTGTGCGCCAGGCGGCAATTGATCGGGTCTATGGCCAAATAAATAATTTCCCCGACAAAAAAATCATCGTTGCCGGTTGTTTGCTTGATTTTGACAAAAAAAGGCTCGCTCAAAACAAAAATATTTCTTTTTGGAACCCGGATGAATATTTTAAACTGCCGCCCGCCCGCCTCGCAAGCGAGAGCGTTGCGGGCGGGCCGCCTCGGACGAACAAAAACACGGCTAATATCCCGATTATGACCGGCTGCAATAATTTTTGCTCTTACTGCGTTGTCCCCTACACTCGCGGCCGGGAAAAATCCCGACCGGCATCAAGAATTATTAAAGAAGTAAAATCACTGATTAAAAAAGGTTATAAAGAAGTTATTCTGCTGGGACAAAACGTCAATTCTTATAAAGACAAAAAAAATAATTTTCTTCAGTTATTACAAAAAATTAATAATTTACCCGGCGATTTTTGGCTGAGTTTTCTTACTTCTCATCCAAAAGATATGTCTGATAAACTAATCGAGACTATGGCGCGCTGTGAAAAAATAGCGCCCTATATTCATTTACCGGTTCAAAGCGGCGACAACGAAATATTGAAAAAGATGAATAGACATTATACCGTGACACATTACAAAAATCTGATTAAAAAACTGCGTGCTGCTTTTAAAAAACACCGGGTAAATTTTCCGCCGCTGGCTATTTCTACCGACATTATTGTCGGCTTCCCCGGCGAAACTAAAAAACAATTTCAACATACCGCCAATCTCGCCAGAGAAATTAAATTTGATATGATTTATTTTGCTCAATACTCACCGCGCCCCGGCACCGCGGCCGCCCGACTGCCAGACGACGTACCGCAGCAAGAAAAAAAGCGGCGCACCCGGATTTTAAATAATATCTTAAAAAAAACGGCCTTGCAAAATAATAAAAAATATATCGGCAAGACTGTTGATGTGCTGATAAATAAAATTAAAAAAGACTGCGCCATCGGCAAAACCGCTACTTTAAAAACAGTAAAAATTGACGCAAATCCCCATTCCGAACTTACTTATCTGCCAAAACTTCAGAAACGGACAGTTTCGGACTCTCTTGCTTCCGTTAAAATTATCGGCGCTACGGCTTGGGGATTAAGGGGAAAACTAAAAGCCGACACTGATAAAATCAGTAATCGGCTCTATAAAAAGTCAAACATATAACAAAACCAAAACGTAATTCTTAGGGCATTGAAAAAAAGAACAACGAGAAGAGTATATTTCAAGCCAAAGGCTTGACCGCTGACCAATCCTGCTTCCTTTAACGAAGGAGCGAAAGGGATCGAAACAAGAAAAATCAAGCCGATATAGCCAAATTTTTTAACTATGCCGGAGGTGGCTGTGCGAAACTTTTCAAAAGATTTATCAAGCTCTTTTCTAAAGATCCGCGAAAGAAAGGGTAATAAAATCTTTGAAACAAAAGGGAATAGACCTTTTCCATTCCCTAAATAAAGCAGTATTACTCCAAAAGAGCTAACTGCTACAGCCAATAAGATAACCTGGAAATCCGGATATCCTGCTTCCTTAAAAGTAGAAAAAGAACTATCGGTGTTTAAAAAAGCGTGTATCAGACCATACAACAACCATTCTGTTTTTTCCAATTGATATCCTCCTTTTTTTATCTTAATAAAAATTGCCAAAGAACTGGCTACTATATATTTTATCTCTTTATACAATAAAATGCAAAAAAAATATCCCCAGAGACTTCATCCTGATCGACGGAAAAAAATTATCGTCGTCCTCGGCCCAACCGCATCCGGCAAAACGGACTTGGCGGTTGGCTTGGCGCGCCAATTTAACGGCGAGATTATTTCGGCTGATTCGCGCCAGGCTTATCGCGGGATGAATATTGGAACAGGTAAAATTACAAAAAAAGAAATGGCAGGCATTCCCCACTATCTTTTGGATATTGCCTCGCCAAAACGTCGATTCACCGTCGCACAATACCAAAAATTAGCGCAATCAGCTATTAAAAAAATTCTAGCCAAAGGCAAAATTCCAATTATCTGCGGCGGGACGGGTTTTTACATTCAAGCAATCACGGAAAATTTACAAATTCCCGAAGTCAAGCCAGATTTGAAACTGCGCGCGAAATTAGAAAAAATAGCCACAAAAGAACTCTACAAAAAACTACAAAAGTTAGATCCAAAACGTGCCAAAGAAATAGACCCATTTAATCGACGCCGATTGATTCGGGCACTTGAAATAGTTTTAAAAACCGGCAAGCCAGTGCCCGCACTTGTCATTCCCGCCCGCTTCGCCGTAGCTTTAGCGAGGCGAGCGAAAGCGGGAATCCAGAATTCAGAACCTAGATTCCGGGTCCCACCGCCGCTAAAGCTTTGGCGGGCAGGCAAGCCCGGAATGACAAAAGAATATAATATTTTATTTTTGGGCGTTAAAAAATCGCCTGCAGAACTAAAAAAACTTATTCACAAACGCCTACTCAAGCGTCTTAAACAAAGAATGATAAAAGAGGTGCAAAACTTACGGGCATCCGGTCTCTCGTGGAAACGGCTGGACAGCTTCGGCCTTGAATACCGCTGGGTTGCTCGGTTTTTACAAAAAAGAGTCGGCTACGAAGAAATGATATCGCAGCTGCAAAAAGATATTGAACATTTTGCCAAGCGGCAGATGACTTGGTTTAAAAGAGATAAACGAATCTTTTGGATAAATAATAAGCGGCGAGCTTATGTTCTGGCAAAAAATTTTCTGCAACATTAAAAGCGCCCAAAAGGCGCTTTTAAAACGGGCTGAATAACAGCTATTTTAATAACTCCGTTAAAATATCCCGGGCAAGATTGGGATTTGCCCTTCCCCTGCTTTCTTTCATCACCTGCCCGACCAAAAACTGCAAGGCGTTAGTATGGCCTTTTTTATAATCAACAACGGTTTTTTGGTTATTCTCTATAACTTTCTGCGCGATTGAACGCAGAGCTCCTTCGTCGCTCACCTGCCCTAAATCTTTTTCTTCAATGATATGCGTTGGGTCGGCGCCGGTTTTAAACATTTCCGCCAAAACAGCTTGCGCGCCGGAAGAAGAAACTTTTCCCTGATGAATTAAAATGATAAATTCCGCAAAATTCTCCGCCGTGATTTTGTCTTTTATTTGATAATTAGTCAGCTGCAAAATTGCCGCGATACGCGGAATTTCGGTTATTAAATAATTTACCGCTAATTTACAAAGTTTAACAATTTCTTCTTTAACTAGGCCGGCCACATTCTCTGTTTTATTAAACTCCGAACAAACATTCTCAAAATAATCTGTAATATTTTTGCTCTGAATCAAAACCTCAATGTCGGATTGCGACAGGACATATTCTTCAGCCAACCGAACCTTTTTGGCTCTGGGCAACTCCGGCATCCCGGCTAAAAGTTTATCGGCCAACTTATCAAGGCCGACCAGCGGCGGCAAATCCGGTTCTGGAAAATAACGATAATCGTGCGCCTCTTCTTTGGTGCGCTGACTGACTGTCTTGCCGGCCGCGTCGTCCCAACCGCGCGTCTCCTGAATAATTTTACCGCCCGCCTCAAGCTCTTCGGCTTGGCGTTTTATTTCATAATTAATTGATTTTTCTACCGCCCGAAAAGAATTTAGATTTTTTATTTCAACTTTTGTCCCCAAAACCGCTGATTCTCGCTGATCTTCTGCCTGATTATCGCGGATCCCCTCTTTATATATTGATCCGCGTCTATCTGCGGTATTTATATCCGCGCCTATCTGCGGTATTTCGCGAAGCGAAATATTAACTTCGCAACGCATCTGGCCCTTTTCCATATCAGCGTCAGAAACGCCCAAATATCGTAAAATCAATTGTAGTTCCTGGCAAAATTTCCTGGCCTGACTTCCTGATTTAATATCCGGTTCAGTCACCAATTCCATCAGCGGAACGCCTGCCCGATTTAAATCAACCAGAGAATAGTCCGCGCCTTTTGGATTGACCCCGTTAGAAAAATCCGATTTTCTAACGGGATGGACGAGCTTGCCCGTATCTTCTTCCAGATGCACGCGCGTAATTTGGATGCGACCGGTGCTCTCCCCGTCTATTATGTCTAAATGCCCGCCCAGAACCAGCGGCTTGTCATATTGGCTAATCTGATACCCTTTTGGCAAGTCGGGATAAAAATAGTTTTTTCGGTCAAATTTGGAAAATTCGGCAATTTTAGCGTTGAGCGCCAAGCCGGTTTTTAAAACCATATGCACCGCCTCTTCATTTATAACGGGCAAAACCCCCGGCTGGCCCGTGCAGACCGGGCAAATATTAACGTTAGGCTCTTTTTCCAAACCAAGGCCATTAGGCGTATCGCAAAACATCTTGCTTTTGGTTTTCAGCTCAACGTGAATTTCCAGACCGATTGTCGGTTCATATTTCATGCTAGCAATAATAGTATTAATAACCCTGCGTAATTCTATAATAACACATAAATATTTACAATTGTAGTTTAATTTTTCTATTCCGCGCTTGCCAAAAATTTTGTTAGAAATTAGAGCTAAGCCGAAGGATAAAAATTGCGTGTTGTGGTGGGGCCCCAGCCTCTGGGCTGGGGCGTTGTGGATAGTAATTTTTATCGTGAGGCGAGGCCTAATTTATCAAAATTTTATGGCTGCGCGGAAACTCTTTTGCTACTTTTCTGGTTACAGAAAAGTAGAAGAAAAATTTAATAAGACCGGTAAAAACCGGCCTTTGCGGTCCTCCGCCCGAAGGCAGAGAGCGCCAACAATATTATAGCAATGCTTTATTTTTTAACAATACCTTTCGCGGCCAAAAAAACATTACGCAGAAGCAACGCCACCGTCAAGGGCCCGATGCCGCCGGGTACCGGCGTCAAAAAAGCGGCCTTGCTTTTCACGTCTTTGCGATTGACGTCTCCAACCACTTTGCCATCATGATAGCGAGTGACGCCCCCATCAATTAAAATTACACCGGATTTTATCATTTCTCCTTTAATTAAGTTAGGACAACCGCAGACAGTAATTAAAATGTCAGCCGCCTGTATCTCTTTCTCTATCCCCAAAACGATACAAGTATTTCTTACTTGATATTTAAGGGGCGCACCTTCTTTCTCTAGAACCAATTTTAAAATAGAACCGAAAATTTCAGAATTAACCAGGGCCAGAATATTTTTATTTTTTAAACTGGCAAGGTTCTTTTTAACCGCGTCGGCTATAGCCGTTAAAATTGCCAAAGGCAAAACCGGTAAAAAATGCGGTGTCTCCCCTTTTTCCAGCAACCGCCTGTTTTCTTTATGAAACCCATCAACGTCTTTTTGCGGACTTATTATTTCCAGAATTCGCTCGGTATTAAAAACTGCCGGCAGCGGCAATTGAACAATTATCCCATGAACCTTTTCATCTTCGTTTAATTTCTCTATTCTATCAATAATTTCCTCTTCCTTCGCTTGGTCGCCAAAATAAAATTCCTTGATTTCAACGCCGATTTTTACGGCCGCTTCTTTTTTTAATTTAACATAAAGCTTGGAGGCTTCATTTTCACCGACCAAAACCACGGCCAGCGCCGGCCGAATTTTATCTTTTTTAATATCCGCCGCTAAATCTTTCAAAATCTTCCGCGCGGCTTTTTTGCCATCAAATAGTTTCATAAAAAACAATGTGAAAAATTCATTTTCTCCGCGCTTGGCGAAAAATTTGTTATAAAATCGCGGTGAGCCGAGCGTTAAAAATTTGCGTGTTGTGGCTGCATATTTTGCCGCAGGCAAAATGGCATAGCAAATTTAGCGAGGCGAGCCCGATTTTATCAAATTTTTGCGCCCTGCGCGGCGGTTTTTTCCCTGCCCGCCGATAACCAAAGCTTGATTACTTATATTTATATTTAACGCAAACTTTAAGTTTATATCCATTATATATCAGCTAATCATTATCGAGCTTTGGCAGGCGCGGCGCCGCTTTGGAGTTTACCCCGATGAAAATCGGGGCCGCCAAAAAAGCGGCAAAAGATTTTTTACCACTTAAAATTATTATAAATCGGGAATTTTTTTACCAGTCTTTGAACTTCTTGTTTAATTTTTATCTTAACGTTCTTATCTCCAAAATTCTTAATAAATTCGGCAACCAATCCTGCCACCAGCGCCGCGTCTTTTTCTTTAAGACCACGAGTGGTAATGGCAGGCGAACCGACTCTTATACCAGAGGGATTATATGGTGGTTTGGAATCATTAGGAATGGTATTTCGGTTAACATAAATATTCAATTCGTTCAGCCCGTCCTGAATCTTTTTAGATTCTACGCCAAAGGAAGAAATGTCAATGACCATCAAATGATTGTCCGTGCCGCCGCTGACTACCCGAATCCCCTGCTTTTTAAACTCTTCAGCCATAGCGCGGGCGTTCAAAATAATCTGACGCTGATACTTTTTAAAAGCCGGCTGCATTGCTTCCAAAAAACAAATTGCCTTGGCGGCAATAATATGATCCATCGGCCCTCCCTGAAGTCCCGGAAAAACGCCTTTATCAATTTTTTGCGCCAAACTGCCGCCAGTGATCTCATCCTTTTCTTTGCACAAAATCAAGCCGCCCCGCGGGCCGCGCAAAGTTTTGTGAGTTGTGGTGGTCACTACGTCGCAGAAAGGAAAAGGATGTGGATGTTCAGCCGCGATAACCAAACCGGCAATATGTGCGATGTCGCCCAAAAGATAGGCATTAACTTTTTTGGCGATAGCGCTGAATTTGGCAAAATCCAAAATGCGAGAATAAGAAGTCGTGCTGACAATAATTAATTTTGGCTTAAATTCCAAAGCGATTTTTTCCACTTCGCTAAAATCAATTAGTTCTGTCTTGGGATTCACGCCATAAAACGCGAAATTATAGGTTAGGCCGGAAAAATTAACCGGCGAGCCGTGAGTTAAATGACCGCCGGCTTTCAGGTCAAAACCTAAAATTTTATCGCCCGGTTTAAGCAAAGCCAGATAAACCGCCGCGTTGGCTTGGGAACCGGAATGCGGCTGAACATTCGCATGCTCGGCATTAAATAATTTTTTAGCCCGCTCTACTGCCAACGCCTCAATCTCATCAATAAATTTGTTGCCGCCATAATAGCGCTTACCCGGATAGCCCTCGGAATACTTGTTTGACAACGGCGTGCCCATCGCGGCCAAAACTTCCGGCGAGGCATAATTTTCCGAAGGAATCAAAACCAACCCATCGCGCTGACGGCTGATTTCTTTTTGAATTAAATCTTGGATTTTCTCATCCTTCATTTTAATTTTTTTATTTTGACTAGCGAGGACAATGCGCCCGCAGGCATATTGTCCGAGTGAAGTCAAAAGAAAGGGATTTTTAATACCCCAAACAGCTCTGTTGCGAGGGTAGATTCCTAATTTGAGTCTCCCGCATTTGCGGGACTCTGGAGTTTAAAACCCTTTATTATTTTATCAATCTGTTGATATAGGTCTTTGAGATTTCCTTCGTTTATCAATGTATATTCAGCCATAGCAATGGGGCCGGCCTGAAAAAGATTCTCAATTTGTGCATAATCGCGGCCCTGGGCTTCCGCGCTCGTCAAGGGTCGCGTCGGCCTCTTAGCCAGTCGCGCGTAGCGTATTTTTGGCGGAGCATAAACCGCAACAGCTTTAAAATTATCGCCAAATTTTTTCTTAAATTCCAGATATTCAACCCAACTATATAAACTCTCCACCAAAATATTACCGCTTGGAATTTTTTCAATTTTTTCTATCACCTTTTTGGCATAATAATCTTGCCCATGCTTAACACGCAATTCTTCTCTAATTTTTCTCTCGTTAGCCTCATTAATCGCTAATCTCTTCTTTTTTAATTCGTCGAATGTCACTTCGCCAAAATAAACTTTTGGCCAATTTAATTTTTTAAGTAAATAATTTATCGCTTCTGTTTTACCCGAGCCGGGCAGGCCCAACACCGCTACAATTTTTCTTTTCATAATTTTAAAACAAAGACTATCTATTTTTTAAATGTTTTTCTGTCACAATTTCACGACCGTTGCCGCACTGATGACGGTCATCAATAATCTCTTTTTTCTGCCAGTCTTTTATCCAATCATCAATCTTAAAAATTTTAGTCCCGTTTTTCGTCATAATAATAGCACTATCAATCCCCGCATTAATAATCATGCGCTTACAGATAAAGCAAGGAAAAGCGTCAATTAATTTTCCGGTTGCGGCGTCTTCTCCCCAAATATAAATTTTACTGCCCAGGGTTGAAGCGGCGCCGCGGGCCGCGTTTATAATGGCATTTTGTTCGCTATGCACCGAACGGCATATTTCATAACGCTGACCGTGGGGCATACCCAAAGTTGTACGCAGGCAATTGCGGCGCTCAAAACAATCCTTGGTTTTACGAGGTGCTCCAATGTAACCGGTAGCAATAATCTGGTCTTCTTTCACAATAACACTGCCTATCCGATTGCGATAACAAGTAGAACGCATTGCAATTTGCTTAGCAATTGATAGATAATAATCATCTTTTGAGGATCGATTTTTAAGAAGTAATTTTTTTGCCATATTTATAAAAAATAGGGGCCTTGCTGGATTTATTGTAACCCAGTTTAGCCCCTTTGTTCAAGTCAAGATTTCCGTGATGGGATTTCTTTAAGCTTTTTAATTTCTTCTACGGAAAGTCCGCGGCGGATGCCAGCGATTTCCCAGCAATGGTCGTAAAGGTGCAGGCCCTTGCTGACGCAGATCATCTCTCCGTCCTCAACGCCAATCTGGCGAGCCATATATTCTTTCATTAGCTGAATAGCGGCGAGATTTGCTGGCAAGCCTCCCCAAAGATCCCAGCTTCGGAAATACACGCAAACAAAATGCAATTTCCCTTCCTTGACTCTGGTGTCGATTTGGCGAAGACAGGGCGGGTCTTTGAGCATAATGTCGGCGGGTTGACCAACTTGTAGAATCAACTGGTTATTACCCGGGCCATACTTTTTGTATCTGTCTATAACTTCGTCCATCTGATTGACGAATTCCGGAGGATTAACCCCCAGAAAAGTTTGATTTCGCTCGATGTGCTGTATCGCAGAAGTGCGCGCTTTGGTAATCCGCTCGCCGTAGGTATATTGTTCGTTCCCTTCTTTTAAATCGGTCATCCAGTATCGATCGGTATACATTTCGACAAATTTCATATCGGTCGGCGGCGGAATGCCAAGCCCGGGCGGAATATCTGGAATCAGCGGTCTCACGCCCGGATAATGAACATGGATTATCACGAAATCAAATTCTAAGCGGTATTGACTAGCATATGAACCCTGATCAATCCTGTATTTGTCAGCTATGCCTGGCTCAATAATCTTCGCCACTAACTGAAACCAGGCATCCGGAAGATCGCGCGCTTCAATAAGAACAATTTTCAACATCTGCTCCTCCTTTCATAATTTAACATAACGAATATTGATAGCTGCCTCTCTCAAAATTTCAGTACCATTGGTCGGGTAAACGCCAAGGGGTATCACTATTGTTTCAATCCCAGCGTTAGTGATAAGCGTAGCGCATAGCTCACACGGTTCTGCATTGTTATAAAGCGTGGCTCCTTTGGTTGCGTGACCAAGCCTGGCAGCATTAGTGACTGCCCACTCTTCTGCGTGGATAGCGCGGCATTTCTCAAGTCTTGTGCCTGAAGGAATATTTAATTCGTCTCTCAAACACCCCGTCTCCTCACACCGTGGAGACCCCGGCCGATAATCATTAAATCCTTGCGCGATGATAGTGTCGTCTTTAACAATAAGAGAGCCAAATTTTCTTGTCTGACCAATTAACTTACCCTTTGCATCCCGCGGGTATTGATCGTTAATTTTTTTCATCCCGCGTACGCATCGCGAACGGCCAGCCGCCATCAAAGCAACGCTCATGTAATATTCGTCCATCTGTCGGATTGATTCTTCGTAATCCGTTATGCCTAGGCCGCCACCAAAAAGTCCTGTCCCGCCGAAACCCAGTGAACCTCGCCGCGTCAATGGAAGATCCAAAGTCTCTTCTAAAATTGGTATCTCAACTTTAGAAAAAACTAATTGAGCAATCCGCATATTCTTCTCTATTGTAAATGGTTTCTCGCCCCTGTTTCTGAGCAACACTCCGGCTTCTCCACGAAAGTCTGGATCAATCGTGCCTGGCGAATTAGAAAGTTCAATATCGTACTTGCTGGCAAGACCGCTACGCGGTCGCACTTCACACTGAATAGGCCAAGGCACAGCCATTTGTACACCGATACCTATAAGAACGCTGTTGCCGGGAGAAATTTCGACTGGTAATTCTTGAATGACCTCTTTGGTCGATTTATCCAAGACCCGAGAAGCATATACGTCATAACCAACCGCGCCATCCGATGCCCTAACTGGAATTAAAGCATCCCTCCTGATTTTTTTTACTTTGATATTCATCCTTCACCTCCGCTTATAAAATATTGTAAGGTACTGCCAAAAAGATACTTATTAATCTTTATCACGGCAGAATACAAAAAGCAAGGCTTTTTGGCCTTGCTTCTGGCAAAAGAACAGACTATTTAAACCTAATAGGCTGACGAGAATGAGTGTTTTTGCCGATATCGCATCCTCTACCCGAGCACTTACGCACCAAAAACTGCCAAAATCTTTTCAGCCATCTCATCTTCTCCCTCCTTTTCTATTCCACTTTTATTCCCATACTTCTGGCCGTGCCTTTCCCGATTTTCTCCAAATCTTCGATTTGGCTAGAAAATCGAGGATCCTCGAAAAATATAAAAATCAAAGATTTTTTATTTTTCGGGACAACAATTTTCTTATTCTACCTTAATACCCATAGAACGTGCAGTACCTCCGATTATCTTTTCCGCCGCTTCAATGTCGTTGGCGTTTAAATCCGCCATTTTTTTGGTGGCGATTTCGCGGATTTGCGCTTTGGTAACTTTGCCGACTTTTTCCTTCAACGGATTAGCCGCGCCTTTTGCCACACCGGCCGCCTTGCGCAACAAATCAGCCGCGGGCGGCGTTTTAAATTTTAGACCGTAACTCCGGTCCTCATAAACCGTAATTTCCACCGGAATAATGTCGCCGACTTTATCCTTTGTGCCGTCGTTAAATTTGCTGCAAAATTCAGCCAGGTTTAAGCCGTGCTGGCCCAAAGCCGGCCCGACCGGCGGCGCGGGCGTTGCTTGCCCGGCGGGCAATTGCAACTTGATAATAGTTTTTATTTTTTTAGCCATTTGTTGATAACCAACCACCAATAGAAGCAATTAGTGGTTAGCTTAAATCTTCCTTACTTGTAAAAAGTCCAACTCCACCGGCGTTTCCCGGCCAAACATTGAAATCAAAACCTTAACGCGACCCCTGTCTTCGTCAATTTCCGCCACCTTGCCGTCGGTATCTTTAAACGGCCCGTCGGTAATTTTGACCGAATCGCCAAACGCAAAATCAATTTTATATTTGGGCTCTTCAACCCCCATCCGCTTTTGCAGGTCTTTTATTTCTTCCGGAGAAATCGGAGTCGGGGTGGTGCCCGAACCCACAAAGCCGGTCACCCGCGGAGTATTGCGCACCACATACCAGGAATCATCAGTCACAATCATTTCAACCAAAACATAGCCGGGATAAATTTTTTCTTCCACGACCTTACGTTTGCCGGCTTTTATTTTTATCTTTTTCTCGGTCGGAACCAAAACATTAAAAATCTTGTCTTCCATCCCCATGGATTCAATGCGCTGTTTGAGATTTCGCACAACCGCTTCCTCATAGCCCGAATAGGTATGCAAGACGTACCAATTTCGACCGCGTGAGACTTGCTTAGGCATAAATTACGGATTTACAAATCAATACAGATATGCAGATACAATGATGATTTTAAACGCAATGCGTATGCAATTAACCCATCTACTATCTGTATATTTGTAAAAATCTGTAAATCTGCAAGATTAAATCACAAATGTATTTAATAACCAAGTAAACAATAAATCAGCGGCGCCCAAAAAAGCTGCCACGGCCAAAGAAATCACAATAACCGCCAAGGTGTGCTTAATTGTTTCCTGCCGAGTCGGCCAGGTAACTTTTTTTAGCTCCAGCCGAACTTCTTTTAAAAAAGTTATGATTTTCCCGAATATTCCCATAAATATACGAATCTATTAACCGCTAAGACTATTCTGGTTTCTAAAAACCCCCCTCGCGGGGGTGTTATTTGAATCTTACTACCCCCATTATATATAGCCCAAGTTAAATGTCAACCCTCACACCTAATCAGAAATTTTAATTGAAGAATTTTTCCTCTTGCGGTCTTTAATTATTTTTTTTGAAAAAATACTATCGCAGTAAACTATTTTATGAATCCCGCCAAGCGGGATTCATTTTTCTGATTAGGTGTGGGGGTCAAGGTTCTGCCCTTCAAAAATTTCTTACTAAATTTTTTCAGGGTAAACTATTAGATATCCAAATTCTGCACCTTTTTGGCGTGAGTTTGTATAAATCTTTTTCTCGGCGCGACTTCGTCGCCCATCAAAATGTCAAAGATTTTATCCGCCTCTTTGGTGTCTGCAATTTTTACCTGTTTCAACACGCGATTTTGCGGATCCATAGTCGTTTCCCAAAGCTGGTCCGGGTTCATTTCACCAAGACCCTTGTAGCGTTGAATATTAATGCCGCCTAATTTTTGCTCGCCTTCTTCTGTTTTGCCCTCTTCTTTCTCTATTTTTTTGTCTGGTTTGGCCGCTTTGACCGCCTTAGCTTTTTTAAATTCAGCAACAATTTCTTCTTTTTCCGCGTCGCTGTAGGCATAATGTTTTTCTTTTCCTTTGGAAATCCGGTAAAGCGGCGGCTGGGCAATATAAAGATGGCCGGCCTCAATTAAAGGCTGGAAGTAGCGGAAGAAAAGAGTCAGCAGCAACGTTCTGATATGCGCGCCGTCAACATCGGCGTCAGTCATAATAATGATGCGGTGATAGCGCAATTTTGACAAATTAAATTCGTCGGCAATTGCCGTTCCCATGGCAATAATCAAAGCTTTAACTTCTTTAGAAGTCAGCGCTTTATCCAGGCGCGCCTTTTCCACGTTTAGGATTTTGCCTCGCAACGGCAAAATTGCCTGAAATTTTCGGTCGCGACCCTGCTTGGCGCTTCCGCCGGCGCTATCGCCCTCCACTATAAAAAGCTCTGATTCTTTGGGATCACGCGAAGAACAATCAGCCAGTTTGCCCGGCAGGGCCAGCCCATCCAAAACGCCTTTGCGCAAAACCGTATCTTTGGCCGCTTTGGCCGCCTGGCGGGCCTTAGAAGCTAAAATGCATTTACCCAAAATTTCTTTAGCGTCGTTGGGGCTTTTCTCCAGATACTCTTCCAGCCCGTATGAAACTGCCGCCTCCACCGCTGTCCGGGCTTCGGGGTTTCCCAGTTTTGCCTTGGTCTGCCCCTCAAACTGCGGCTCGCGCAGCTTAACCGAAATAACTGCGGTCAGGCCCTCGCGGACGTCCTCGCCGGTCAGATTTTCATCAGAATTTTTTAGATAGCCGTTTTTGCGAGCGTAATCATTTAAACTGCGGGTGAGCGCGGTGCGAAAACCGGTCAGGTGCATGCCGCCTTCGGCCGTATGAATGTTATTGGCAAAGCTCATCTCGTACCCCTGAATGTCGTCAGTATATTGAAAAGCCGCTTCCACCTGAATATTTTCCACCTCTCGGTTTACATAAAAAATATTAGAATGGCTAGGTTTCTCGTCATTGTTTAAAAATTTTACATAAGAAATAATTCCCCCTTCAAAAAAGAAACTAAAGGAGCGCTCGCCCGTGTCCCCTTTTGTTTCCTTTACAATTTTCTTTTTTCCGGACGGCTGGCAGACGCCATAGAAAGATTCGGCCGGCGCTTCAACTTTTCTTAAATCGCGGATAGTGATTTTTGTCCCTCGGGTTAGATAGGCCTGCTGGCGCAAATGGCTTAAAATCACATCCCAGTCAAAACGGATTTCTTTGAAAATCTCCGGGTCTGGTTCAAAAAAAACCGTAGTGCCGATGGCATCGCACTTGCCAATTTTTTTAACTGCGCTTTTTGGTTTTCCCTGCGCGTACTCCTGGGCCCAGAGAGTGCCGTTGCGGCAAATTTCCACCCGCATCCAGCGGGACAGCGCGTTAACCACCGAAACACCGACGCCGTGCAGGCCGCCGGAAATTTTGTAAGATTCACCGCCGAATTTTCCGCCCGCGTGCAGAGTGCACATCACCGTTTCCAGCGCCGATTTTTTGGTTTGCTTATGAATTTCAACGGGGATACCCCGACCGTTATCTTTAACCCTGATCCGATTTTGCGGCAGAAGCGCGACTTCAATGTCATTGGCAAAACTGGCCATCGCCTCGTCAAGAGAGTTGTCGGCGACCTCCCAGATTAAATGGTGCAGACCATCAACACCAGTGGAGCCGATATACATTCCCGGCCGCTTTCGCACAGGCTCCAGCCCTTCCAAAACATAAATATCTTTGGCTTCGTAACTGACATTATTATTATTTTTTCCGTTGTTGTTAGCCATAAACTAAAGGTTTAAAGCTCAAATTTCAAATCAAATCCAAAGCCCAAATGTCAAAATTTGGATTTTGGATTTTAGTCATTGATTTGTCATTTGAATTTTGAAATTTGGATTTTTTTGATTTATTTTCTCACTTCCCAACCTTTCTCTTCCAGCGACTTGATTATTTTTTCCATTAACTTATTAATTTCCGCGTCGGAGAGACTTCTTTCATCTGATTGATAAATTAGGCGGAAAGCCAAACTTTTCTTATAATCAACCAATCCTTCATAAATATCGAAAATATCGGTGTCCTGCAAGAGCGGCCCGCCTGCTATTTCAATGATATTTAAAACCGTTTCAATTTTTGTTGTCTGCTCAACCACAATTGCCAAATCCCGAATAATAGCCGGATATTTGGAAGGCGGGATGTATTCCCTTTCTTCTGAAGCTATCCTGATTACCTCCGAAAAATCAAGCTCAAAAACAGATATTTTTTCCTTTATCTCCATAGCGCTCAAAATTTTTGGCTTAATCTCGCCAACCCAGCCGATTTGATTCTGACCCGATTTAATCTGTGCTCGCCTTGCTGGATGCGTGTATTTAAGCCAAAAAGGCATTACGGAAGAATCTGATGAAATTTCGTCATCAAACCAGACATCGTCAATTCCCAATTTTTCAAACAATATATGTACCAATCCTTTTAGCTCAAACAGGCCCTCGGCTGGTCTTTTTGCATTTTTATTTGAGACCACAGCGGCAATCTTATTTTTCCATTCCGCCGGATTGCCGCCAACCATGGTGAAACTGCGCCCTATCTCAAACAGCCGGACGCCGTCAAAATATTTCAAATTTTCTTTCACATTTTTCAATAAATTGACAATCAGAGTCGGTCGCAGATACTTTTGGTCTTGCGAAAAAGGATTTTTAATTTCAACCTGTTTAACTATTTCAAATGTCTTTACGTCAGCGTCTGAGATAAAAGAATAATTCTGCGCCTCAGACCATCCGGCACCAACCAATATATCCTTGATTTTATCTTCATAAATCAAGTTCTCTTCTTTCGCTGCTGGAATTAAAATTCCCGAGGGCACTGTGGCCGGAATTTTGTCATAGCCCATAATGCGCGCGATTTCCTCGGCGATGTCTTCTTGCGCCCGTAAATCAAGACGGCTGGAAGGCGGTGTTACCTCGATAAAAGTTTTTTTGTTTTTCTTGATGATTTTTGCAGGAACATCCAATCTTTTTAAAATATTTATCATCTCCTGCATTTTAACCGGCAAACCCAATAGCCCCTGAATCCACTCAACGTCCGCGAAAATTTTACGCGGTTTTACCTTATTCGGATAAACATCAATCAAGCCGCTTGCGACTCTTCCGCCGGCAAATTCAGCCATAAGTGACGCCGCCCGCCCAAGCGCCTTGATTGTCAGTTCCGGATCAAGTCCGTTTTCAAAACGAATTGAGGCATCAGTTCGCAAATTAAATGCTTTTGATGTGCGGCGGATATTTGTCGGCTCAAAATTCGCCGATTCAATTACCACAACTTTCGTTTTTTCGTCAATTTCCGGACCTTCCCCGCCCTTAATGCCAGCGATACCGATAGCGACTTTTTCATCCGCGATTACTAAGTTTTGATTGCTTAATTTATAAGTTTTTCCTTCGAGCGTCGTAATTTGCTCTCCCTCGTTAGCTCTCCTTACAATAATTTTTTTACCGCCAACCTTATCAACATCAAAAGCGTGCAGCGGCTGACCGGTTTCTATCATCACATAATTGGTAATATCAACGATATTTGAAATAGGCCGCAGGCCGCACGCGGCCAAGCGCTCCTGCATCCATTTTGGCGACGGCGCGACCTTCACATCAGACAAAACGCGCATGCTGTAACGCGGGCACAAATCGCCTGATGGCACTTCAACGAAAATAAAATCCTTGGCTTTGATTTTTTTGTCTTCGGAAATATTTGCTTTAGATTCAATAAATCCAAGGCCTGAAATCGCCGCCAGCTCCTTGGCAATCCCGATATGTGACATGCAATCATGCGCCCGGTCGGGCAAAACTTTGATATCCAACACAAAATCTTTGCCGAATTTTTCGCAAGTTTCAACCTCAAACGCGTGCATGGTCAAAAGATCGGCTATCTCTTGCGGCTTTAACGGTTTTTGCAAATATTCATTTAGCCAGTTAGCGGAAAATTTCATGTTAAAATTGTTTTAAAAATCTTAAATCTCCAAAATTCAACACTCTCATATCGTTAATTTTGTATTTCATCATCACCAGCCGGTCCAAGCCAAATCCAAAGGCAAATCCCTGCCATTCATAAGGGCTATAACCAGCCGATTTAAAAACAAAGGGGTGTACCATACCCGCTCCGGCCATTTCAAGCCAGCCCGTATTTTTGCAAATCCGGCAACCCCTCCCATCGCAAAAAGTACAGGATATATCTGGTTCAAAGCTCGGCTCCGTAAAAGGAAAATAACTTGGCCGTAGTCTGATTTTGATCTTTTGACCATAAAGCTGACTAAAAAATTCACCGATAACCGCTTTAAAATGGCCTATTGAAATATGTTTATCAACCATCAAGCCTTCAACTTGATAAAATTGAGATTCGTGAGTTGCGTCAGAAGCGTCACGGCGAAAAACCTTGCCGGGCACAATTATACGCAAAGGCGGATTATGTTTTTCCATATAGCGCACTTGATTAGGCGAAGTCTGGGTGCGCATTAAAAGTTCATCAGTAATATAAAAAGTGTCCTGCATGTCGCGTGCCGGATGATCTTTTGGGAAATTTAATGCCTGAAAATTATAATAATCAGTTTCCATTTCTCGACTGTCAACAACGGAAAATCCCAGCGACTGGAAAATTTCTTCAACTTTGCGAAGAACGATTGTCCGCGGGTGCAAATGGCCCTGTGGTAATTTTGCGCCGGGCGCCGTAACATCCAACCATTCTTTTGAAAAATCTTCGGCCATTTGTTTTATTTTTTCTTCCGCAGTTTCCATCAACTCGCTAATCTCTTTTTTAAACTCGTTAATATAGCGACCGACTTGAACGCGCTCTTCTTCCGAAAGCTCCTTTAACCCGCGCAGGATTTTATTCAACTCGCCATTCCGGCCCAAATAACGCACGCGAAGATCTTCCAGCAATTTTTTGTCGCTGACTTTCTGCATTTCCTCTTTAAACTTTTTCTTTAAATCTTCTATAATATTTTGCATAAGATTAACTCCTCTCGCCGTAAAGAAACGCCAGCTCAATCGCCACCACAATTATTAAAAAAATCAAAGCAGTCCACCAGTAAAAAACCTGAAAAAATTTCATTGCCAGAAATCCCACAAAAAGCAGGCCCAGCAATGATCCTTCGCGAAAAGAAATTCCTAAAAAATATATGGCGGATTTATCTCGCTGTTTTCGCCGGCGGATATAAAAACCCAGCAGGCTGAAAAAACCGCAAAGCGACAGGAATAAACTTAACGCCAATAAAATCAAAATTATGCCGCTTGAATTCTCCGGCGAGAAAAACCATATAAGCGCCAAAAACGAAGCCAGGGCCAACGCGCTGGCCAGCCCCACGCCCCATAGATAAGTTCTGGAAGTCATTAATTACTTAACTTATTCCTTTATAATTTCTACTTTAATTTTACCCCAACCGCCTCATAAAAGCAAGGGCAAAACAAGGGTAAAATGTGTATAAATATTGCCTCTAAAACAACAAAAAAACAGGCTTAAAGCCTGATTTTTTGGCGGGCCGTAGGGGATTCGAACCCCTAATCTTCTCCCCGCCTTCGCTTAAAGCTACGGCGGGCAAGCGTGATCCCGTTCAAAGCGGACCGTGCGGGATTTGAACCCGCGATCTTCTCCGTGACAGGGAGACGTGTTAGACCAGGCTACACCAACGGTCCGCTTTGAACGGGACAAGCAGAAATAATAGGAGACGCGCCTGCCCCATAGTATCCGAGCTTTACAAGGATTGCTTCGGGGTCAAGCCAGGCTACGCTAACGGCCCATATTTTGTGTAGCAGGGGTGGGGATCGAACCCACGACCTCGGGCTTATGAGTCCCACGCTCTACCAACTGAGCTACCCTGCCTCGCTAAAATAAATATATTTTATATTTTCTACGCTCGCTCGGAAATGAAAATAAATTTTCATTTCACTCGCTCTCTTAAAAATAACGCCAAAATTAAACACTGTCACTATTTAATCAACGGCGTTAGATTTAAACAAAAAGTGTTGCGGGGCCCGGAATTGCACCGGGGTCTGGGGCTTATGAGACCCCCGAGATACTTCTTCTCCACCCCGCGATAAGTTGTTCTATAATATACCTCTTTTTGATCTTTTTCAATTGCATTTCTCTTTTTATAGCTTCTCGCTTTGAGTCATAGGATTCTTCATACACTAACTTCCATGGAATTCCTGATTTTGTTGATCTTGATGTTCCTAAATTGTGCTCTTGGATCCTCTTTGCTAATTTTTCAGTCTGACCAATATAATAATGATTATTTTTCAAGCTTTTCAAAATATAAACTTTACATTCCATATCAATTCCGAGATATCCTCGTCCTCGACGCCGAAGGCGTCGAGGACGAGGATCTCCCGATTTTATCGTGGATCCTCGCCATCTTTGATGGCGGGACTCAAAATTATAAAATCTTCGATTTTTAATTTTCGGGACTTCTTCTCCACCCCGCGATAAAAATGCGACTTTTATTATTATATATAAAAAAGCGCCCTTAATCAAGGGTTCTCAAAATTAAGACGCTAAAAACCTTTATTTTATAAATATTCCAGTTCCTTCAACGCCGCTTCGTAATTTTCAACCGCCTGCTCGGCTTGCTCATGGGCAATTTGAATGCTTGGCTCGTGGACTATCGCGTTGCGCAGACGGTGCGCTTCCCAGACTAAATTCACGCTTTTTAGCTCGTGCGGCTCAAATTGGCGCAGACGCTCCCCCATATCTACGCCGGGCAGGCCCATTTGTTTCAAAATGCCATCAAAAATATTATCCGCTTCAATAATCGCCAGCTTCAAATTCGCTTCATCGCCTTTGCGCAGCCTTGTTTGAATTATCTGCCATTTTTTATCAACCTTGGCCCCGCCGTAAATAAACCTCCGCGCCTGCATCTGCTCTTTCAGCCACCAGGCGGCATCGGAACGCTTCAGTAAAACCGCGATCAAAAAAATAAAAAACAAAGAAACTCCGTAGCTGATAAGTTTCAAGGTTAAAACAGTCCCTCCAAATTCGGTAGTTGTGAAAAAATAATATATTTGGTCGTAGAGGTCGTAGAGAAAAGTTATCATCCTTCTAAGCGACCCGAATGACGCGAATTACCACTCGAATGACCCTAATTCGGGTAATTCGGGTGAATTCGTAATTAGGGTCGCCTTAATAATTCTTCACACATTCCTGCAACCTGAAAAATCAAATCTTCGGAAAAATGTTTCCCGATAATCTGCAGCCCGACCGGCAAATTACCAATTTTACCGCAAGATAGAGAGAGCGCCGGCACGCCGGCCAGGTTTATGGGCACGGTATAAATATCGGAAAGATACATCTTGATTGGATCATCCACTTTTTCGCCGATTTTGAAAGCGGGCGTGGGCGAGGTAGGTGTTAAAATTACATCAACCTGTTCAAACGCTTTTTGAAAATCCTGCAAAACTTTAGTCCGCACTTTTTGAGCTTTCAAATAATAGGCATCGTAGTAGCCAGCAGACAAAGTATAGGTGCCAAGCATTATCCGCCTTCTGGGCTCGGCGCCAAAATAATGCCCGCGCGTTTTTAAATAAACATCCAGTAAATCGCTTGTGGCAAATCGTTTATCGCTTATCGCAGAAGTTCCATACTTAATACCATCGTAGCGCGCCAAATTTGCCGAAACTTCCGAGGGCATAATTATATAGTAGCACGCCAAAGCGTATTCCGTATGCGGCAGATTTATTTCTTTAACTTCTGCTCCAGCATCGGCCAATTTTTTTATAGCTTGCTTCACCAATTTTTCTACTTCAGGATCAATGCCTTGGCTGAAATATTCTTTAGGCAAACCAATTTTTAAGTTTGTAGTTTGTAGTTTGTAGTTTGTAGTTTGGGGAAAATCTGCGCTGGTTGAATCTTTTAAGTCTTTACCTTTAATCACATCAAACACTTTCTTACAATCCGCGACATTTTTGGCGAACGGCCCGATCTGGTCAAGCGAAGAAGCCATTGCCATTAAGCCATAGCGAGAAACTGCGCCATAGGTGGGTTTTAACCCCACAACGCCGCAAAAAGAAGCGGGCTGGCGGATTGAGCCACCGGTATCGGAGCCCAAAGAAAAAACACATTCTTCCGCTGCCACGGCTGCAGCCGAACCGCCCGAGGAGCCGCCCGGAACTCGTTGCAAATCCCGCGGATTACGAGTTGGGCCAAAAGCCGAATTTTCGGTTGAAGAACCCATGGCAAATTCATCCATATTGGTCTTGCCCAAAAATATCGCGCCGGCTTTTTTTAATTTCTGAATTACCGTAGCGTCATAAGGCGCAATGTAATTTTCCAAAATCTTTGAGCCGGCAGTGCATTTTATGCCCTCCAGCAAAATTATGTCTTTGATGGCGCAGGGAATTCCCGCCAAATCCCCTATTTCTTCTCCAGCTGCGATTTTTTCATCAATTTTTTCCGCCTGCGCTAAAGCCAAATCATCTGTCACAGTCAAATAAGCATGCATATCTTTTTCACGCTTTTCAATCTGCGCCAAAAACACTTCGGTCAGTTCAGTCGCCGAAAATTCTTTATTTTTTAACCCCTGCTTGGCCTGGGTAATTGTTAATTTAGTTAAGTCCATAAATAATCTTTATTTTCTGCGTCGTTCCGCGAGAAATGATGAATAGCTAATAAGCGTTTTATCTCTGAACCACGCGGAACTTTGCGCGGAACAACGCGGAAATAGATTCTGCGGAGTTCCGCGGTTATTCAAATACCGCCTTCACCTTAATAAAGCCTTTCTTAGTTTCCGGCGCATTGGCTAAAATTTGCCCGCGCGTCTTTTCGTCTTGTTTTTCCGATTCGTCGACCCGCATCACATTTTGTTGTCCGGTCGCCTGCGCCGTCGGCTCCACATTTTGGGTATCCACTTCTTTTAATTTTTCCACGAACGCCAAAATCGCCGCCAACTCTTTGGTAAACTTTTTTTCCTCCTCGGTAGACAAACCTAGTCGGGCTAATTTTGCGATATGATTGACGTCAAACATAAAGAATTTTAAATTTCTAATTTTAAATTTTAAATCAAATTCTAATTTCTTAATTTTAAAACATTAAATCATTAAAAATTCATTCGAAATTTGAATTTCAAAATTCAGAATTTATTTTATTAGATTAAGAAACTCCTCTTCTCCTATTATTTTAACACCCAAATCCCTCGCTTTATCATACTTTGACCCCGGCTCCGCGCCTGCCACCACCAAGTCGGTTTTAGCCGAAACAGAAGAGGAAACATCGCCGCCTCGCTCCCGTATCAATTGCTTGGCCTGCTCGCGGGACAAGCTTTCCAGCTCACCGGTTAAAACAATGGTTAGGCCTTTAAGCGTCTGATTTTTCTTTTTAATTTTCGGATTGATAATTTTAACCGCTTTAAGCAGGCGAGCCAAGAGTTTTTGATTTTTGGCGCTGGTAAACCACTCATAAATACTTTTGGCAACAACCTCGCCGATATTGGCAATTGAGCTTAACTCATTTATACTTGCTTGCGCCAATTTATGAATGCCGCCAAAATGATTGGCTAAATCTACTGCCGTTTCCTCGCCCACGTGCAAAATGCCAAGCGCGTTGATAAATTTTGTCAGCGGAACTTCACGGCTTTTATCAATCGCTTCAATCAAATTTTGGGTTGCTTTTTCCGCAAAGCGTTCCAGCGGCACCAAATCCCCTTCTGCCAAATCATAGATGTCCGCTGGATCGCGCACCAGGCCTTCCCTCATCAGCTGATCAATGATTTTCCCGCCCAAGCCCTCAATATCCATCGCGCCTTTGGAAACAAAATGAATCAGATTGCGGCGGCTCACGGCAAAGCAATTTTTATTGGCGCAACGGTGCGCCACTTCACCCTCGGCCCTTACCACGCGACCGCCGCACATCGGACAGGTTTTTGGCATCTGAAACTTTTTTTCTTTGCCGGTGCGGAGTTTGGGCAAAACTTTAATGATGTCGGGAATCACATCGCCGGCTCGCCGGACGATCACCGTATCGCCAATTTTCAAATTCAGCCGCCTGATTTCATCTTCGTTATGAAGCGTGGCGCGCGCCACCGTAACGCCGCCGACATTAACCGGTTCTAAAACAGCTACCGGCGTCAGGATGCCGGTCCGGCCGACCTGCAAAATTATATCTTCAACAATAGTTGTTGCCTCTTTGCCGGAAAATTTGTAAGCCTGCATCCAGCGGGGCGCCTTGCCCACCACGCCCAATTTTTTATGGAGATTGAGATTATTTACAACTACCACCACCCCATCGCACTCAAAAGGCAGATTTTCTCGCTGCCTCACCCAGCGCTCATGAAATTTCATGACGGCTGACAAATCTTTGCTATATTGGTTTTGGAAAATAGTTTTAAAACCAATGGCTTTGGCAATTTTATGCTCTTGCCCATGAGTCTCCTGCCCCAAATCAGAAATCAATGCATACACATAAAAATCAAGTTGGCGCTCGGCGGTTATTTTGGAATCAAGCTGACGGATTGAGCCGGCCGCGCCGTTCCGAGGGTTAGCCAGAAGCGGCTTGCCTTCTTTTTTATACTGCCGGTTAAGCGCCTCAAAAACTTTTTTGGTCATTACCGCCTCGCCCCGTATTTCAACCTTGCCGCTCTTAACTGCCGCCAAAATTTTTTTAATCTGCCCCGTGCCAAAACCTTCTTTTTCCAGTTCCGCTTCGGTCGGCAGGCGCAGACGCAAAGGAATAGATTGAATTGTTTTTAAATTCTGCGTCACGTCCTCCCCTGTTTTGCCGTCGCCCCGCGTGGCGCCGCGCGTAAAAACTCCATTTTCATAAATTAAAGAAGCGGCCAAACCATCCAGTTTTAATTCACAAAAATAATCCAGCTTGGCGTTTGGAACTAATTTTTGAATCCGCTCCTGCCAGGCCTTAATTTCTTCTTCGCCAAAAGCGTCGTTTAGCGAAAGCATCGGCACGACATGTTCAACTTTTTTGAATTCGTCCAACGGCTCCCCGCCCACCCGCTGGGTCGGTGAATCGGATGTAATTAAATCAGGGTGTTTTAACTCCAACTCTTCCAGCTCATTTTTAAGCGTATCAAAAGCCGCGTCGGAAATATCCAATTTATCCAAAACGTGATACATGTAACGATGGCTGTTTATTTCCTCTTTGAGTTTTTCAATCCGCTGTTTGGCCTCTGCTTTATTCATAGCTTATTTTTGCACCTTTATTATATATAAAAAAAAGGTGGCTGACAACAAAAAACCGCCCAAAAGCGGCTTTTTAGTTCGCACTAAATCCAAAGTTTAGTTTTCTACCAATCTACTTGTATTTTCCGCTTTGTCTGGGAAAAAATACCGCTTGACTGAATTTGTTGATTGGTGATTCTTGTGGCAGAAACAGCAGCGCCGTTGCTTAAAGAATAATTAACCGTGCCGCCCACATTAGCGCATCCGCCCGAGGTTTTTCTGGCTTCGTACAAACACTGTTCCGCTCCGGCGTCGGCCGCATAAAACGCGGGGATGGAATTAGCGATTCCCCGGGACATTTTTATTTCAAAAAGCATAATGCTGGCCACGACCAAAGCAATCAAAAATATAATCATCATCACAAAAAAGGACATCAAAATAGCTGCGGCCCCGCGCTGGCAATTGAAAATTGAAAATTGAAAATTGAAAATTTTATGGTGCATATTGCCTTGAAGAAATAGTTGTCTGTAAATTAACTTGTACTTGCTGCGTAAGAATCGTTGTTTTATTTTTAACATTCATCGTCACTGTCACTCTGGCTTGCTCCGTAGCAGCTATATTAATCCAAAAAGAACCGGTTATTTCCACTTCATCTGGCGTCAATTCTACCGGAAGTACGCCTACTGTGCAGCCGGCCCCACTCGTGACCTCTCGCGTTACGACCGTACCAGAAAAGGCATATGTGACATAGCAATCTTTTGAGTTTTTAATGTTAATAGAGGCCGAGGGGCCGCCGGCGCCGGTGAGAACATCACTCATCCTGATTTCCTTGCTCATTGATTCCAAAACGAAACGTGCTGCATCCAGGGCGTTTTGCCGGCCAAAAAGCCGCTTAACCCCCCCCATACCGGCCGAGAAAATTTGCGCAACAACAACAATAACAATCAAAAAAATAGCCATAGCGATTAGAATTTCAAGCAAAGTAAACCCGGACCGCACAGAGCCGGATGTGGGGCTACACGAAGCTTCTTTATTTTTTTCTGGTAGCGTCATAGATTTTTTCACTCCTATGTAACAAAAAACATAAAACATGTAACAGATTATTTATTTTCTAAATTTTTAATTGTTTTCCATAACATCGCGCCTATCTCCTCGGCCAAGTTTATGGCTTTTTGATAAATTATCATTTCCATATATTCTTCTTTCAAAGAAAAGTATAAAAGATATTTGCATTCCTTCAATGAACCGTAAGAAATTTCCAAAAAATTTAGTAAAACTAATTTCTTTCTGCGCGCATAACCTTCAATATAATTTAAAATTACAGACAAGGCCGCACGTCTTAGCTGAGAGACTACGCCATATAATTCCTCTCTGGGAAATCGCTTGGTTATTTGATAAATTAAATGAACAAACTCATCCATCTTTAGTTTTAAATTATCGTGAAAAGGTCTTTTTTCCATCCTTCTGTTTTCTGTTCTGTTATATGTTATATGTTATATGTTATATGTTATATGTTATATGGTCTTTCATCTCCAATTCCAAAACATATCCTCAACTATGATGCTCTGGGTCTGGTTACGATCGCTCCAGGTCACGCGAGAGACAACTCTTAGCTGATTGTCGGAAAATTTGGTTAAAATAATTTCCCGCTTAAAGGGAGTATCAGCTCCGGAATCATAGCTATAAAGACCCGTCCCCGCGTCAAATTTTAAAAAATTATTCTGGAGAGCGCCAAAACTATTGCTATTGTACTGCACAGAATAACTATTAGTCCCGGCCGGAATGCCTGCATGCCAAACATCCCAAGTTCCCAGGTCTATCACAAAAGCAACATCTCTCATATTTTTGACAACTTCAATCCCCTCTTGCGCTAAATTAGCGGCAATCAGGCGCTGGGCGCTGCTGTTGCCGGCATAGGTGCTCCGGCTAACCAATAAAAGCGCGACCACCAGGCCCATAATAATAATAAAAATAGCCACCATTACTTCCAGCAGGCTAAAGCCTGCAGCGCGGAACCACGCGGAATTCACCCCGTTAGATGAACGAGCTCTATAAGCTCTATCTATCGGGGTAAGCGCGGAACCACGCGGAATTTCTGTAGCATCTTTTTTAATGTGTCTCAAAAACATTTTTGCTTCCGCGTAGTTCTGCGAGAGGAAATACGATAATTAAACTTCCTGTCGCTAACTACGAAGAATTTTAAAAACGGTAACGGGCGGAAATGAGTTCTGCGTCGTTCCGCGGTTACTGGATATCAATTTTCCCGCCCGCCTCAACTATAATTTGCCGACTATAACTGCCGTTGGTCAAAGTAAAAACCAAAGAGCCGGAAGACGCGCCATTAAGAAAGGTTGTCGGATCGGGCGGGATAAAATAAACATCGCTGTTAACCGGGCTTATTGTTACGCCGGCGGGCAAAAAAATGGAATCTAAAATCGTGCTGGCTCCCCCCGAATAACGCCTACTGCCGGAATCATGGTGAAAGAAAAGATATGAATTAGATGAATTAGTATTTATTCCGTAGCCCCGGGGGCTGGGAGCTGCTCCAAGGTCCATAGGCGCCAGCGCCAAATTCTGCGCTCGCCGCAAATCCGCCGCCATTCTTTGAACAGCCGAATCTACCGCATATCTTTTTTGCCCTTCGCGATAGTTAGCTATGGTCAAAACGGACAACAAGGCAATAATAAAAATAACCACCAGTAGCTCGACAAGAGTGAACCCTTTTAAACTAAATGGAAGCCTACTGTTTACCATTAAGATAAATTATGCCTTTGTTAAACTGACAGCTCAATAAATCCTGAAGAAAAAGTCTTTAATCAGATTATTTCTGCGTAATTCTGCGTCTTAGTTCTGCGTTTGTTCCACGGTTTACCCCCACACCTAATCAGGAATGTTTTTAGTTAATAAGAGATTTCTTCTTTTGATATTTTTTCATCTTTTAAGATAGCATAAAACTTTATTTTATGAATCCCGCCAGGCGGGATTCATTTTCTTGATTAGGTGTGGGGGCTTTCTACGGCGCCACCTCTTTCCATTTAGGCAAGGTTGAACCAACCTGCACCGAATCAGCAAAAGGAGGGCAAGAGAAGCCGCTCGCGTCGGTTACCGACAGGGTTATAATTTTGCCGCCGCT
>JAHIST010000098.1 GCA_018818145.1 Patescibacteria group bacterium
CGTCAGATATTTAAAATCGGCAATCCGCTGGCCATTGGTGATAATCCGGGGAAAAATTTTTCTTTTAAGGCAGTGGCTAATCAGCTCCGGCAGTTTATCATAGAGTGTCGGCTCCCCGCCGGTAAGTATGACTTGCTTATATTTTTGAACGGCCAATTCGTCCACTTCTTTTTTAGCCCTCCGAAAATCCAAGCCTTGATTATTGGGCGGATTGGAACAAATAATGCATTTTTGGTTGCAGTCTCTGGTGACTTGGATATATCCAATTTCTGCCATATTATTGGAGTTTGAGACCCCTGAAAAACCTTACTCACCGTCATTGCGAGGAGCGGTAGAAGATCCCTCGCTATCGCTCGGGACAGGCTCCGCAATCCCGTATTTTTACGACTAAACACGGGTTTGCCGCGCTCCCTTCGGTCGCTCGCAATGACACGCCAAAAGGTTTTTCAGGGGTCTCTGTTTTAAAATACCAAACCCTTTTGCTCTTATTTCGTCAATTTGAGCGCCATCACATTGGTTATAAAATTGACACCTGCGACACCTTAAGCTTTTGACAAAATAGCGGTGTTTAATATAAAAATCAGTGAACTTGTCCAGATTAAAATTTTTTGCAAGCCAAAAAGTTTTCGGCTTGGTTTGAACTGTTCTATTTTTTGCCACCAGACACCGCGGCGGAAGCTTGCTAAATAATTTCCCTTTATTTTTCAGTTCAATTAAGTCTTGGCAAAATTCTTCCAAAAAACAATAACTACAGCGCCCGCCAAAGCAAAACAATGGCTGGCCAATTTTAAGATAATTTTTAAGCCCCTTTTCTCTGTTTTTTATCTCGTCTTTAAGCTTAATCGGATGCTGAATTAGCTCCTCATGACCCTCAAGAAAAACCGCGGGCAGACGATTGGTCCAGATAAATAAATCTCTGTTTTTAGATAATTCAAAGGCTTTGTCTAAATATTTTTTTGCCTTCGCCACCGAATAAAATATTTTATCTTTATTTCTCCAAGCGTTGCCAAATGGTATCGGGTGCAACAAATCAAATTCGGTTACGCCAAATTTTATAAAAAATTTAAGGGTGTCTTTCAGCGTCCCGAGATTAATTTTATTTATAACGATATCAATACTTACAATAAAGCGGTAATTTAGAGCATTCTGTAATCCCCTCATTGATTGCAGATAGCTACCTTTAACTTGGGTCATTTCTTCAAATGGTTTTCTCAAGTGGCTGTGGAGAGAAAGAGTGATTTCGTCTAAACCGGCCTGCTTTAATCCCCTGGTAAAATTTTCATAAGCCAGCATCCGGCCGTTGGTAATCAGCTGAATATGCTGGTAGCCGATCATTTTTGCCTTTTTTATAATTTCCAAAAGCCGAGGATGCAATGTTGGGTCCCCGCCCGACAAAATAGCCCGACTGGCCCCTTCCTGATAACCTTTTTTCAAATCTTTTACAATCTGGCTAAAAGGGGTCACCGTGCCGTTCTGGCTGTCTTTATCTAAACAAAAAAGGCAGTTATTGTTGCAAACCCTGGTCAGTCTTACCCAGTGCTTTTTTTCTTGAGCTATTTTATCCTTAATTTTTAATTTATTTTCTGCGCTCATGTTTTTTATCCCCACACCTTGCTATCTAACGGGGCGAGCATAAAGTGCGGGAATTTATTTGGCAACGGGCACAAATTCCTCCCAGCCGAATTTTTGCGGATATTCTTTCCAAGGCCCTTCGCAGATTTTAAAATATTTGCATTTCGGGCAATTTGGGCCTTTCAATTTTCCTTTTTTAACCCGCGCTTCAGTAAAATCTGAAATAACATAATCAAGCTCAAATATTTTCATCGGCGGCATAATTTTTTCAGAAACGCAATCCTCATAGCCTGCTAAAAAACAATATGGTATTGCTTCGGTCATCACTTTTTTTTTAAAATGCCTGCCAATGTTTAATGCCTTTTTAAGATAAGGGATAACCAAGCTTAATCTAGGAACAGCGCTGTCAAAATTCTGCCAAGCCGACCCCAGCGCGTGGACAAAGGCAAATTGAAATTGTTCAACCTCCAGACCTACTAAAAGCTTGGCGATTTCCGGCAAATGGCGGTAGTTGGATTTAACCACGACCGTATTCATTAAAATCGGCTGGCCTAAAGATTTTAAATTTTTAATCCCCAAGCAGGTCTGTTGGAAACTGCCCGGAGAACCGGTCAAATAATCGTGCAATTGAGGAATATGGCCGTGTAAAGCCAAAGCAAATTCATTGGCGTCGGCCTTGATTATTTTTTGGCAGAAGTCCCTGGAAGCAAACATCCGGCCGTTTGACTGAATCTGGATAGTCTTAAATTTAAGCCCTTTGGCGTATTTTATTAATTCAACAATATCCCCTCTTATCGTCGGCTCGCCACCGGTAAAAACAATGGTTTGGCAGTCTCGCGCGGCTTCTTTTAAAATTTTCTTTATTTCAGGGGTTGACCGATTGCCGTATTTTTTCTTTTCATCTCCCTGAACGCAAAAACGGCAATTGTTATTGCATAAAAATCCGGTTTTAATATCGGCTTTTTTCATTTGAGCTTCGCGCGCCATAGTAACTTAGAAGGTTGAAAAAATATTACTTGCTAATCAAGTGCTGGTATTTAGTATATATTTTTTCTATCCCTTTTAAAAGCCGCAGATTGTCCCGAATAAGCACTGGGTCAAATTTTCTTTTCTGAAAATTTGACCTCAAACATATTTTAAAACAAGTCTTATGAGCTTTGTAATTTTTGGCTAAATTAAAATTTAACCCCCGGCTGATATGGCCGATCGCATATTTTTCTCTTTCGCCCAAAGGGATAGCCAAAAAGAATTCGCAAGGATAAAAACTGCCGTCTAAATCCATTAAAACTGTCTGCCAATCCTTAGCACGATATTTATCGCGCCGGCCGGCCACAAAATCCTGCAAATGCTTAACAAAAAATCTTTCGTTTCTTTTTGTTTCTCTTTCTTTTACTATTTCCAAAAATTTTTTTAAATTATTCAGATAAAGACGCCGAAATTTGTTTGGCCATCGCAAACCAATTGCCGGCTGCATATCAATATTAAAGAATCCTTCTTTTAATAACTTTTTGAAATTAAAAAATAATTTGCCGGCGTATTCCGGCGCTATGGTCATTCTTATTCTTAACACATCCTGAAATTTAACAAACAAAGGAAACTTTTTTCTTAAAAGAGCAAAACTGTCTCGCCCTTTAATAGTCTTTCTATAATTGCAGGCGCCATCCGCGCTTACTCCTACTTTTATATTATTTCTTCGACAAAAAAGCAAAATTTTTTCATTAAGCAATAAACCATTGGTGGGAAAACCTATTGTTTCAATCTGGACATTTGATTTTTTTACTTGATAAATAGCGTATAAAATCAAATACTTCATTTTTTTCCATTCCAGCAACGGCTCCCCGCCGGCAAAAATCAAACTAACCTTTTTATCCCCATACCTTTTCAGAACCCCGCTATCTAATGGGGCGGGCATAAGGTGTGGAGATTTATTTTTATTGTTCCTTATTAAAAAATTTATCGCCTTTTTGGCGAGCAAAAGAGGTAGCGATTTGCTACCTCTTTTATCAACATAACAATACCGGCAATTTAAATTACAACGGGTGGTTAATGGCAAAATAAGCTTTGAGAACATAAAAACATAGAGCATTTAAGCCGAATATGCTTATCGGGATTAATTGACGCCGCAAAAAGATTCGTTAAATTCGCTGTATATGGCATCGCAGGTCTGCTGGAAATTATCAAAATATAGTTTGCAAGAGATACCTTCGCGGCCCACTAGCCCGGCAAAAGCCAGAGAGTTACATTTGTCTTTTTCGCCAACTCTTAAAATTTTCAGAAAATCAGCCGTTGCCAGACATTTTTTTTGTTTTTCAGAATCAAGATCCTGACAATATTCTTCTTTGCCCGCAAAAATAACATAACACATTTTTTGACTTTCTTGGGGCAGCTGAGAACAAATATCTTTTTCCGCAATACTGGCAAGATTGTCAATGTAGTCGCAGATTATTCCACCATTGGCATTATTCACGCAGATTTCCCGCGCCCTCTCTCTTTCCCCTCGCAGGCTCGCCGTCAACATAGATAAAAAGAAAAAACTACTTTTACATTCATTAACCTCTGATTCTTTCAGATATAATTTTTTGTCACAAGCGTTTTCCGAATCGTCATTTAATAATCCCTGACAAAAATAATAATCCCTCAATGGCTCCAGCTCTTTTCCAATAAAAAAATCTTGGTTAAGAATATTTTTTGAATCAGCGATATCAAGAACTTTTTGTTTATCCTCGCAAACTATTTTTTTAATCTCTTCCCGAAGAGAAAGCTGTTCCGGAGACGGACTTGGTTTAAAAATCTTTTCCTGCCAATAGAAATATCCCGCCAGAACTATTAATAAAAGCAAGCAAATTAAAATTATTAAAAATATATTTTTCTTTGCCATAAAAATATCAAGAATAAAATAATGAAACTTATTTTACTAAAATTTTATTAAAAAAGTGCTCCAAAAATAATATTGCAACCCCCGCCGTCGCCATGAGAGCCATGGGAGCCATGGGAGCCATGGGAGCTGTGGGCTGAACCGGCCTGAACATCATCCGGCCTAATTACGCCCTGCAGCAGTCCGGCGGCTGCTACCAAAGTCAGACCTAGTTTTAAGGCGTTTTTTTTGACGATTTTGCCTTCTTCCGACAACAAAAAACTTTTTAAATCTTTCTTCGTCTTTGGTGAATGTTTAATATTTTTCTTCTTCATAAATTTATTGGTTAAATTTTTTTAGTTTTTCAAACCAGAATTATCGCCAATCCATCTTTTAAAAATATCCAGGTATTTTTTGCTTCTCATTTTCAAAAAAATATAATCAAACACTGCCTTGTTAATTTGACATCTCATCGTGGCCGGCATAACGGGGAAAATCGTGCCATACTCCATAAAATTAATCAACGGGCAGGTGCCGCAATAGGGCTTGTAGACGCAATCGCTGCAGCCGGCTTGATTGTCCAGCAGCGAAGCCAGACACATTGTTTTGGTTACTTCGTTGTCAATCAGCTGCCGATAAGAACTGTTGATATCGCCTAATTTAAAATTATCGCGGTCCATTTTCGCCGCCATTCTGCCTTCGTCGCAGGTATAAATTTTGCCGTTGTAATCAAAAGCCATCTGGCCGATGCCCGCCCCGCAGGGCGAGCGCATCTCCATATAAGCGGGGTCTTCCTGATTTAATATTTTCTTTAAAATGTGACAGACGCCCCTTTCAATTAATAAATGACCGGCTAAATTTAATTTTAAAATATAATCCAGCGCCTGCCGATAAAATTGAATAAAATCTTGCGCGCCATAGCCGATTGTCTGCCAGGTTTGTTTACTTAAACCCAAGGGGCTTAAAGGACGGAGAAAAATATTGTTAAATCCCCTTTTTATGTATTCATCAATAATCTCTCTGCCATAAGGCAAAGAAAGCCGGCTGACGGTTACCAGCGCGTTCAAACTGCCTGCCCTTCCCCTATCCTTAACAGCTTGCCTGATTTTTTTTATCTGCCCGACAACTACCCCGTGGCTATTGGTTCCGTTCAAACAAATCCGATTTTTGTTGTGAACTTTAGCCGGTCCGTCAAAGGAACAGCAAATATCTATTTCCTCATTAAGCAAAAATTTAAGTTTTTTTTCGTCAAGCAAAGTCAAATTGGAAACCAGGCTAAGCTGCAGATTTTTTTCTCTGCTCCTATTAAGAAATTTAGCATAATCAACGATATATTGCAAAATCGGCCAATTAAGCAGCGGCTCGCCACCCTGAAATTCAATCCGCACAAAGGGCGAGGGTGTTTTAAAAATCAAGTTTAACGTTTTTTTGGCTGTGGCGCAGCTCATATCAAAGCCGCGGCGGCGCGGGTGCTCGGGAACGGCTTGGCAATAAACACAGCGGTGATTGCAGCGCTGTGTCAGCACAACGATAAAAAGACTGGGGCCGCGCCAAACCGAATAATTCAGCTTTAAATACTGACCGGCCATCTCAACTAATTTTTTTTTGTCCGGCCTGAAAAATCCTTTGGCCGCCAGCTCCCGATAAATTTTTTCTCCTTTTTTTATTTTTCCCGACAAAAAGCGACTGAAATCTTTTTTCCCCAGCCACAGCCAGCTTCCGCTGTCGTTGCTCAAAAGAATTTCCCCGGCCAGTTTTTTGAATTGAAAACTGCCCAGCCCGGTATAATCAATTTTTTTTAAAAACAAGTTATTATTTTCTTTTCTTTGAGCTTTTTCCATAGGGTTTGGCAATCTCCAACGGATCTATTTGATAATCTTGGTCTGCTTCTTTTTCCAGCTCCTGCTGGAGCGCGGCTATTTCTTTTTCAATTTCCAGCATCTCTTTGTTTTCCTTTTTATTATTTGGCTCTATCTTTGGCTTTTCCAGGGCGGCCGTAACTGCTCCGGCCACGACATATTCCAGAATTTTCCGCTTTTTATCAAAAATATTCTTTCTGATGGAACAATTCAAAAGCTCGTTCAAAAATTCGCCTTTTAAATCTTTTATCTGCTTGCCGGTCAATTTATTTTTGCTTTTTAAAAAAACATTAATTTCTTTTTTAGAATTACCCTTTAAATCAATGAAGGCGCGGTCAGCAAAAGCATAAGCCGCGTTCCGAACCGCTTCCAACGGATAAATTTTTAGATTTAAAATAAAAACTATCCCCTTATTTTTTAAATCTGTTTTAGTTTTTTTCATTTAAGGCGGGTAAATCCAGCCCGAATCAGCGCCGTTGCTGTCCCAAACCTTAACTCGCCAATAATAAGTGGTTCCATAAACAACCCGGTCTGGGCTGGGCGAGCCCGAGACTAAAACGGCCTGCGTATTCGTAGTCGGACTGGGGTTATTTAAGCCGCTGACTGTCCTGTCAACAACCGGCGAACTGAAATCACTGTTGTCGTCAACTTGGAATTGAAATTGGCTCTCGTTGCTGCCGCTGGGGTCGCAAAAACTCCAAGAGAAAAGATACGCCGGATTGGCACTGCAATAATTTGGCGAAGTAATCTGCAAATTAGAAGCGGTGGGCGGATTAGAGGTGTAATCCCACCATAATCTTATCCGGGCATCGCCGCCGTTCTCATACCAACGGAGAGTAACATTTCGGGAGCCAGCGGGTATGTTGAGGACAGAAGAATCATTTTGGATTGCGCCGTGGTCAGTCCAGTTAGAGATAACAACGCCAAATCCGTCAACAGTGAGTTCTACCCCGTCATCGGAAATTGTGTGAAAAGTATATAATCCGCCCTGAAAATTAATCCTGCCTCGCCAGATGCCAGAGACTGAATCAACTTTCCCAGTGGCATCAACTTGGCCAGCGCCCCAGTTGCGGTCAAATCCGGCCCAAGCTCCGACTGGCGAAGGAGTGAAAGCATCATCAAATTGAGCAAGGCTGGGGTCAGCGCCCCAAGAAGCACCAATACCGTCAAAATAACAGACATGAAAAGTGTTGTTATTATAGACGGTGCTGCAGACAGACAGAGGAGTAGTAACAAAAGTGTTGTCTCCATTAGCCCAAGCTGTCCAGGTACACAGCTGACTGGCCGAAGTAGTCCAAGGTCGAGGGCCGGCTACTGTTTTATTTTTGGTATCTCCGCAGACAGCCACTCGCCAATAATAAGTGCCGGATGGCAAAACGCTGGTCTGGACCGATGTGTTCGCACCCGGCTGGGGGACAGAATTCCACTCCGGCGAGCTAAAATCGCTGTTATTATCAACTTGAACATGCCAACGTTCTTGAGCGCTGTTCCAACTGCTCCAATTCAAAATAGGACGAGTCGGATCACTGCCAGTAACCGCGCCGGTGGTCACGCCGATATTGGCGCCGTGAGGAAAACCATTAGGATTTGAGTGAGGAATATTTGTATCTGCCGGATTAACCAAATTCGCCTCATCAGGCGAATTTCTGGTGCCGGAAGCCCAAAGGGTCACGCTAATATCTCCATTATAATAAGCAGTACACACATAACAGGGATAAGGGGAACCCGTATCAAGATCATAACAGGTGTCCCAATAACCAGCAGTGCATTCAGGCGGACACTTCCATTGAGGAAGCTCACCTGTATCAATATCTCCTCCAAACCAATAGGCGTTGCGCGCTATGATTGTAAAGTAAGTCACGCCGGAACTTAAAGGGTCCCCGCCCGCTCTATTCCACATGGTAGGAATCACCTCCCAGGATAAAGGGCCATTAACCCTATTAGCATAGTAAACAATATTAGCGCCCTCACTATTTTCTGTCAGATACAGATTTCTGGTTCCGTCAGATTTAATTGCCGTATTAAAATCTCTCCATGCAAAGTCCATACTGCAATTGCCGCTGTATGTTCCAAGGTTCTGGCTCCAGGGATAACCAGCTTGCGCCTCTTTGTCAGCCGCAAAAAAATCCAACAAGAATATAGCGGCAGATAAAACAAAAAACAGCAAAATCGCTTTAGAAATTTTTTTTGAAAATATTTTTCTGATAATTCTCATTTTAAAACATTTTTAATTAAGGGGGAATTTTTGAAAGTCCGCTGCTTATTTCAATTATACCACAAAAAGATTAGCGCTAAAACAGCTTGTCCACACCCTTTGTCTATCTGTCGATGTCGGACAGCGACAGATTGAAATTACAGCAAAAAAGAAAAATACCAGTTTATTATTGCCGAACCGAAAAAGAAAGAGACTAATGTCCCGCTGATTAAAAACGGGCCGAAGGGAATTTGGGATTTTAGAGTCTTTTGTTTGGCGACGATTAAGCCAAGCCCAACCAACGCTCCGCTGCTAAAAGCCAGTAATAAAGCGACTAGGATATTCGGCCAGCCAAGGATAAGCCCCATTAAAAATGCCAGCTTGACATCGCCGACACCCATGCCTTTACCCTTGGTCACAAGTACGATGGCGAGAAAGAAAACGGCGGCCCCAACTGCTGAAAGAAAGTAAAAAAGAAACGGCCTCCAAATCCCAAATCCCCCGCCAGGGGCGAGGCTCGCCAAAGGCGGCAAATCCCAAATCCCAAACAAATTCCAATGACCAAAATTCAAAATCTCAAACACGCGGAATAAAACTACGACGATAATCGCCGGAAAAATTATTTTGTCGGGAATAATGTAGTGGCGCAGATCGTAAGTGAAAATGACAATCAGAGAACATATAACAAATAACATATAACAAATAGTTATTAAAATTCCAAAATCCAAATGCCAAATTTCAAATAAATTCCAAAATCCAAATGCCAAATTATTCTTAATTCCTAATTCTTGATTCGTAATTCCTCCGACCGTCAACAAAAAGAGCGCGCCCGTCGCTATTTCAACTAACGGGTACTGCCAAGAGATTGGCTGGCTACAATACCGGCAGCGGCCGCGCAATACAAAAAAACTTAAAACCGGCACTAAATCGTACCAGCGCAAAATTGCTCCGCAACGGGGGCAGTGAGAGCGTCCGCGGAGGACAGTCCTCCGTTTAAACGGAGGACTGTCCTCCGTTTCGGGTTCGCCCGTCTCCAGCCGGCAGACTTGTCCTGCCGCCTTTGGCGAGCCTCGCCTTTGGCGGGAGTTTAACCGAAGGATAATCACATTCAAAAAACTGCCGACGGCCAGGCCAAAAATAAATACAAAAAAATAAAATAAGAAATTCATAAAAAAATCACCAAAAGATAATCTTCTGTCTCAAAAATTGTAAGCGCAGCAGTCAACAGTCTGTGGATTAACCGTGGTTTGTTTTACTCCCTTGGCAGTGGCGATTATATAACTGCCGCTTATTTTTTCTAATTCCACCCAAACGCAATAACAGGTAGTATTCTGTCCCCTGTCTCTCCAATAATAAACCTGGCTGCCGGCATTGATCGGGTCAACAGGGACAATATTTAAATAAGGTTGAAGGGTCATGTCGCCGGCCAAAATCGCCCGCCGATTATCGTTTAAATCGGGGTAAGAAGCCGGAGTCTGCGCCTGATAATACATTTCCATTGCGGTGCTGATTTGGCGCACATCCGACCATCTTCTGGCATCGCGGCTTTTTTGGCGGGCGTCTCCCAGCAAAACCAAAACAACAGAGGCCAAAAGTCCGATAATCGCGATAACCACCAAAAGCTCAATAAGGGTAAACCCCGTTAAAGTTTTTTGATTATTTCTCTTTAAAAATTTCTCCCTCATTTTTTATATTTAAACCACTATTAAAGTATTTTTATTATACAATTTTAACCAAATGCCGGCAAACTTTTTTGCTGCAGACCCCGCACCGTCCCGCTAGGCGGGACTGGTGCGTTGGGCGACCAAAACAAAAACAGCCCTAAAAGACTGTTTTTGTTTTGCAAAAATTTTATAAATTATAACGTAGCGCAGTTCACAGTAGTTGGAAGAGTAGTGGTTTCTTTCGTCCCTAATGGATTAGAAATTACATAGGTTGTATTAGGTGATTCTTTTTGCGCCCAGAAACAATAGCTACCTGCCGGGGCGGCAGGAGAATACCAAGTATAGTTTCTCCCTGTGATTGGGTCTACGGGAACGGCCGCCATATAAGTTGTACCTCCGAACGCAATAGCTCCAGAAGGAGTACCTGCTAAGGCTGGCGGATAAACCGAGCCAGCCGCATCGTAATACATTTCCATTGCTAAGGCTACTTGGTGCAAATCTGAACTGCGTCGGGCGTCTCTGGCTTTAACTCTTGCTGTATTCAATGAAACCAAAACGATAGTCGCCAAAATACCAATAATAGCAATAACCACCAATAATTCAATTAAAGTAAAACCCTTCGATGAACTCAGGGCAAGTCCTTTATTTTTCTTAAGTAACATTTTAAAATTTCACCTCCTTTCGTCACCCAGTGCATAATTTTATTTTTTATGCACTTTGGTGAGCGCCTGGCCTAACCGCAGCACATATCTTAATATGCTCGAAAAGGCAGGCATTGATTATTTATTTTTGACCTTTGGTTTAAATTACTCTTTATTAATTATAGTCTTTTTACACCACTAAGACAAAAACGAGTTCTCCACAGGGTTGTCAGAAGTCACTGATTTATCTGATTACTGCAACCCCGAACCTGACCGATAATCGAACCTGTTTCTTGGCAATAGCGCAAAGTATAAGTTGTGCCCTGGGTATTACTGAGATAAAAATAATTAAAAACTTCCCCTGCAATTGTCTGACCGGCCTGAGGATCAGTTAAATTGCCCAAGAGAATCATTTCATTTCTTAGAACCTGAGAAACAGCGTCGCTACCATTAATCACTATCTCTGTTGTTTGTATCGGGTAATAATTGTTTTTATTAATATACATAGCCAAGGCCTCATGCAAAGTTCTAATTTCAGAAACTCGGCGGGCATCCCGGCTTCTGGCCCGGCTTTCGCTCAAAACGGCGGTGGAGACCAAAACAAGAATCCCGAGAATTGCAACAACGACCAGTAATTCTATTAGGGTGAACCCCGTTAGAAGTTTTACGGCTGACTGCCTGCTTTCGCAAAATTGAGCCGCAGGCGAGTTCGCCGAAAAACTATCATCTGGCCTTGGCGTCGGCTGGACTTCTAACGGGGTGAACCCCGTTAGAGATTTACCATTATTTAATTTACCGCCGCCAGAATTTTCACTCTTTAAAAAATCTGTTTTTAATAAAGAATGCTTCAAAATTTCTAACGGGGTAAAACCTGTTAGCTCTTTCTTCGCCTCCATAAATTAAAGAGTAAAAATTCCTAAATTATTCTAATTTCTAATTAATCTAATTAATAACTACCAACTAAATCCCAAACAACAAATCCCAAATCACAAACAAATCACAATTTCCAAATTCAAAATTCAAAACGGTTTGGGATTTCGGTTATTGGAATTTGGGTATTATTTGTTATTTGGTGCTTGGGGTTTGAGATTTGATTAATTAAAAATTAGACATTAAACGCCTACATGCTGTTGGCCACATTATAAATCGGCATTAAAATTGAAGCCACTAAAATCGCCACCGCGCCGCCGATCAATAAAATTAAAATCGGCTCAATTAACTGCGACAGATTATCAACCGTGTTGTCTACCTCTTTGTTATAAAATTGAGCCATCTTCTTTAAAATAACGTCTATTGAGCCCGTTTTTTCTCCGGTGGCGATCATCTGGGAAACCAGCGGCGGTATTTGCTCGTGCTTGGCCAAGGCGGAAGAAAGAGTATTTCCTATTCTCACCTCTTCCTTGGCTTCGGTGATAATCTGCGCAAAAACTAAATTGCCCACCACCTCGGAGGAAACCTGCAGGGCCTGCAAAATAGTGAGGCCGCCCTGAATCAGAGTGCTCAAGTTGTCGGCGAATCTGGCCAAATACATTTTTTGCAGAACCGTTTTGCCAAAAACCGGGATTTTTAGCAAAAAAGTGTGCCAGCGCCGCCGGAACGGCAAAGAATGCTTAATTGAATAAACAAGATAGCTGATTCCGCTAATTAGCGCCAAGGCCAGAAGCCACCACCAGCCCCGCAGAAAATCGGAAACGCCGATAAGTATTTTAGTGGTAAAGGGCAGATCCTGACCGCTCTCTTCAATAAAGCTGGTCAGCTGGGGGACGACTAAAATCATCATTAAAGTGCCGATAAGCAGAAAAGCGCTTGTTATGAAGGCCGGATAAATCATGGCGCCCCGCACCCGCGAAATCAGATAATGCTGTTTTTCCATGTAGTCGGCCAGATACTGCAGGGCGTTTTCGAGGCTCCCCGACGCTTCGCCGGACCTCACCATATTGATAAAAAAAACGGAAAACTGCTTGGGGTGGCGCGCGAAAGCCTTTGACAAAATCGTTCCGCCTTCAACATCGTCGGCAATATCAAGAATAATTTTCTGGAAATATGAATTCTGGGTTTGGCGCGACAGAGCGTGAAGAGATTCCAGCAGCGGAACCTGGGCGGAAAATAAAATTGAAAGCTGGCGCGCGAAATTAACCAGCTCTTTTTGCTTGACGCGCTGAAAAATTTTAAGCTGACGGGCGTAAATGGGCGCCTGCCGGGACTCTTCCAGGCGCAAAATAATCCAGCCTTTGGCCTGCAGCGATTCAATAGCGCCCCTGGAAGTGCTCGCCTCAACCAATCCCGACTGGGTTTCTCCCTGTTTTGTTTTGGCTATATAGCTAAATTGCATTAAAAGCGACCCGAATAACTCGAATTATCACCCGAATTACCCGAATACATTTAAAATTATTTTTCTTTCTGCAGCAGCATTTTAAGTTCGGCGGGGTTAGTGGAAAAAATTTCCGCGCTCTCGCGGCTGACAAAACCCCGCTGAACCAAATCGGCTAAGGAGCGGTTAAGCGATATCATTCCTTCCTCGGAGCTAGTTTCTATAACCATGTCAATTTGGTGCGTTTTGTTCTCTCGGATTAAATTTCTGACCGCCGAATTGGCAATTAAGAGCTCAACGGCGTTGATCAGGCTGCCGTCAACAGTTGGCACCAGGCGCCGCGAAAGAATTCCCAAAAGCGTTGAAGCCAGCTGTCCCTTGATTTGAGGCTGCTGGTGCGGCGGGAAAACGTCAATAATGCGGTCAAGAGTCTGGGCGGCGGTGTTGGTGTGCAGGGTGGAAAAAATCAAATGCCCGGTTTCGGCCGCCGAGATGGCGGTAGAAACGGTTTCCGGGTCGCGCATTTCGCCTATCATACAGACATCCGCGTCTTCGCGAAACATCGCCCGCAGACCGCGATGAAAATCATGGACATCGGTTCCCACCTCGCGCTGATCAATGATGCATTTGTCCTGAACATATAAATACTCAACCGGGTCCTCAATAGTGATAATGTGGTCCTGCCGCGAGTGATTTATTTCGTCTATCATTGCGGCTAACGCCGTGGATTTGCCATGTCCCGAAGGACCGACAACCAAAAAGAATCCCTGCGACACCTGGGTGAACTGGTGCAGGACCGGCGGCAAATTCAGCTCTTCAACAGTCCTTATTTGTTTTGGCAAAAGACGCAAAGCAGCCGAAACTTTGCCGAGTTGTTGATAGATATTGACGCGGAAACGGGCTTCGTCCTTGAAAGAGAACGAAAGGTCTATCTCTTTTTGAGCCCAGAATTTTTCTTCCTGCTCGGGGGTTAAAAGGCTTAGGGCCAAGGTTTTTGCGTCTTCCTGATTAAGAACCTTGCTGTTTTCCGAAGATATCAGCCTGCCGCCGATTCTAAGCATCGGCGGACGCCCAAAAACGATATGGATGTCGGTCGCGTCCCGCTTAATTGCCTCTTCTAAAAACTGATCTACTTCTTTTCTTTTGCCGGCGTCAAACATAAAATAAATTAAATAGCAAAAAACAAAAAGTAAAAATTTACATGCTTCTTTTTGATATTTAATTTTTTATTTTTTATTTTTTATTCGCTGTCTGAAAACAATTTTTTTATCTTCGCCACCACTTCGGTCGGAGTAAAATGCGCCTTGATGATGTAATCTCTCGCTCCCAGTTTCAGGCCTTTTTCCACCTCTTCTTTCTGGCCCAGATTGGTTAAAAGTATAACGGGAATATTTCTATCCCGGTCATCCTTTTTCAAAGACTGCAAAACCTCAAAACCGTCCATTTTGGGCAAAACTATATCCAGCAAAACAAGATCGGGCCGATATTCTTTGACCCTGTTTAAGGCTTCTTGCCCGTCGCCGGCAGTCTCCACCGCAAATCCGCTTCCGGTTAATTTATTAACATACATTTCCGAAAGAAATCTATCGTCCTCCACTAATAAAATCTTTTTTTGATCTTGAGCCATAAATTTGTAAATATTACTTATTTAAATTACCTTTTATATTATATCAAATAAGTATGGCTGGTGTCCATTGACCATAAAAATCCAAATGCCAAAGCTCAAATGCCCCCGGCCTCGCCTCGGCTCGGCCGAGGGCGGGCAA
>JAHIST010000099.1 GCA_018818145.1 Patescibacteria group bacterium
AGATAACGCTGGCGGCACTGAATCCAACGGCGCCAGCGGCAAGTGCACGGTGACTTACGAGTTGGGTGATCCTTCGTGGAACACGGGCTCGGATGATTTCAGGGTTTACGCCACTTCAACTTTGGCTTGGAGCGAAGGCCCCGAGGACCTTGTTTGCTCCGCGTCTTTGACCGACGATAATAGTTCAGCCGTTTCCTGCGGTTCCGGCAGTATTTCGGCCAACACCCAATACCGGGTGCAGGTTTTGCTGAAAAATTCGGGATACGCTTCGCTGAAGATGAACGGGATTTATGAAATTATCGGCCATATGGATGTGAAAGGCGGATGGGCCGGCGCCAGCCCGACTTTGGGCCTCTCCTGTCAATTTAGAGATGTCGGTTTCGACAACGGCGCCACCACTTGCGCTGTCGCCTGGAGCGGGGCGGATTTTGGAAGCAATGATGTGTTTATCACCAACACCGACGCCGGAGATGTCGTGATTGCCCCGGGCGCTACCGAAGGATTTATGTATATGATTACCACGGATTCAAGCGAAGTTCCCGAAAGCAACCAGACCAGTTATTGGGATACGCCGTTTATCTGCGGCGGCGATGTTACCGGTTTGGACGACGGCCAGACTTACGGCACGGTGCTGGTCGGCTCCCAATGCTGGATGACCCGCAATCTCGGCGCTTCGCAGGTGGCCACCGCGTACGACGATACCCTTTCTTACGGCGATTATTATCAATGGGGCAGGCTTTACGACGGACACCAGATTTCTACGAGCGGCACCACCAATGTCCAAGCAAGCAATTATGTTCCCGGCCACAGCAATTTTATTTATAGTTTTACTAACTGGCTAAATCCGGCGGTTGAAACCCTTTGGCAGGCGCCGAGCTATACCAATAATCCTTGCCCGAGCGGCTGGCACGTGCCGACCGGAGGAACAGTATCGGAATGGGCAACCGCTATGGCAAATACGCCGGACCCCAATAATCCGGGGTATTATCTTAGCAATTGCAGTTCCAACTGTCTTAATTCAGCGGCCAGCTCTATTTTGAAACTTCCCGCGGCCGGCTACCGCAATTACGCCGATGCCACGCTCTACAGTCAGGGTACGTACGGCTACTATTGGTCGAGTAGTCCGGACAGTACGCTCGCTTATTACCTCAACTTCGATGCGTCCTTCGTGACTCCGGCTTACAACCTCTATCGGGTAAACGGTTTTTCTGTCCGTTGCGTCAGGAACTGATCCGACTCTTTTGATTTTTTAGACTCTTTTAATAAATTTTATGGCCACTTACGATCATCTACCGGTATACAAAACAAGTTATGATTTAATTTTGGAATTGTTCCAGACGGCGAATAGCTTTTCGCGCGATTACAGATTTACGATAGGCGAAAAGATAAAAAACGAAACCATGGAAATGATAATATGCATTTACCGCGCCAATAAGAGTTTTGTCGAAAGAGGCAAACACATTGGAGAAGCCCGGGAAAAGGTGGAAACAATTCGGTTTTTGCTTAGAGTTCTTAAAGATTTAAAGCAGTTAGGTTTCAAAAAATTCGTTTATCTTAACGAAAAGGTCGAATCAGTTTCTAAACAGCTTAGTTTATGGGAAGCAAAAAATAAAATTAAATACGGGCCAGAGCCGTCTTTTGCCGAAACAAAGGCGGGTGCGCCCTTGCCAGTTCAATAATCCCCTCGCGCCTTAAAACAGCGCAAGGAATGGGCGAAAGTCAATCTTATCTTCCGCTTTAAGGACTATAAGATGAGTAAAGTGATTATTATAGCGCGGCCGGCTACCGCAATTACAACGATGCCACGCTCAACAATCAGGGTACGAACGGCAACTATTGGTCGAGTAGTCCGAACAGTACGAACGCTTATAACCTCAACTTCAATGCGTCCAACGTGAATCCGGCTAACAACAACAATCGGGCAAACGGTTTTTCTGTCCGTTGCGTCAAGAACTGGCTAATCAAAAACAAAATGCGCACAGATAAACTTTTATGTGATTTGTTCAGGGCCTATTACGACGCCCGCAAAAATAAAGGATTTCCCATCGGTAATCTTACTTCGCAGCTGTTCGGCAATATATACCTGAACGACTTTGATCATTTTGTGAAATTCAGGCTCGGCTGCCGATATTACGGCCGCTACGTTGACGATATGGTTATAGTTCATCGGGACAAAGAATATTTAAAATCAATTATTTCCGCGTTGCGCGGATATTTGCGGGAAAATTTAGGGCTTGAGCTCCACGACAAGAAAATATATTTACAGCATTTTAGCAAAGGAGTAAGTTTTTTGGGGGCGGTGATAAAGCCATACCGGATTTACATCAAGAATCAAACCAAGGGCAATTTTTACAAAAAAATTATTTATTGGAACGATTATTTGGAAAAAAACGGAAATAAACTTTCCGAAGAAGAGATTAAACAATTTATATCAAGCACGAATTCGTATCTAGGGACAATGAAGCATTATAAAACTTACCGGATCCGGCGCAAATTGCTTATCCAAAAGCTGTCAAAGAATTTCAGGAAGTATGTTCATGCCGACGGAGATTACGGCAAAATATGTCAATTTGGAAAAATTTCACGACGCGGTACGTCGTCAATTTTGAAATCATGAAAAAAGAATTATGAGAAATACAACAAAAATAGTTTTATTTAAAAATAAACAAGTTCGCAAAACATTTTATAATAACGAATGGTATTTTGCAATAAAAAAGCCCCGAAATAAATTCGGGATGAAATCACATTATTAATGTAGCACCCCAAAAAATAATGTCAATGTGGATAACAAAAGTTGAGAAATAATGAATAGAAGATTATACAAAAAAATTTTTCGAGTTCCGCAAAAATCTTTTTATATTTTCGCGTTTTTCGCGCTGGCTGTTTTTATTTTTGTATTCATACCGCGTCCGGCCTTGGCCACCATTGACGGCCTGACGGAAGATTCAAGCAAAATAATCATTAGCGGAGGTGCGTCTACCATCACCATTTCCGGCACTCTTTATTTGGATGAAGGGCTAACTCCTCTGGGCTCAAAGACGATTAAGGTGGCGATCGGAACTTCAACTCCCGGTGTTTTTTCAACAACTGCAGACGGCG
>JAHIST010000007.1 GCA_018818145.1 Patescibacteria group bacterium
CCGCAGCAACTGACGCGCGCCTGGAACGACCCAAAAGGTTTTCAGAGTTTAGCGGTTTGGCAGAATGCGGCACTCTTAAGGGTGCTCATCAGAAAATTTACCGCCTTTTTGCCGGCTTCTGAATTTCGGCGCAGGACTCAACTTGATGACGCGGCGCGGTCGGTAAAAAGAAACATTGAAGAGGGCTTTAAAAGACCGACCACATCGCAGTATTTGGAATTTATAGGTTTTTCTCAGGCGAGCTTGGAGGAAGTTGGCGGAGATTTCAGAGATTGTCTGGCAGACGGAATGATTAAGTCCGTTAAGGGAAGCAGTCTGCTGGATATTGGGATTGACCTTGGAATTTATAAGGGAAAATTTAAGGGAGATTTTAAGGGGGAACTTAAGGAAAATACCATCCCTTATCAACCCTTATCATCCCTTAAAGTTAAGGGCGAGCCCGATAGTCCCGGTCACCCTTACTGCGAACCCTTAAAATCCCTTAAATCGGAATGCCTTACTTATGAGATGTTTCTGGAATTGATAAATAAAACGGACTGGCTTTTGCGAAAACTTGTTGGTTTACCCTGTTAGAAGTCCAGCCAGCAATTTAATTAAAAGAGTAGTTCATCGGCGATTTCGCCTGCGGCTTGGTTCTACAAAAAAAGAAAGTCTGCGGAAAACTTCTAACAGGGCGAGCTGGAGCAAAAATTAATTTCCGAAAAACGCGGCTATGAAATAGAGAAAGCCAAAGTCCGCGATAAATCCCGTTACATCCGCCCTAAAGGTTGAAGTATTCTAGAAATTATCTTTTTTTACTTTCCATTCTTTCTTTGTTCAGAAGCAAAGATTTTCTGGATGTAACGGGATAAATTGAATTGGAGAAAATAAACCTCCCTTAATAATTCCCTTAAATCTCCCTTAAGTTCCTCCCCTTTTTTATGAAGCTTTCCTCTTTCCAAAAAATCCTTCTTGCTTCTGTTATCCTGCTTGTGCTGGTGGTTTTGATTTTGTCCCAGTCCACTTTTGCCAAGCGCATCGGCCTGCCGGCCGGGCTTTTTGAGATGGTCAGAGACTGGCTGGCTTCCGGCGCCCAGCTTTCTGCCTGCGATTACAAAGACGGCGAGATTCTGCTGATTAAGCCAATTGCCACGGGAGTGGGCGAAGGCCGATACGAAGCAGGAGATATCGTGGAAATAAGAGACGGCCAGACGCTCTGTGAAAGATTCGGTCATGGCAATTTTCTGGGGAACGAGGAGCGAACGCAACTCTTGCCGGTGTATTATCCGCACAAATTAACGGAGGAGGAGAAAAAGATGCTGTTGGAGCCGGAATATACTCCTTCTGTCATTCCCGCGCAGGCGGGAATCCAGAAAGAATCTGAAATCATTTCTGGATCCCCGATCAGGTCGGGGATGACGAAAGAAAGAGAACAACAAAAGCTTCTCCTCCGCCGTCAAGTGGGCCTTGACTACGCCCAATTTCTCTCCGACCGCGACATCTTAAAAGTCCGCTCCTTCCAACAGCTTGACCGCCTGCCCGAAATTGACTTGTCAAATATTATAGATAAAAAGACGGGAATATCGCTTAATGTAAATCCAAATGACAAAGCTCAAATGTCAAATCAAATCCAAAGCCCAAATTTCAAAGATAGATTATTAAGTTATTTGGATTTTAGTCATTGGTCATTGATTTGTAATTTGAAATTTGACATTTGTAATTCCGGGCGGGACGGTGTCGTTAAACTTCCTTTTCGCGTCGCTATATATGAAAAAACCAAAAAAGCTTTACTCACTATAGCCCGCTCGGTTATTTCGCCCGTCATCGCCCAAGGCTCTCCCACCGAAGTCGTAAAGACCGTGGACACCGGCGGCTACGCCGATTATTTGTCCTTAAACGCTTGGGAAGCCGGACAGCAGGCCGACCTGACCGCGCTCAACCAAATCCGCGTTGCCACCTGCCGGCACGCCACTGCCACCTCTACCGCTGACACTGTCGCCGTCACCATTACCGGCTGGACCACCGACGCCACCCGCTACATCAAAATCTGGACAGACCCGAATGAATCATACCGGCATAGTGGGAAGTGGGATACGGGGAAGTATCGGTTGGAGGTGAGTGAACAAACTCCTTTAAGCATTAGTGAAGAATATGTTAGGGTGGATGGTTTACAGATTAAGCTTACTAGCACTGGCACTTTTGATTATGGAATTGCTTTAACCGCTACTGACCCTTGTGATATTAGAATTTCAAATAACCTTATAGTTGGCGTTCTTAGTGGTTCGTCGGGAAATAATTATGGAATTATAGCGAATTGGAATGCCAGCGGTAGCCGTTCCGCTAAAATATGGAATAATATCATTTATGATTTTATCAGAGATTCCGCTGACGTGAAGGGTATGTGGTTGAGAGCGGGCTGGGCAGCTTACGTTTACAACAATACAGTTTATAACTCATATCAAGGATTTGTAGTTGACACGAGCAATAATGTAGCCAAAAACAACATTTCCTATAACAACACCGATAATTATTCCGGCACTTTTCATGCTTCCAGCACCAACAATCTTTCTGGTCCCACTCAAACCGACGCGCCGGGGTCAAATCCCAAAAACGGCGTGACGGTTCAATTCGTTGACGCGGCGAATAAAGATTTTCATTTGCGAGTTGGCGATTCGGCGGCGAGGGGAGGGGGAGCGAATTTGACTCTGGATTCCGGCTCGCTGGCCGGAATGACACTGGGGACGGACATCGACGGCGAATCGCGTCCTGAAACCGGGGCCTGGGACATTGGCGCGGACGAAGTGGCGCGCACCACCCAAATCAACACCCCGCTTTCCGGCCGGTTCAAGGATTCTTCCTTGGTCGGCTACTGGTCTTTTGACGGCCCTTCGATGAACTCAGGGCAGGCGCTGGATGATTCAGGCAATAACAACACCGGGACGCTTTACGGCGGCGTGAAAAAAGTCCCCGGCATCTCCGGCCAAGCCCTCTCCTTTGACGGGTCGGATGATTACGTGAGCGTGGCTGATAATCCCGACGACTCTTTAGATTTTTCTACCGCTTTTACGATTTCTGTCTGGGGTAATCAAACGAGTGTAATTGAAAATAGTGGTCTTGTTTCTAAATACCTTGGGGCTTCAGGGGGAAGGGGTTATGCTGTTAGGACTCAGACAACAAATGAGATTGGGGTTATTTTATCAGCTGATGGCGAAGGAAGCGACACAGATTCTTCAGTTAATGATTGCGGTTTTACTTCTAATGGTGAGTGGACTTATATCACAGTCACTTTTGATTCAGGAAATATTATCTACTATAAAAACGGTTCCCAATGCGATACAGATACCAATACTGTTACTTCTATTTTTAATAATGCCAGAAGTTTAAATATCGGGCGATATAATGAAAATACAGAATTTAATGGCCCCATTGACGAAGTCCGCATTTATAACCGCGTTTTATCGGCGAGCGAAATCGCCGAGCAATACCGCGCCGGCGCGGCGCGGATGAAAGTCAATACGCCCATAACTTTAGCCGGTCCGACTTCGGGTTTAGTGGGCAATTGGACTTTTAATGGGCAGGATACCACCTGGACATCCGCTACGGCCGGCACCACGGCTGACAAATCCGGCAACAACAACACCGGCACAATGACCAATATGTCGCGTTCCTCTTCTCCCGCCATCGGCATCTCCGGCCAAGCGCTCTCTTTTGATGGGGTGGATGATTATGTTGTAAGGACGGATGCTAACCTTTCGTCTAATTTTCCCGGGAAAAATGGTACTACCAACAATGGTTATTCTTTTGCCGCTTGGTTTAAATTCAATTCTTTAGCAACTAACGAAGTAATTATGCGCAAACCAAGTTCTTGGCAGGTTGTTGGTGAGGATGCTGATACGGTTGAGTGGGGATTAGTGACAGATGGAGGCAATACTTATCTGTATACGAGTACAAGTTTACAACCTGGCGCTTGGTATTATTTAGTGGGAACATGGAATGGAAGTTTTATGAATTTATATTTAAACGGTATATTGGAAGATGGCCCAACGGCACGGGGTAATACCTTAGCAGCAAACGCCAACTCCTTTTCTATTGGAGGAGTCACGTATTTCGACGGCCTCATTGACGAAGTCCGTGTTTACAACAGAGCTTTAAGTGCTGATGAGGTTTTGCAACTTTATCAGATTGGGAGTAGAAAAGTTAAATTTTAACAATAAGGGGCTTGCCCCGTTAGAAGTTCAGCCGACAATTTAATCAGATAATGGTTTATTGGCGAATCCGCCTACGGCTTATTTTTACAAAAAAGATAAAGTCTGCGGAAAACTTCTAACGGGGCGAGAAAGGCGACATTCTAATAATTCATCGGAGGACAGTCCTCCGTAAAAATATGGAAAATAAAAAACCGAGCTTTGCGCCCGATTAACAAAATCAGAACATATCTGTATATTAAATCGCCCGAATTTCTATGCCAAGTTTTTCCTGAATAACTTTCTTCATCTGCTTCACTTCTTCTTTCATAATAACAAATTCTTCTTTGAAATCTTCCTGCGCTTTGACGTAGCCGTCAATTAAGGTTTGGACATTATCAATCTTCTTGCCTAATCTTTCTTCTGATTTTTCAATCTTTCTGTCCATTTCTTGCCCAAAAACCGCAAATCTTTTCGTTACAACACCATCTACGGCCGTAATGATGGTTTGAGTAATAATTCCAGTATGCTCATCCAGTTTCTTATCTAAATATTTTTTTGTGATAAATTTCTCTTTTTTCATAATTTAATTCTAATTCCATTGACAGCCGCTTGTCAAGGGGCGAAAAAAGGTGCCCGGTACCATTATTTTTTGCGGCTTTATAATCTTGGCGCTCGCCCCGTTAGAAGTTCAGCCGACAATTTAATCAGATAATGGTTTATTGGCGAATTCGCCTACGGCTTATTTTTACAAAAAGGAGGAAGTCTGCGGAAAACTTCTAACGGGGCGAGAAAGGCGAAGTTTTAGAAATAAGGGAAATTAGGGAAATTAGGGGAGAAGAAAAATTATGCAGAATAATCAAAATAAAAAGCGGGCAGGTTATGAATACCTGCTCGCTTATAAAATAACCGTCCCGATTTATGACTATACTGTTGAATTTTGCGATCGCTGGATAGGAAAATCCTCGCGAACTTATGACCAAATGATTCAGGCGGCGCGTTCGGGGATGCAAAATATTTTGGAAGGCAATCAGCAGGAAGGGATGAAAGGATATATTAAGCTTTGTGGAATCGCCCGCGGTTCGCTGGAAGAGCTTTTGAAAGATTACCATTCTTTTTTGCGGCAGAGGAATTTGAAACTTTGGCCGCGGGAGAAAGCGATTAGGGAAATTAGGGAGATAGGGGAGATTTGGGAGATTCTGAAGAAAAATTCCGTCCTCCCCAATATCCCCAATTTCCCCAATCTCCCCGATAATCCCGAAAAAGCGGCTAACCTTTTAATCACCTTAATCAATCAAGCCAACTATTTAATTGACAAGCTGGTTATTTCTTTAAAAGACAAGCATATGCGCGAAGGCGGACTGACCGAAGAACTATACCGCAAGCGCAAGGAGTTCCGCGGTTTTTATCCCCACACCTATTATGCATAGGCGTGGGGATTTATCAATGTTTTGTAATGTTGTTTCCGAACAAATCCCCATATTTTAAGAAAGCAAAGGTGTCAGGTACTATTAGATAGCCAAAAAAGTACCTGACACCTTTACCTCAACGACTTGCCCGCCCCGCGGCCCGCCTTGCCGCGAGGCGGGCGAAGCGGGCGATGTCGGCGGAGGTTTCACGAAGGATTCATCGGGTGTTTCACGGATTTTTACTATCCCGTAAGCGGCCCGTAAGCGGAATTTTCTTATCCACAGAGATGTTTTAGCGCGCCTGTGGTATAATATAGTATGCAATAGTCTATGAAAAATAAATCAAATGATTTGAATAAATGGTGTGATTTAAAAATCATTTTGTGGAATAAGCAGAGCAGAATAATTTTCAAGCAGGGCGATATTTGGTGGTGCAGTTCAAGTTTGAATTCGCGCCAGAGTACTGTTTTCTAGTCAATATCCCATGTGGATAAATAAAAAATTGATAAAAATTCTGAAAAAAACTTTTGTTTTTTTCGCGGCTTTTTCGCTGGTCATTTCATATTTTTACGCGCCGCTGTCGGATGTCGGACGTCCGAATTCGCTGGTTTCAAAAATCGCGCAAATTCAGCCGGAGGTTTTATGTTAAAATATTAAAAAGAGTTATGAAAAAAGATTTCGACAAATGGAATGAAAGAAAAAAAGCGCTTGATGGCGCCGTTCATCAGCCGCCGCTGATTTCGGAGGGTGATTTATGGTGGTGTTCTGCCAGTGAAAACATAGGAACCGAAACAAGCGGCAAAGGCGTTAATTTTACCCGGCCGGTCGTTGTGTTAAAAAAGTTCGGAAGAATTTCCTTTCTTGGCATTCCGACCACTACGCATGCGCGGGAAGGCAGTTGGTATGCCGCTTTTAAACATCAGGGGATTGACGAGGTTGCGATGCTAAATCAAGCGCGCGTATTTAGCTACAAACGATTAGACAGGAAAATGGGAACATTGGACGGGGAAGACTTTAAAAACGTAAAAGAGGCGTATGCGCGCCTCTTTACCGATGACCCTCCCTTGCGGGAGGTCGCGGGAAAATCCCGAATGTAATTACATGATAGCACCCCCAAAAATAATGTCAACCCCGTTAGAAGTAGGACGCGAACGCAATCATGCGGATAAACAAAGATGTTATAAAAATCAATAATTTAAAGGTCTTAATGGTCTATTTTACACAAACAAGCGTCCGCGACTTCTAACGGGGTCAATACCTTATGTGGATAATCAAATAATGATGGTAGAATATAAATGTATAATATAAATTAGGACTTGTTGAAGTTAAACTTCAACAGACTTAAAAATATTAGAAATATTAGAAAGTTATCATTATGAAAAACCTACTCACAAATTCCAAACGCTTGCTCAAAAACAAAAAACACTATCCGAAATTTTTTATTGTCGCCGGCCTTATCGCCGGACTAATCGCCGGCGGTTATTTCCTGATCTGGGAAAAGACAGAAAAAACAGAAGCCGCGTGGGCAACCGTTGCATTTACCCGCGCAGAAAACACTACTAATGGCTTTGGTTCGTGGGTGGTTCCCGCCGGTGTAAGTACCGCCATTGTGGCCTGCTGGGGCGGCGGTGGAGCAGGAGCAGACGCGAGTAACGCCGGAGGCGGAGGAGGCGGAGGAGGCGCGTTCGCTTCTTCCACTTTTTCAGTTACTCCGGGAGTTCAATATACCATTTATATCGCGGCTCAAGTCAACGAAAACATAGATGGCGAGAATACAACTTTCGGCACGACAACAATGATTGTTGCCGGAGGCAAAGCGGGCATGGTTGATTCGCCCTATACCGGCGGAGCCGGAGGCACTACTGCCGACACAACCTGCAACGGCGGCATTTGCGATGTGGAAAAGATAGGCGGCACCGGCGGTACCGGGGATACAAACGGCGATGTGGGCGGTGGCGGAGGAGGAGCGGGAGGACCGCATGGCAACGGAGTCAACGGTTCTAACGGAGTCGCCAACAGCGTCGGCGGCGCCGGAGGCGCCGGGAACGCCGGTTCCGGAGGCGCGGGCGGGGCCGGCGGAGACGACGGCCAGTCTCACGGAAACGGCTGGAACGGGACAGCCCACGCTGACGGAGGCGGGGGGGGCGGCGGCAGTGACGACGGAGACGGCGGCGG
>JAHIST010000008.1 GCA_018818145.1 Patescibacteria group bacterium
AAACCAAGGCTTATGAAATTCCCGAAGCCAGCCGCGTCGCCCGCGGGCAGGCAATAGTTAATTTTTTGCAGTTAGCTCCCAAAGAGGAAGTCAACGCGCTGGTGGCGCTGAAGGAGAACATAAAAAATAAGAAAAAAGCGGTAGTTCCGGGCGGCGCCAACGGTGGAGAAAACTATCTGGTGATGATGACAAAGAGTGGTATAATTAAAAAAACACCCATTGAAGATTTTATTAATGTGCGTCGTTCCGGATTAATCGCTATCAATTTAACAAAAGGCGACGAATTGCGCTGGGTTAAAGCTTCTTCCGGTTCCGACGAAATAATTTTGGTGACGGTTTTGGGGCAGAGCATTCATTTCAAAGAAAAGGACGCCCGGCCGATGGGGCGCGCGGCCGGAGGCGTGCGCGGCATTCATCTGAAGAAAAATGATGAAGTAATCGGGATGGAAGTTATCAGCGCCAAAGACAGCGCGCAAGCCCAGCTTTTAGTGGTGATGGAAAATGGCTATGGCAAAAAAACAAATCTGAAGCAGTTTAAGATTCAGCGCCGCGGCGGCTCGGGCATTAAAGCGGCGCAAGTCACCCAAAAAACCGGGCGGATTGTCGGAATTAAAATTTTGGCGGCCGGCGAAGAAGATTTAATCGTTATTTCGCAGCAAGGCCAGGTTATCAGAACGGCGCTGGGTTCCATTTCTCTTTTGAGCCGGGCGACTCAAGGAGTGCGGATTATGCGGCTGGGAGAAGGGGACAAGGCGGCGTCAATAACGTGCTTATAATATCATTGAATTACAAAACTACATCTCCGCGTTTTTCCGCGCTTATGTTCCGCGCTGTTCCGCGATAAAGTCTCCGCTGAACTACGCGGATCTTCTACGCTGAACGACGCGGAAAAGCCCATCTTATAATTCAGGATAATTTAATTTTGTATGGTTGAGTTTCCAAAGGGTTCGGGCGGTTTTATCCAGCCCGAAAAAGTCTTGGCCCAGCTGGGCATTGAAGAGGGCATGAAAGTGGCTGATTCTGGTTGCGGCCACGGCTATTTTACGGTTCCCGTGGCCAAGACGATAGGGCCGGAAGGCAAAGTTTACGCCGTTGATGTTTTAGCCGAAGCCCTGGAGGTGGTGCGTTCCCGCGCTCAGATGGAAAATCTTTTGAATATCCAGACATTGCGGGGCAATCTGGAAATCTCTGGCGGCTCCAAAACTCCCGGCGACTCGGTTGATTTGGTTTTAATCCACAATGTTTTGTTTCAGTCTCAAAAGAAATCGGATATAATAAAAGAAGCGAGGCGGGCGCTAAAAGACGGAGGAAGGCTGGAATTAATTGACTGGTTGCCCGAAAAAAAAGCCATCGGCCCGCAGGAGGGCTGGCGAATTTCGGCTGAAGAGGCCAAAAATCTGGTCCAGGAACAAGGCTTTTCGTTTGAGCGATCTTTTGACGCCGGCGAATATCACTTCGGCTTAATTTTCACCAAGCAGTGAGAAAATATAAGCTACAATTTTAAAAAATGGGAAGTAAAAAAACATTAATAATTGTTGTCGTGGCCGCTGTTTTGGTGATCGGCGCCATTTTAGCTTTCGTTTTTTTCCGCAAACCATCCGCGCCCGAGCCTTTTACTGTGGAATTTTGGGGCGTTTTTGACAACTCCGATATTTATCGGCCACTTATCGCGAAATTCCAGCAGCAGTATCCTTTCATCACCATCAATTATTATAAAAAAAATGTCGCCACTTATGAAAAAGATTTAATTGACGCTTTGGCGGCCGGTCGCGGTCCGGATATTTTCTTTATCAACAACGCCTGGCTGCCCAAGCACATTGATAAATTGTCCGCGGCGCCAGAATCAGTGATAACCGTCAAACAAATTAGAGATGCTTTTGTGGATGTCGTCACTCAAGACTTTATTTATAAAGACAATGTTTACGCGCTTCCTTTGTCGGTGGACACTCTGGCTCTTTTTTATAACAAAGATTTACTGAATTCAGCCGGCATTGCGAGTCCGCCGGCAATTTGGGATGAGTTTAACGCCGACGTTGAGCTGCTGACAAAAAAGGACGCCAAAAACAATATTTTGCTGGCCGGCGCGACGCTGGGAACGGCCCAAAATGTTAATCGTTCAACCGACATTTTGTCCATTTTAATGATGCAAGGCGGCGCTAAAATGATTTCCGATGACAAAAGAATGGCGGCTTTTGATCAGGGGGTCAGCGCTGCCAATAGCCAAACAATTTATCCGGGGGAGATAGCCTTGCTTTTTTATACCAATTTCGCCAATCCCGTAAAAAAAGTTTATACCTGGAACAGCTATCAGCATTATTCGCTTGACGCTTTTGTTGAGGGTAAGGCCGCCATGATGATCAGCTATTCCTACCAGATTCCTTTGATTCGCGCCCGTTCTCCGCATTTAAATTTTGCTGTTGCCGCCCTGCCGCAGATTTCAAAAAACAGCCGGGCGATGTCCCTTGCCAATTATTGGGGGCTGGCAGCTTCCAAAACTTCAAAGCATCCCGGCTATGCCTGGACCTTTATGAATTTTCTGGCGAGCCAGGAAAATCTTAAAGCGTATCTGGAGGTCGCACAAAAGCCTTCCGCTAGGCGCGATTTGATTGATTGGCAGAGCAGCGACGAAAATTTAGGAGTTTTTGCCCGCCAGGCGCTTATCGCCAAATCCTGGTGGGAGGTGGATAATTTAGCCATTGAAACTATTTTTGCCCAGATGATTGAATCGGTGGTTGCCAATAAAACAACAATTAAAGAGGCGATCCAGGGCGCCAGCCAGCAAATAACTCTTTTAATGCAGCAAAAACAGCAGGCCGGAGGCCAATAATATGAAAAACAAAATTCAATTCTATTTTAAATTAATTCTGCCTTTACTTTATTTATTTTTTGCTAAAGTCAGCTTGGCAGCAGGGCTGGTGCCCTGCGGCAATCCGGGAGAGCAAGCTTGTACGGTTTGCCACCTGTTGAAACTGTTAAGCAACATCGCTTTGTTTATTGTGCGAACGGCGATGCCGCCGCTGGCTGGACTGTTATTTTTGATTGGTGGTATAATGATGATAGCGTCGGCCGGTTCAGAGGAGCGTTACAAAAAAGCGAAAGCGATTATTATTAATACGGCCATTGGCGTAGTCATTGTTTTGGGTTCCTGGGTCATTGTTAACACCATTATCGTGACTTTGGGCCAGAATGTGGCTGGATTTCAGGTGGAAAATTGGTGGCAGCCGCCGCAGTGCCCGTAAAACCGCGGAACCACGCGGAACTTCGCCCCATTGGATAGCGCTTCGCGCATCTAACGGGGCAGGCGCGGAACTGACGCGGAAAAATTACATTTTTAATTCAAAATAATTTAGATACTTTGAAAAATAAATTTTATAAAAAATTATCGGTTTTTATCCTTTTGGTTATAGGCGGAGTTTTGCTATTTAGTTTTTTATTTACTGAAAGGGCGATGGCGCAGATAAGATATAATTGTTCCTGCGTCCAAGGCCAACAAACCAGTTTTACCGAAAGCTATCCGTATTCTTCGCCGCAGCAGTACTGCGAATACTGGTGTGCGGCTTACGGCGGCATGAGTTTGCTTTCGCAGGAAGCTGAAACTTGTCAGCAATGTTGTTGCAACGACGGCACCTTCACCAGCGGTACGCAAAACATTGATTGTCCTGATTATTGTTCTGGTCACGAAGGCGTTCAATTTTGGGGCGACTATGATTGCGGCAGCTCTCCTTCGTTTTGTGGTTTGTCAGACACAGGTCCAGGACCTGAAGACCCTGGCCCGGGGCCAGTGCCGCAAGTTCCGCAAACCAGAATTGGCAATGTGGTTATGCCCAACTTTTTGAGCTGTAGCAGTGTCAGCACCTGCATCACCAATATAGCCAATTTTATCATCAATTTTATCGCCATGCCCCTGGCTGTTTTTATGATTATTCTGGCCGGTTTCCGCTTTGTGCTGGCGCAGGGCAATGACGAAAAACTGCAGGTTGCCAGAAAGAATTTTATCTGGACGGCTATTGGCGTGGGAATAGTATTTGCCAGCAATATTTTGATTATTTATATTCAGGAGCTTCTGGGAGGCAGTCAAGGCGGCACTTTAACCGGTTTTATCAACCGCCTCAAGGGCACTTTGAATTTAGTTATCGGGGTGCTATTTTCTCTGGCCACCGCCTATTTCATCTGGGGAATTATTCAGTATGTGGTGTCGGGCGGGGATGAGAAGAAACTGGAACAGGGCAAAAAGCATATGGTTTGGGGAATTATTGGCATGGCCATAATGGGCGCGGCTTGGGGGATAGTGACGATGATTAAGAATTATATAGGAACATAAAAAGTCTTGTGCCCGCCTGCGTCCCGATTAGCGGGACTTCGGCGAGGCGCTGAATTTTGTAGCTAAATTTTATTCGTTTAAAATAAACTTTAAACTTTAAAATTTAGACAAAATTCGCGAAAGGAGGTGATAAGTAATGAAACTATTAACTAAAAGAGTGGCAGCGGCGCTGGTGCCGGCGGCAATTTTGCCTTTGGTGGCAGCTGCCCAAATCGATAACTTATTGACGCAGGTAAAGACAACTCTTGGCATTGTTATCTCAATTTTATTTGTTTTAATGACGCTTTACTTTATCTGGGGCGTGGTGCAATATATTACCGCCGGCGGGGACGAAGAAAAACTGGGCAAAGGCAAACAGCATATGATCTGGGGGATTATTGGAATGGCTGTGGCCGGAGCAGCCTGGGGGATTGTGGGGATTATTTGGACTTACTTTAGGTTAAACCCGGGCGGTCCTCCTACTATTCCGTTTTAATCTTTTAATCGATGTTCGCGTTATTGGAATATATATTTTAGAAAAGAAAAAGCCCTTCGCAATGCGGGGGCTTTTTGGTTTTTCTCTTTTCTTTGTTACTAAAAAAGACCCCGATGACGCAAATTTGCGCGCCATCGGGGGTAAAACTAACTACGAAGAACTTCGAGGGAGGACGGAAATTACGACCCGAACGGGTCGTTGTCCCCCCTGTAAACTTATTGGCCAAGGTCCGCCCGAACCTTTGCCAGCGCGCCAGATAACTTCGCGCTGGGTGAAACGTTCGGTATGTTGAGTTCCGATCCAGCAGAAATCACTGATGGGACCCAACTGGGCAAACCTTACCATATCGCCACTTCTGTATCTGGCTGGAGTGGCAATTCTTGTTCCCGCCGGAATTTCAATGGCGGTATAAGTCGTCGCCCTTGACCAGTCCAGCCGCGGCGCGAAACCACTAGTAGGCGTTCGCGCGGAAGACTGCTTCGTCTTTTGTTGGTCTTTGGACGGTGGCGTTGGCGGAAAAATTACATTCTCTATTTTTTGGAGCCCAGGAAAGGTCGTTTTTGCCGCCGGCCAGAAAATCAAGCAGATAAGCAGAGCAGCCGTAATTACATAAGCGAAAAAACGGCCGCGCCTTATCCATCGTTTAGGATCGCCCGCTATGCATAAAATTGCGATAGCGACGGCTAGGGCTAAAAATGTCCAAAAATATTCGGAAAATGCGATTTGGACATATTCCCACCAGAGGATACAGACCAATAAAATTATCAATCCCCCAATCCATAAGGCCTGTATGGATTCTTTTTTCCATCCTTCTTTGGTCTGAGGTTTGGTTCCGTCAGTTTTTTCCTTTGGTTCGCGGCGGAGCCTCCCTCTTTGCCAGAGGAGAAACAAAATTGCAGCAACCAATAATCCTAAAACGATATTTCCGAAAATGAGTGTCATTTTTTCTCTCCTTTCTCTCGTTTTTCTGTTTTCTCCTGTCCTCTTCCTTTTAAGGCGGCTATAAGTTCTGGAATCGCCTCTGCGATCTTGCCGCCCAAATAGACCACATTTGGATTAGCCTTTGTCTTTTTTATTAAATTTTCGAAGGCTTCTGCTTCTTTACCAAATCTTGCTTTAGTTGCTGACCCTTGTAACTCGGCGACTTTTTCGGCCCTGGCTGCTTCCACAAGATCCATAGGGTAAAAGACATTCCTTATTTTTAGGAGGCATCCCATTCCATATCTTTCACCCAGATCATTATGTAATTTGATTCCGGAAGAGAAACTTAACCGCTCATAAAAACCAGGGGGCACCGGCTTTTTTTCTTTTGTTTTCATTTCACATTTATCATTCGTGCAGGTCGTTTGTGGCGCTACGGGTGGTTTCGCGTCAGGATTCCCTCCCAATAGTTCATCGCCGCAATAAGGACAACTGATTGTTAAAAGTTTTTTTGTCCCTATTAATTCTTCCAAAAGAAGGTTGCCAAACATATTTTGAATGGCAACGTTTGATTCTTTGAGCCCGATGATCTCCAGATTTTTTTTGGTTTGTTCCAGGGAGATTTGTTTCTCCAGTCCGGCTCCTATCTGTTCGCCAATTTTAGTAATTGCTTTGATGGCCTGTCCTCTTTTTATAGCGCCCTTTTTAAAGCTATTTTTTATATCGCCTTTTTTGGCGATAAGTTTTCCACGCCTGTTGTATCGATCTTTTTCATAGAGCTCGTCTTTGCCTTCTTCAAAAAAGCCATCAACCCATAGAGTCAACTGGTAGTCAACATTTACCCTTTGGCCTTCTCGGCTGGTAACAATTAATGGTTCAGGATCAAGTATTACTTGGCGGCAATCAACCAGCTGGAAATTTTCGTAAACGCCCGGAATAAAAAACCTTAGACCCGGCTTCAGCTCTTTGAGACCGCCAGTTATAACATTTCTTTTGATGACGATGTGTTGAGGATCAATATTGACAATCCCATGCTTGATAAAAAGATAGATCAAGATGCCCAGAAACCCGAAAAACACAACCCAAGGAATAATTCCTTTTATTGCTTCCATTTTGTCCCTCCTATATTAAGTTTTTTAAGGACTGCTTTACCCTTATTTAAGGGAAAAGGTAATAGTATATTATATCATAACAAAACAAAAAGTCAAGGTTTTGCCTTAACTTTCAGATGATGCCCTTATTTGTGCCTTGGGGGAGAGTCGCCCCAGTAGCAGATCCGCCTGCGGGCAGATCGCTATGGGGTAAAAACTCCCAAGGGTTTCCCCACCAGCTCCCTCGCCCCGTTAGATGCGGCTCTCCGTTTATCTAACGGGGTAAAGCTGGCGCGCCCCGCACCTTTTTAGACTAATTTTGTGGGGATGGAGAGAGTCGAACTCTCATGGATTTCTCCACTAGCTCCTAAGGCTAGCGCGTCTGCCAATTCCGCCACATCCCCAATTGAATTAAGTTTAAGCCCTAAAACAAAACAGAAAAGGTGCGGGGTAAATCTGCCAATTCCGCCACTCCAGCAAAATTAGTGCGGGGTAAATCTGCCAACCTGTCCCGCACCGAGCTTTTGCTCTGGTGCGGGGTTCCGCCACGAGGACAATTTTCGCGCTCATAAAAACTTTAACGCAAGCATTTTTAAAAAGCAATATTTAATTGG
>JAHIST010000009.1 GCA_018818145.1 Patescibacteria group bacterium
GACTCCTTCGATTGTCATTCTGAACGGGGGTTAGCGAAGCTAACCGTAGCGAAGAATCTAATCATTTAGATTCTTCGGCTCGCTACGCTCGCCTCAGAATGACCCCGCGCGCGGAGGCGCGGGGAAATTACTTTTATTATACCACACAAAAATATTTGACCAAAATAATTTTTTCTGATAGCATATGGTATATGTACGAACTAATATTTATTACCGACTCTTTGGCGGGAAGTATTGATAACGAGGCGATCGGCAAAGTCCGCAGTCTGATTGGGAACCTGGGCGGCGGCATTAAGAAAGAAGAAATCAGAGAAAAACAAAAACTCGCCTATCCGGTAAAAAAACGTCTGGCGGGCTGTTATGTTGTTTTTGAATTTGAAATGGAAACGGAAAAAATAGCCGAACTGCAAAACCAGCTGCGCCAAGACAGCAGTATTTTAAGGTTTTTAATAATCAATAAAAAAGGCGTGAAACCGGAACCGACAAGATCAAGACCGAGCCGAGCTAAAGTTACTGCCGCATCAATGCCGGCCGGAGAAGACAAAGGCGAAAAAGTAAAAATTGAGGAATTAGATAAAAAATTAGAAGAAATATTAAAAGAATAACTACAAATTAGAAGCTACAAATCTCTACAAATTTGTAGTGATTTGTAGGTATAAATTTTGTAGATATTTGTAGTATGAATTTTAACAAAGCCATTATTTTAGGAAATCTAACCCGTGACCCGGAATTGAGAACTTTGCCCTCCGGACAATCGGTAGTCAATTTTGGTATCGCGACTAACCGGTTTTATACCGACAAAAACGGCGGCAAACAGCAAAGCGTTGAATTTCATAATATAGTGGCGTTTGGCAAACTCGCCGACATTTGCAGCCGATATTTAAGCAAAGGCAAAATGGTTTTGGTTGAAGGGCGGCTGCAAACCCGCTCCTGGCAAGGACAAGACGGGCTAAAAAGATACCGTACAGAAATTATTATGGAAAATATGCAGCTGGGTCCGCGCGGCGCAGCCGGCGAAGGCGGCCCGTCAGCACCGGAACCCGTGGCTCAACCGGCGGCAGCTGGCGAAGAAATACCAATTATTAATGCTGATGAAGGAATGAATTTTGAGGAAGAAAAAGAAGAAAAAACAGATGTTAAGGATATACCGTTCTAAAATATAGCGACCCGAATGACGCGAATTACCACCCGAATGATCCAAATAGGTATTCGTGTAGGCGCATTCGTGTAATGTCCCTCAAGGCGGGACTTAGCGCTTTTCGTGTGCCATGGACAAATCTTGTCATTTTTGCAAAGAAAACATTAAATATATTGATTATAAAAACACAGAGCTTCTGCGGCAGTTTTTGACGGGCCAGGCCAAAATAATGCCGCCCCGCCGCAGCGGCGTTTGCTTAAAACACCAACGCGCTCTAGCGCAAGCCATAAAGCGCGCGCGCTTCATGGCGCTGATGCCGTTTACGACCAGATAAAAACTGTTTTTGAAAAAAAGACGAGCCCACTGGGTTTCCCAGACGGGCTTATTTGTTTTAGGCATTTTTTATTTTGTCCAAATTGGCTCAAGCCATTACTCATTTTTAATTTCCTTATACCCGCACATGCCGGCATAAATTTCCATTGCTAACTGACCTTCAACGGGGTCATCCAAATTCATCAATTCCTTGCGCCAAAACCAATTTTCAACTAACCCGCACTGACTGCATTTAAAATTCGGTTTTGCCAAAGAATTTCTGGTGCCAATTGCACCGCAACGCGGACAAATATATTCCTTTTCCATTTTACCACCTCCTAATAAAATTCTTCCTTTTAAAAATACTTTGGCTCAATCGGATTTGAAATCTTTATCCCCGTTTGTTGTTTCTTTGCGGAATTTATTTTTGATTTTATTAATTTTAAAAGAACATATGTCCCAATTATTACACAACTTCCAAAAGCAAAAAGGAACTCTAATAAAAGCAACCTGTCGCCGTTTTCTATATTACCCTCCTTAAAAATTATTCCTGAAATTACCCAAAAACCTCTTTATCTTCCTTCTCCGCTGCTTCCAATATTTTATTTACAATCTCTTTAAGGACTTTTGGATTTTCTTCAAAGAATTTTTTGGCGCCTTCGGTTCCCTGCCCCAATTTCATATCGCCATAATTAAACCAGGAGCCGCCCTTGCTCACCAATCCGTATTTGATTCCTAAATTCAGCACATCACCCTCATAAGAAATTCCTTTGTTATACATAATGTCAAACTCTGCCGTGCGAAAAGGCGCGGCGACTTTATTTTTGACCACTTTGGCTTTAATGCGGTTGCCAATAATGCTTTCTCCCTGTTTTATCTGCGCGCTTCGCCTCACTTCAATGCGCACCGAGGAATAAAATTTCAGCGCTTTGCCGCCCGGAGTTTCTTCCGGATTGCCAAAAACAATACCAATTTTCATTCGGATTTGGTTGATGAAAATAACGGTCGTGCCCGACTTAGCCACAATAGCGGTTAATTTTCTTAAGGCCTGCGACATTAATCTGGCTTGCAAACCCATATGCTGCTGACCCATCTCGCCCTCTATTTCGGCGCGCGGCGTCAAAGCCGCCACGGAATCCACCACAATCACGTCAACCGCGGCCGAGCGCACCAAACTTTCCACAATATCCAAGGCTTGCTCTCCCGTATCAGGCTGAGAAATCAGCAAATCATCAATTTTAACGCCAATCCTTTTGGCATATTCGGGATCCAGCGCATGTTCAGCATCAACAAAAGCCGCCAAGCCACCCTGTTTCTGGGCTTGGGCAACGGTGTGCAACGCCACGGTGGTTTTACCGCTGGATTCAGGCCCATACATCTCTATTACCCTGCCCTTGGGCATTCCGCCCACTCCCAAGGCTAAATCAAGCGAAATAGAGCCGGTTGGAATGACGTCCACATCCACCCGCCTCGCTTCGCCCAGCTTCATTATTGACCCCTCGCCGAACTTCTCTTTTATCTCGCTCACCGCTATCTCCAGCGCTTTTAATTTTTCTTCCTTCTCCCCTCCATCTTGTGGTTTGGTCATAGTAATTTAATAATCTGATTAATTAAAAATTTATTTCACTAAAATTTTCTTTGTCTCTGCCCTGCTTTTGGCAAAGCGATTAGTGGCTTCAATCTTAATTAAATTTAATCCTTGATTTAAATTTATCTCCTGCTCAAAACCGCCGTCTTTATTAATATAGACCTGCTGGCCGTTGATTGTCAATTTGGCGCCGACTTCGGTTTGGCCCTTAACAATAATCGTATTTTTTTCAATCGCGATGTCACCGGCCGGCTCAAAAATAATCAACCTTGGAGGACTAATTAAAAAATTAAGCTGATAAAAAAGATAGCCGCCAACCAGCAAAAAAATAATTATTCCAAAAATGACGCCTAAAAATCTCGGTGTTACGGTGAAGCGACGAAAATGCAAACGAGGCAGCGACTGGTGTTTCTGTTTATTCAAGTGTTGCGCAATTTTAATTTCATTTTCATATTCGCCCAGCAAAGCATCCGTATCGGTTCCCAAAATTTTTACGTATTTTTTTAAAAAACCCTTGACATAAACCTCGGCCGGCATTTTTTCAATTTCTCCCTGCTCCAATATTTCCAGATATTTTGCCTGAATATTTAAAAGCTGGGTCACTTTTTGTCTCGTAAACCCAGCCTCCTCTCTCGCTTTTCTCAATTTTTCCCCAAAGGTAGGCAATTCTACTTTTTTAGCCGTAAAAACCACAGTTCATAAAACATGAAACATATAACATATAACAATACGCATGGAATTTTTGTTACATGTTTTTCTGTTACATGTTACATGTTAATATTCTCCCATCACTTCCTCGTCCTCATTTATTTTGGGATTTCCCGGTATATTTCTGACTTCCTTTACCAAAACATCGCGCGGCTTGGCCCCGTCAGCCGGTCCGACAACTCCCTGCTCTTCCATCGTGTCCAAAAGCCTAGCAGCCCGGGCGTAACCCACGCGCAACCGGCGCTGCAGGAGAGAAGCGGAAGCCTTGCCGCTTTGAATAACGGTTTCTTTTGCCTTTTCATACAAATCGTCGTCTATGTTGCTGGCATCAGTGCTTCCGCCGCTCCAGATTGTCCCTTGTTCCGAGCGTGCCCGCGTGATATCTTCGGCATACTCAGCTTTAGTTTGTTTATTTAAAAATTCCGCCACTTTTTTTGTCTCTCTGTCAGAAAGGAAGGTCCCTTGAATGCGGCGCGGCTTGGCCACATCGCCCGAAAGGAACAGCATATCGCCGTTGCCCAGCAGTTTTTCGGCGCCCGCGCCATCTAAAATAGTCCGCGAATCAATTTGAGAGGCAACCTGAAAGGCGATACGAGAAGTAATGTTGGCTTTAATCAACCCGGTAATAACCTCTACAGAAGGCCGCTGCGTGGCTAAAATTAAATGAATGCCGACTGCCCGCGACATCTGTGCCAGACGAACAACCGAGGCTTCAACTTCCCGGCCGTGAGAAGCCATTAAATCGGCCAACTCATCAACAACAATAATAATATAGGGCAGAGGCTCTTCAATCTCGCCGTCAATAAATTTTTTGTTGTAAGCGATAATGTCGCGCGCCTGCTGTCCGGACAAAAGTTCAAAACGCTTTTCCATTTCCGAAACGGCCCAGCGCAAAGCGTTAACGGTTTTATCGGCGTCAACAATAACCGGAGTCAAAAGATGGGGCAGGCCGTTATAAATCGGGAACTCAACGCGTTTGGGGTCAATTAAAATAAGTTTTAAAAAATTGGGCGCCTGTCGGTAGAGCAGACTGATGATAATGGAATTTAGACAAATGGTTTTGCCCGTGCCGGTGGCGCCGGCGATTAAAAGGTGCGGCATCCGTTCCAGGCCGGCGAAAACCGGATTGCCGGCAACATCGCGGCCCAAAGCCAGAGTCAACATCTTGTGGTCATGCCTGAATTCTTCCTGCTCAATCAGATTTTTCAATCGCACTTTCATCATGGCTTTATTGGGAAGCTCAATGCCCACGAGCGAACGACCGGGAATCGGCGCTTCAAGACGAATGGGGTGCGCGGCTAAAGCCAGCGACAAATCATTTTGCAAGGTGGTGATTTTTGACAGTTTTATGCCCTGCGCCGGCCTTAGAGTATACTGCGTCACCGTCGGCCCGATATTGACCTCCGCCATTTCCACTTCAATTCCGAAATGCTGAAGCGTCCGTTTTATAATATTGGCGTTGGCTTTAATGTCGCCCGAAGTGGGTTCGCCCGAATCTGGTTCCAATAAATCAGGGGAGGGAAACTTATAATCAGCCATAACCATCTTGCTTTGCAGCAGCATAAAATCGTCTTTTTTGGCAACTTTTTCCGGTTCGCGCTTAGACTCTTTACCCGCCCCCTGTTCTTCCAATCCTTTTACCTTAAAACTGGGCGAGGGCATAATTTTTTTCATAAAAGAGTCAAAGGGCGAAGACTCTTCCTCTTTTTTTGGCTGCTGCCCGTCTTTAACAAATTCCGCCTTCTCTTCTTTTTTGCCAAAAAGTTTACCAATTAAATTTTTCAAAGAAAAATCAAAGGCGATTATTAAGGCGATAACCAACAGCGCAACTAAAATGATGTAACTGGCATAAACGCCCAGCAACTTGGCGAAAGGATAGGCAATGACCAAGCCCAAGTATCCGCCTCCCCTGCCGGCTTCAATTCTATTGGCAAAAAACATCTGCAGCAGGCCCAAAAAGCTTAAGACAAAAAGCCCGATGCCAATAAAAGGCGCTCCGTAAATAGCTTTGTGGAGCGAACGGAAAATCGCCGTGCCCGCCAAAATTAAACCCAGCGGCACCAAAAAAAATCCCCAGCCAAAAAGCCGGCCGAGAATCTCATAAAGATACGTGCCGGCCGGGCCGCCCAGATCAAAACGGCTTAATATGGTAAAAATGGCTAGCACAAAAAGGGCTACCGCAATAATTCCTTTTTTGGTATCGTCGCCTATATCCAATAATGGCCTTCTGGGTTTAGAGTTGCTTTTGAATTTTTTGGACATACGAAATTTAGCTCCGCGCATAGCAAAAGTTTTGTTATAAAATCGCGACGAGCCAAGCGTTAAAAAATCGCGTGTTATGGTCGGACCCCGCGTAGCGGGGTGTGGATAGTGATTTTAGCTCGCCCCGTTAGATTTGAAAGCTATCTAACGGGGCGAGGCGAGTCCGATTTTATCAAAACTTTATGCTCGCGCGGCAGTCTTTTGGTTACTTTTCTGCTGCCAGAAAAGTAACTGCTATATTCATTATACGCAATTTAAAAAAATCAAGCAACCAGTTAAAATCTATTAATCAAAGGATAATCAAAGGCGCGCCTCGCCCCGCATTTTGCGGGGACGAGGCGCCTGAATTTAATTTTAATTTTCCTCTTTCTTTTCTTCCGCCTCTTCCAACTGCTTATAACCCGTCCCGGCCGGAATCAGTTTGCCGATAATGACATTTTCTTTAAGGCCTCGCAAATGGTCTTCTTTGGCTTGAATGGCCGCGTTAATCAGCACGCGCGTGGTTTCCTGGAACGAAGCGGCCGAGAGCCAGCTTTCAGTGCTCAAAGAAACCTTAGAAATGCCCATTAACAATTCCGAACCAGTCGCTTTTTCTTTTTTATCTTCTATTTTGTCATTTTCCTGTAAAAAGCGCTGTTTTTCAACAATGTCACCGATTAACACGCCGGTTTTGCCGGTTTCCTTTATTTTTACGCGAGTGAACATCTGGCGGATAATGATTTCAATATGTTTGTCATTTATGCCTTCTCCCTGCGAAGTATAGATATTCTGCACTTCGCGGATGATATAGCGCTGAACTTCTTCTTTGCCGGCTAATTTGTAAAGCTCCTTCAAATCCAAATGGCCTTCGTTTAATTGCTGGCCCTTGGTAACTAAATCTCCCTCAGCCACCCATAAACCAGCGCGCAGAGACACGGCGTATTCGCGAACCTGCTCTTCCAGAATTTTTTTAGCTGTTTTTTTAGATGGTTTTTCCGTGCTGACTTCAATATTTTTTATTGGCACTTTTTCATGGCCAACAATTTTAATGATGCGAGAGACCCCCTCTTCTTTTATTTCAACCACCTTGCCGTCAATTTCCGAAACCAAAGCCTTGCCTTTTGGCGGACGACACTCAAAAATTTCCTCCACGCGCGGCAAACCCTGAGTAATGTCACCGCCGGCCGCCACGCCTCCGGTATGGAAAGTTCTCATGGTTAATTGTGTGCCCGGTTCGCCAATGGCCTGCGCCGTCACAATACCGACCGCCTCGCCAAGCTTCACCAGCTGATTGCGCCCTAAATCGTAACCATAACACATCTGGCAAATGCCTTGCCGCGACTGACAGGTTATGACCGAACGAACTTTTACTTTATCCAACCCTAATTTATCAACTTTTTCGGCCGTCTGCTTATCCACCAGCGCATTCTTTTTCAAAATTACTCTGTCGCCGCTCCTGATTTCTTCAGCCGAAACCCGACCGGCAATCCGCGAAGCGAGCGGCCGGCCAAGCTCTTTTCCGTCTTCCCGATAAACATAAATTCCTTCTTTATCGCCGCAGTCAACTTCTTTAATAACAATGTCTTGAGCCACATCAACCAGGCGGCGAGTCAAGTAGCCGGCGGTGGAAGTGCGTAGAGCCGTGTCAGAAGAACCTTTTCTGGCGCCGTGAGTGGAAATAAAGTATTCCAAAACATTAAACCCTTCCTTAAATGAGCTTTTGACCGGCAACTCAATAATCTCGCCCGTCGGATTGGTCAAGAGACCCTTCATTCCCATCATCTGCGAAGTCTGGCCCCAAGAACCGCGGGAACCGGAATCAATCATTAGATGGACCGGCCCGTCCGGGTCAAGTTCTTTGATAACCAACTTGCCGATTTCATCCACTACCGAAAACCAGATTTCAATGATGCGCGCCCGCCTCTCTTCGCGGCTAAGCAAGCCTTCCAGATATTGCCGGTGCACGGCCTCCACTTCTTTTTCAGCCCGCTCCAGTAGCTGCTGCTTTTCGGGCGGAATGCGCAAATCATCCATCCCCCAGGAGACGCCGGAATTGGTTGAATATTCAAAACCGATTTCTTTAATTTTATCCAGCATTTCGGCCGCTTTTTTAACTCCGCATTTATCTATCAATTCTGAAATGAGCGCATTTAAAATTTTCTTCTTCATTTCCGTGTTAATGTAGCCTATTTCGGACGGCAAAATCTGATTAAAGATTATCCGGCCCACGCATGTTTCAACAAATTTAGGGCTTTCCGCCTTTTCTTTTTCGCGCAGATTTATCGAAGAAGAGCTTAATTTTATTTTAGCTTTTAGATTAACCCCGCCGAACTGATACGCCATAATGGCTTCCTGCGGCGAAGCAAAATATTTGCCCTCGCCCTTAACGCCGTCAGTAATTTTTGTCATCCAGTAGCAGCCCAAAATCATATCCTGCGTAGGAACGGCAATCGGATCGCCGGTGGCGGGCTTGAGTAAATTTGAAGACGAAAGCATAATTTTGCCGGCTTCCGCTTGCGCGTCTCCGGTTAACGGCAAATGAACGGCCATCTGGTCCCCGTCAAAATCGGCGTTAAAAGCACGGCAGACCAACGGATGGATTTGAATGGCCGAGCCTTCAATTAAAACAGGCTTGAACGCCTGGATACCCAAACGATGCAGAGTCGGCGCGCGGTTTAACAAAACATACTTGTCTTTAATTACCTCGTCTAAAATTTCCCACACCTCATCGGTTTCCTGTTCAATTAAGTGGCCGGCGCCGCGAATATTGTAAGCCAAGCCGCGTTCAACCAGCTTCTGAATGACAAAAGGCTTGAATAATTCCAGCGCCATATGTTTTGGCAAACCGCACTGATAAATTTTCAGCTCCGGACCGACAACAATAACCGAGCGGCCAGAATAATCAACACGTTTGCCCAAAAGATTCTGCCGGAACCTGCCCTGTTTCCCTTTCAGCATGTCGGCTAAAGAGCGCAATTGCCGCTTCTGTCCGGTAGCCGCCATAACCGGACCCTGGCCGCGCCGGGCAGAATTATCAATTAAGGCATCAACCGCTTCCTGAAGCATGCGCCGCTCATTGCGGCAGATAACTTCGGGCGCGTTAAGTTCAATTAATTTTTTCAGGCGATTATTGCGATTAATCACCCGCCGGTATAAATCATTGAGGTCGGAGGTGGCGTAGCGGCCGCCGTCCAGAGCAACCATTGGCCGCAGATCGGGCGGCAAAACGGGCAGCGCAGTCAAAACCATCCACTCCGGCCGCAATTTTGCCCGCAGTAAAGATTCAACAACCCGGAGCCGCTTTATGGCTTTTTTCTGGGCCAGATCGGAAGTCTTTTCTTTTTCAATCAAAAGCTCTTCCCGTAATAGATTGAGGTCAACTTGGCTTAAGGCTTTACGGACCGCCTCCCCGCCGATTCCCGCCTCAAAAACTTGAGCGTATTTCATGCTTAAATCATAATAATCTATTTCTGACAGAATCTGCATGGGGCTTAGGCTTTTCAATTCGGCCAGGCTTTTATCGCGCTGTTCTTTCAAATTCAGCTTTTCCTGCGTTTTGGTTTCGGAAGGCTCGCCTCGCTTCGCGGACGAAGTGGGCAGGTTTTTGATTTTTTGCTTGTATTCTTTTTCCAGCTGCACCAGCGCGGCTTCGCGCGCCGCCTCGTCAACCTTAATTACCATGTAGCTGGCGAAATAAATAACTTTTTCCAAATCCTGCACCGACATATCAAGTATCAATCCTATTTTGGAAGGCACGCCGCGCAAAAACCAGATATGCGAAACCGGCGCGGCCAAGGCAATATGGCCCATTCTCTCCCGACGGACAATGGCGCGCGTTACCTCAACGCCGCATTTATCGCAAATAATGCCTTTATAGCGAATGCGCCGGTATTTGCCGCAATAACACTCCCAGTCTTTTTCCGGTCCAAAAATCTTTTCGCAAAACAGCCCATCTTTTTCCGGCTTTTGTGTTCGGTAATTAATAGTCTCGGGTTTAGTCACTTCGCCATGCGACCACGACAAAATTTCCTCGGGTGAGGCCAGTTTTAATTTTATTGCTTTGAAATCGGAAACCTTATAAGACACAAACAGAAATCTAAATATCAAAATCTTCACCCGCCTAAATTTTTCAGATGAAAAATTTAGGCGGGCAAGAATTTCAAATCAAGTTCAAAGCTTAAAATCCAAATTAATTTATTCTTTTGTTGTTTGGATTTGGGATTTGATTTGATATTTGAGCTTTAGATTTTGGATTTTTAAAAACACTACTTATTAAAAGTGTTGCTTATATTTTCTTTACCATATTCTTCTCCTTCCTTATCTTCTTTCACTCCCACCAACTCCACTCCCAACCCCAGCGCTTTCAATTCCGATACCAAGACATTAAAGGAGGCCGGAACATTAGGCGCTTTAATCGGCAGGCCGCGGATAATCGCGTCGTAAGCATTGGCTCGGCCGACTACATCGTCTGATTTAATCGTCAGCATTTCCTGCAAAGTATAAGCTGCTCCGTAACCTTCCAGCGCCCACACTTCCATTTCACCAAAACGCTGGCCGCCAAATTGGGCTTTGCCGCCCAGCGGCTGCTGGGTAATCAATGAATAAGGACCGATGGAGCGCATGTGAATTTTATCTTCAACCAGATGGTGTAATTTCATCATATAAATATAACCGACTGTAACTCGTTGCCCGAAAGCCTCACCTGTCCGGCCGTCATACAAAATTGTTTTGCCGTCTTCGCTAAACCCGGCCTTTTTCAGTTCCTCTTTTATGTCTCCTTCGGTCGCGCCGTCAAGCGAAGGACTAAGCGCCCTGAAATGTAAAGCATTAGCCGCCCAGCCCAAATGAGTTTCCAGAATTTGACCGATGTTCATACGTGAAGCAACGCCTA
>JAHIST010000010.1 GCA_018818145.1 Patescibacteria group bacterium
GCGTCGGCAAACATAATTCCCCGTCTCATGCCGTTTAATTTTAGAAGCTTGGGGTCAAAAAAAGCCGGTATTTTTGACTGGCCGGCATCAAAATCCATTTCCGAAACAAAATGATGGTCAAACAGGCCTTGAAACTGAAGATTATGGATTGAAAAAATGACTTTAATTTTACTAAGCACGGGATCGTCTTTATAATCTGAATGAAGCAAACTGGGGATAAAGCCGGTCTGCCAATCCGCGGCAACAATGATGTCGGGCCGCCAATCCGACCTTTTTAAAAATTCCAAAACGCCCTTTGAAAGAAGCACCCAACGAACGGTGTCATCGCCGTAGCCGTAAACATTGGCTCTCTTTTCGTAATATTCCATATTCTCCAAAAAATAGGCGATAATATTGCCGTCTTCGTCAGTATATTTTAAAACATTTGAAACCAAAAGATCGTAGGGATCGCTGTCGTCTGTTAAAGATTTTATCCCTAAAATTTCCTGCGCCAGAGGAAATTTATTAGTGTCTATGGAGGCGTATTTAGGAATCATCACGCGGGCGTCATAACCCAGCTCCCGCAAAGCTTTGGGTAAAGAATTCATCACCTCGCCCAAACCGCCGATTTTTACAAAAGGAGCCGCCTCGGAAGCGGTAAAAAGAATTTTTGGTTTTGATTTTGAAAATGTCATCGTCTTTGTTTAAAAATTAAGATTATTCTAAAAGGCGCGACTTCTGCTTATTCGGCCTTGCTTATATTTTAACATAAAAATTAAATATAGAAAACAAAAAAGGGCAACAATCGCCAAAAGAATATACAATCATATTGTTTATCAAATTAAGTATTGCCGGGCTTTTTAGATTTATTTCTCAGACCCGCCCCGATGCGTCTCCGGCGTAGTTGGTTTGAATAATTGCGAATAAAGAAATAAAAGCAGGGCGGTCGCAATTATATTTAAAATTCCTGCCATCAGAAAAATAAATCTAAATATATCTGCCAAAATTCCCCCGATTGCTCCTCCAATTGCGACAGAGAGGGTGAGCCCGCCAACGCTAAATAGACTCCACTCAAAACCCTCCGCTCCCTTATCTACGTGTCGAGCAAAAATTCCATAATATGCAGCCATTAGAAAAGCTCCCCCGATGCCGCCAATAATTGATAATAAATAAAGATGCCATTGCAACTTTATAAAAATAAACCCGAAGGCATACAAAATACTTAACATTGCACCCGTTATCATCACATAAAAATCGTCTCTCTCTCCGACTTGTTTGTCTAAACGTCGAGCAAGAGGAATCTGTACAACTGATTTTGCTATTGCATAAATGGCCACAGCGAAACCCGCCGTTTTTAAAGTTGCTCCGGATATGAAACCGACAATAAATACAGCTAAAAAGGGTGAAAACAATCCTTCGCCAACGTTCACAATAAAAAGAAAAGCAAGTAATATCTGAATGGCGCGATTTAAGGTAACTTGAATGTTAAAAATTTTCATACCTGGCACCCTTTTTCTCTTATTCTATTATAAAGCAAAAGCTACTTAAGCGAAAGCGCGGATTTTGACAAACGGCTCAACGGTAGCTGACCGTTGAGCCGTTTAGGATTTGAATATAAATCAGGTCTTTTTATAGAAGACACTGCGGCCGGTTTTGCCAACCTGTTTGATGCGGCCTTCTTTTTCCAGCTCATCCAGATAACGGGTGGCCGTGGCATCAGAAACTCCAAGAAAATCCTCAATTTCATTGTTAGCCGCCTGATTATGCGAAGTAAAAAATTCCAAAATCTTTTCTTTATTGGCCTGCTTTTCCTCGGCCTGTTTTTCAATCAACCCCGGTCCCTTAGGGCCTGCCTCTTCGCCCTGTCCTACTCTGCTTTTTATATAATATAATGCCCCGGCTCCGACAATCACCCCGAGGAAGAAATAAATGACTTGAGACATAAATTTTATTAAATTAATTGACAGTTTTTATTATTTCCCTTGCCATCTCTTCCAAATTTCCATCGGCATTAATAATAATCGCACCTTTCTTGCGCACAATATCTTCCCACCAATCCTTCCAGCTCAACACCCAATCCTGAACTTCCTTTGTCCCGCCAAAATAATCAGATTTGCGGCTACTCAATCGTTGCCTGATAACATCAGGGCTAGACTTAAGTAATATTATTTTATCAAAAAGTAATATCAGATCATCTAAATTGGAAGCGGTGCCGCAATAAAAAGCAATGCTACTTTGTTCGTTTTTGATAATTTCCTGAAATTTCTCTACGTCGCAAATCCAATCTCTGTTTTTCACTTTCTCCAAATCATTATTTTCGTGATCCTCGTCTACCTCTCCGGTATTTTTATTAACCATTTTAAACAATCCTTCAATCTCTTCTATGTCGTATGACTTATAACCCAAATCATTTAACTTTTTGCTAACCGCGGATTTCCCCGACCCGGCAACGCCAGTGACCAAGATGGATTTTTTCATAGTTTTTTATTTTTGAATTCTTGCCGCCGAATTTTGTACAAAATAATGGCACCTGACAACTTTTCTCGCTCAAGGCTGTATATTAAAAGTAACCAAATTTTTTGCCTACTTCATAAACCGTATCTCTCGGCTTAATAACATACGTTTTTACATCTCGCGTTTTTACATCTCGTCCACGCATAATACATCTCGTCAAGCTAACTTGGAACTTAGAATCTCCGGCGAATATTCTTGGGAACGGGAAAAATGATAGAAAATATGCAATTCTGCTTAAGGCGATTTTAATTTTCCCTATACTATTTTTTGAAAAAGACAGCACTATTATCCCGGGAAGTTTGCCAAAAGGATACTTTCTATCGTTCACAAAATCATCGTCAAGCGTCACCAGCATATAACCTAGTTTTTTACAATATTGGAAGTGCTGTCGGTCATCCTTACCTTTATTAATATCTATAGCAGACCTAATCCCAAATTTCTTAGAGAAACCTTTATCAGATTTCAACTCATTAATTATTTTTTTTGGAAAATTTTCGTCAAAGTAGAAAAATAATTTTTGTCCTGTATACGTCTGTTTTATTTTTCTTTTATCCATATTTATTATCTTTATATATAAATTTGCAATTCACAAACCAGCTTTCATTGCGCCTTCGCCTAGAACGCCATAATTTTATTTTAAAATTCTTGCCTCGTAGCGAATTTATTCTGCTGTTGGGGTTCTTTAAATCTTGCCTGCCCGTCCGTAACCCCGCATTGGGGGCGAAGGAGGGCCGCCGAATTTCGTCCAACTTCGTTGACGCGCCGCAATTCCTCCCCTTAAAAATATTTCAGCTCGAGGCTACAAGGACGAAAGCGAAATTATAAAACGCTTTCTAAAATTTTAATCGCGGTAACTAATTGGGATTTTTTATATTCAGGATGTTCATGATGATGCATTCTATGTCTAATATGCGTTGGTAGTGACTCCTTAAATGTGCCTCGACTAGATCTACAGTTTATAAACTCTATACGACTGGATTTGTTTTTCAGCCATTTATCAATCTTATTAAAATCACTCTTAAATCGTATTTCAAGTTTTCCATAGAGATTTTGGAATCTCTCCTCTGGAGATGGCTCGGGGTTCATTAACCGATAGAAATATGGGTCATATCTATAGAGTTTTTTCAAAAGTATCTCGTGCCGCAGTTTAATCGATTTCTGTTTATCAGCACCTTGGGTCGTCGCCCCTTGATATTGGAGGAAATCAGCATCTTTCGCCTGTTGACCTTTCTCGATTTCTTTCTTCAGATCCTTCATAAATTTAAGGAAAAATTTTGCCAACTTCTTTTCTTTACCCCTGATATCTCCTCGTTTCATCAGTTCGGTTACTAACACAAATAGTGAGATAGTGCTTGCTCGATTTTTTAATTCCGGCGTCCTATTTGCGAACATTCTATTTAAATAATCCAGCGTATCCTTAATCTTTTTAGCATCGGAGCCGGCCTCGTTAAAACTAGGATAATCCCTAAAAAAAACTTTTAGATTTTCAAGCTTCGCATCGGTAAAGCCCCGGACACCTAACAGACAGATTTGAGCCGTGACAGCGAAATGGGCATAACGGGTATTTGGGAGAGAAACTTTTTTCTTGAAAAATTTGTGTTGAGATGTTTTTTTCACAAAATCTCTCATTTTGCCTCCAATAGCCATAAGCTTCTCTGCAAAGTTTAAGGGTGAGCCTAATTGTAATCTGCTGAAAAGTTCGCCCACTTCTTCTTCGTTAGAAGAATATACCGCTTCTATACCTAGTTTGTATTCATTAAACGCGTCCTGAATCCCCCTGGGTAAGCTTTTATAATATTTACTACCCAAGCTTCCAGAATATTTTTGATTCAACATTATTTCGTCTGCGAGGAATGAGAAGATAGTAGTAAGTCGTTGTTTCCCATCTATACAAAGATATCTCTCGGATGCTTCGCTGCCTATTCCGTCATCCGGGATAACCAGTAAATAAAATTTTGGCACCCCCCAGTTTTTCAAAATTGAATCTAAGAAACATTGTTTTTTATCAAGAGACCAAATCTTTTCTCTTTGAAATGGTGGGTCGAAATCAATATCCGCCTGTCGTCTAGCAAGCTGATTTATTGATATGGTCCTGAACTTCGTTTCCATAGATAATTTAATCTCACTAATACTCAAATAATAACTTTCGCTTTCTTATAGAGCATCGGCAAACAATCCTGCCGCATCCTAAACTTGGTGCCGTGATTGTGTCCGGTACGGGCGTCAAAATCCACAAGGATTTTGCCCTCTTCCAATGCTTTTAAAAATCTTCCAAAACTGAATTTCTGCAACATCATAACCTTCGTATAGTGATAGTATTCCTTTTTTCGCTCGGTTTTCACTTCGGCTTGAACATAAAAAGTATTAAGTAATTTTGTTCCGACCTTGTGTTCTAAATCGTCAAAACCCCAGTATGGTTGTGGATTGAGTTCGCCAAGACCAACGCGCTTTTTAACTGATTCCAGCCATTTTTTGTGCCGAATATCAACACTTCTCGCATCAAATGAAATTAAAATTTTTCGCTCTTTGCGATCAATAATGACCTTAAAACCGCGGTCGCTCCGCGATTGCCCGTGGATTGTTTGTCGAAAGCTCATTTCTCCTTTCGGATATTTTCCCCCGTCTTCTTGATGCGCCCAGCCGTATTTCTGCAAAAGCACCTGTGGCACAAAGCGAATGGCGCGGGGCGAAGGCTCAATATGAAATAGTGTGGTTAGCGAGGTAGTGTTTGCTCTCTGCGTTTTTAGTTCCCATTCTGCCGCGTTCGGAATTGGCAAATTATTTTCTTTAATACCGAGCAGGTCTTCAAGCGCATTACCAACACCGCCAGCATTTCCTCGCCGCGCGTTAGGTATCCAACCCATCGCTGAAATTTGTTTGAGCTTATTTATTAAATCTTGTTTTGTATAGATAAAAGGTTTTGGCATAGTTATAAGAGTTTAGATTGGGCTTGGTGGTTTTTTATTCTTTTTTCCGCCATCTCGCAATACTCCGGCGAAATATCTATCCCGATATAATCTCGCTTGGAGTTGATCGCGGATATCGCCGTTGTACCAGAACCCATAAACGGGTCCAAAACAACTTTAGCATCTGTTACAGAAACAATTCGGTCAATTAGATTTACAGGAAAGGCGGCCGGATGTTCATTATTCATTTCTTGTGTAAATTCCCAAATATCTCCATACGCGTTTGCCTTGGGTATAAGTTTAAATTTTGGATTAGCAATAAGATAGATCACCTCATAGGTAGGCAAGAAATATCCGGCGTTAAAATTAAGACCGCCCTTCCGTTTCCAAATAATAATCTGGCGAACTGGAAAACCGCTTACAATATCTTGACGATCTTGCAATAATCCCGCCTGCACACGCCATTTGTGATTGTAAAAAATTGCCCCATTGTCCGATATAACTCGCGACATTTCAGCAAGGCAATCTTTTTGCCACTTTACATACTCTTCGTGTGGCATGCAGTCGTCATAATGCGAATATCCTTTTTGTAATCCGGCATTTGCCCATTTGCCGCCCCTACCATCTTTTAAGCCATTGCCGGTTGAGTTTTTTATATTGTATGGCGGCGAAGTAACTACCAAATCAATAGCCCCATCGGGGATTTTTTTCATTATCTTGATGGCATCACCGCAAATTATTTTATTAAGAAAATCTTTTGGAAATTTCATACTTGTTTTGTATTTAAAAAAGGCATTAATTGGGGAAAAAGTATCGGGTCTCTTTTTTAGGACCTAGGCCACTGGCTGGGTGCAATGCGAGCAGCGCCCGAGCGCCTTGTACTATCTTGCTTTATGCCCTCATTCTACCACGCTTTTTGATGCATCGGGCCGAATAGAGCTATCTTGCGCTCGCCAAGCGAGCTAAGGAATACCGAATTTTTTTAAACGGCTCAACGGTAGCTGGCCGTTGAGCCGTTTGGCTGTTTTTGGCCTTATAAATTCAAAGCGCTATTTTTTAACTCTTTTTAAATCTCCGGCCATTGCGGAAATGAAAAATTATATAATAGATTGTTAAATTGGCTGTCTGTCCTGAACAAAATCCGAACTTTTTTCCGCGAAAATCCCGACGCTGATTTCTGATAATTTTCGCTCGGGCGGGCAAAAAGGAAGGGGGTTGGGGGGAAGAAATTTTTGCCCGCCCTCGCTTTTCCGCCGCCGCAGAATTTCGTATTTATTATTTCATATCATCTACTACCCACCACAATTCATTACCACTTTTTATTCCATAATAAACAGATTTGTTGTCAGAAGTGAAATTTAGATTCCAAACGCCCGCATTTATTGCGTAAAACCAATTTCCTGTAGTTTGGTATATTTTACCTTTTTTATTATTCACTATCACGAAAATTTCTTTTCCGCTGTCTGAATTTACTGCATAAGCTGTATTTTTACCATCCGGACTAAAGATAACGGGGTCTATGGCCCCATAAACAGCGGCATTAATAGAAAAATTACTTTCTTTTCCGTTTACTACCACGAACTGTTTTTTTGCTTCTTCTGCAGCATAGGCAATCTGACTGCTGTCAAAGCTAAAAGTAATAGCGCGAAAATTCTGCGCTTTTCCCAAAAGGTCACCCTGCCTACGAATGATTCCATCATATAACTTACCCTCGTTATCATTTAGAACTACAAATTCTTTTTCATTGTTTTTATCTGGTTGAGCTATATAAGCTAAATTTTGACTATCGGGACTGAAGATAGGAGCGGTAACGACGTCATAAAATTTTCCTTCTTTGCCATCAACTACTATGGAATATTTCCTTTCTTTTTCTGCCACAAAAGCAAAATGCTTGCTGTCGGGACTGAAAATCGGCTCTCCTATGGAATCATAAGATTTATATTTTTCCCCATCAAACATTATAATATCTTTTCCTTTTTCAAATCCCTTAGCGGTATTTATTACATAAACTATGTGCTCGCTATTTAGACTGAAAAGAAGATACATGACGTTAGGAGCCGGATAATCTAATTCTGTTTCTTTTTCATCAACTACTAAAAAAGATTTTCCATCTTTTTCGGCTACAAAGGCTATACGCTTACTATTTGGACTAAAAATGGGGGGAATTCTCAGAACATCGTAGTGTTTTCCTTCTTTACCATCAATTACAGCAAATGCTTTATCGTTCTTCCAGGCTAAAAATGCATGACGTTCACCATTCGGGCTAAAAGTAAAATATCCTATTCTTGTAAAATTTCCGCTTTCTTTTCCGTCAACCACTACCACTATTTCCCCTGTTTCTTTTTCAGCTAAATAAGCGAACCGTTTACCATTGGAAGAAAAAACGGGATTAAAACTTTTTTTATAAGCTCCAATTTTTTCATTATTTAGCATCAAAAACATTTCAGAACTTTTTGGGTCTTCTTTAGCCACATAAGAAACACCCTTTCCATCGGGACTAAATTTAATCGAATTATTAAGCTGTGTCCAGCCATAATTCTCTGGAATCGTCGCCAATTTCGTAGTCTTTAAATTATAATCAATGATTTCTTTTTCCGGTTCTTCAGAGGATGTGGTATTCATTACATTATTTTCTTTTAATAGGGGGTTATTTTGAGTTAATATGTAAACCCATATTCCGCTTCCAATTAAAATAACTAATATCAATATAAATAAAAATTTTTTCTTTTTGAAAAATTTTTCTTCTTTCGTAACGGAAGCGGCTTCCACTAATTTTTTATTATCATATGAAATATCGGTTTGATTTTGTTCTAATTGTTCTGTAGACCCAATCGCTTCTTCAATGTCTGCCGCCGACCAACCTGCTTGGTTTAAGCTTTCTCTGATCTGCTCATTTGTTTGACCGGCAATCCTTGATTTTTTTATAAACTCAGTTAATTCTTGATTTATCATAAATTTAATATTTTAAAAATTATTTAAAGTTTATAATCTTAGTTAATTTTATTTTGCATAAATTTAGCTCATTAAGTCGTCAATGCTAACACCCAAAGCGTCAGCGATTTGTTTTAATGTTTCTACCCTCGGATTACAAGTTGCCCCCGATTCAATTTTAATAATCGTGTTATAGGTAATATCCGCTATTTTTGAAAGCTTATCCTGCGTAATGCCTTTCTTCTTGCGATATTTCTTTATATTTTCAGCTATAACGCTTTTATTGTTTGCCATAAGGTAGTAATTATTTACTATTATTTATTGAAATAGTATAATGCAAGTAGTTATCAACCGCTATGTATATTATATCAAAACTAAATAAAAGCGTAAACCAGAAAGGGAGTTCCCAGTCGTTGCCCGCGCACGGGAGGGCTGGGACAAGGGCAACATCTTCTTTGGCGGCGCTTTTTGCGAAGCAAAAAACGAAATTCGGCGGCGGAACCCCAGTAGCAGAACGCTTCGCGTTCGCTACGGGGCAAGAAGCGAGGGCGGGCAAAAATTCCTTCCCCCCAACCTCCTTCCTTTTTGCCCGCCCGAGCGAAAATTATCAGAAATCAGCGTCGGGATTTTCGCGGAAAAAAGTTCGGATTTTGTTCAGGACAGACAGC
>JAHIST010000011.1 GCA_018818145.1 Patescibacteria group bacterium
TGCCTTTTTTGGACTGCGCCACGCCAATCATCCAGCGGATAGCCAGGGCGAGCCGCCGCTCGCCGCGCACTTCACGCGGCACCTGATAATTGGCTCCGCCAATTCTTTTGGATTTAACCTCAACCATGGGCGAGACGTTTTTTATCGCTTCATCAAAAATCTGCAAAGGGTCTTTTTGCTGTTTTGCTAAAATATCAAAAGCATCGTAAAACACCCGCTGGGCAACCGATTTTTTCCCCCGGGTCATTAAACGATTAATAAATCTAGCCACCACCACATTTTGATATTTGGGGTCGGGCAAAATTTCTCTTTTAAAATTTCGTTTGCGTCGCATGCCAATGTTGTCCCCGTTAGATAAAGTTTTAGTTTGTCTAACGAGGAAATAATTATTAAAAATGTAAAATCGTTTTTCAATGCTGCAGCCCTCCTATCTAACGGGGCTAACAACATTGAGCACCCCGTTAGATAAAAGCCTCCGAGTTTATTCAATAATTTGTTTTTTAACGGAATAAATATAATTAGCAAATTTTGGATGTTTTTATCTAACGGGGTAAAGGTTTGGCAACCAAAAATTCTTCGCCTACGGCTTGAATTTTTGGGCCAAGCCCTTTATTTAGGTCTTTTAGCCCCGTATTTGCTTCTTTCTTTTTTGCGGCCTTCAACGCCTGCTGTATCTAAAACTCCCCTGACCACGTGGTAGCGCACGCCCGGCAGGTCTTTAACGCGGCCGCCTCTGATTACCACCACCGAGTGTTCCTGCAAATTGTGTCCTTCACCGGGAATATAGGCCGTTACTTCCATGCCGTTCGTTAAACGAACTCTGGCAATTTTACGCAGGGCTGAATTTGGTTTTTTCGGAGTTGTGGTCGTCACTTTCAAACAGACACCGCGTTTGAAGGGCGAAGGATACGCCGAGGGTTTATTTTTTAATAAATCAAAACCGCGCCACAGCGCCGGGGACTTTGGTTTTGCCTTAGTTATTTTTCTGGGTCTTTTAATTAATTGATGGATAGTCGGCATGAAATAAACACTAATTTAAACTAATATTTACGGAATTAACCAAACAGCTAAATATTTTTTGCTTCGTTTTCTTCGTAAATATTCGTTAATTTTTGTGTCTGCAACCAATAAAAAAATCATAGCATTTGCCATGTTTTTTATCCCCCCGCTTAGCGGAGACAACCCGGATTGTCAAGTGTATTTAAAGTGTAACAAGACCAATTTTATTTGTCAATTATTTTTTTATCCGCCGATTATTATCCTGAAAATAAAATTACTTAAATACGGCAAAAAAGTCATGGCCACAAAAATCGCGATTAAGATGCCGAAGGGCGTGCTGGCCAGGGTGACAAACTGCGCCCAGCGGCCGCCGCCTTGATAATCAACCGCGGCCATTAAAAGTTTAGAACCGTCCAGCGGCGGAAAAGGCAAAAGGTTGAATAAACCCAGCCAGATATTGACCAAAACTATGAATTGTAAAAATGGATTCAAATAAAAATTAGGCAGCAAACGAATAAATAATCCCAAGGCAATGGCAATTAAAAAATTAGCAGCCACGCCGGCAATGCTAACATAAATCATGCCCTTGCGCTGGTCTTTAAAATTATAAGGGTTAATGGGCACGGGTTTGGCATAGCCAAAAAATACCCCAAAAAAAGATAAAAGCAAAAGCGGCATTAAAACAGTGCCCCACCAGTCAATGTGGGCCAAGGGATTAAGCGTCAGCCGACCGGCATATTTGGCCGTTGTGTCGCCCTGCCTCAAAGCCGCCCAGGCGTGGGCATACTCGTGAATAATAGCCGATAAAACGACGATGATGTATAAAAATAGAATGCTTTGAATGTTTTCCATTTGCAAAAATAAAAATTAGATGCTATGCTTTAATTGTTAATTTGCTATTCTTTTACGAAAATTATATGCCCAGACAATGCGCCCTTTGCGGCAAAAAATATATTTCTAGTGTAACACTGGTTAAGCTCCGTGGCAAATATAACCCCACGGCAAAAACCAAAAAGTATCCCAATCTGCAATGGGTTCGCTTGGCGTCAGGAAAAAGAGTTAAAGCTTGCGTCAAATGCATCAAGACTCTACATAAAACTAAGTAGTTTTATGTAGAGCAAATTCTAAATCTCAAATTACAAATTCCAAACAATATTCAAATATCAAAATCCAAAATTCAAAACGTTTTAATTTGGAAATTTGAATTTATAATTTATTTGGGATTTGGTGCTTGAAATTTGGAATTTTTTGTTTTACGGGGTGTAGTATAACGGCATTACACAAGGCTGGGGGTCTTGTTACCGGGGTTCAACTCCCCGCACCCCGACTATGTATCAAGTTTATATTCTTTTTAGTCAAAAAGATAAACGAACTTATGTCGGATATACGGAAAATCTAAAAGATAGGCTACGCGAACATAATTCTGGCAAAGTAATTGCCACAAAGCATCGTAGACCATTCACAGTTTTAATGATTGAAAGATGCCAGACCCTAACCGAAGCAAAGCATAGAGAAAAATACTGGAAAAACGGCGGCGGAAGAAGAAAATTAAAATATTATTTTCAACAGGGGTTCCCGCCCCAAGGGGGCGAGGCTCGCTCCGCCTGCGGCGGAGCGGCAAATCCCCGCCTCAAAGAGGCGCCCGCTCCGACTTGCGTAGCGAGGCGAGAGGCTCGCTCATTTTTTCAAAAAATGAGCGGCCCGCACCCCGACTTATTTATTATTAATTCACCCTGTTAAATAATTCGCTATGCGAATTAAAAATCTATGATTTTTATTTAACGGGGTAAAACCATGGACCCAGAAATCCAAAAAAAATTTGAAGAACAGGATAGAAAACTGGAGCAGATATTTCTTTCGGTCGAAAAAATGAGAAAATATTTTCTCTGGACGCTGATAATCAGCGTGGCGGTGATTGTTCTGCCGCTAATCGGACTGCTGATTATTATTCCGCAATTTTTGAGCCTGTATAGCAACGCCGCTCTCGGCTTATAATTTTTCTCCCATATAACTCCGTTTCGTGCAATGTTCTCATACTTCGAAGTATGAGAACATTGCACGAAAACGAAGAATTTTACTTTTATTAAAAGAAAAACCCGCCGGACTTTTTTGTCCAACGGGGTTTTTATTTTTTCAAAAAGAGCTTTTTTAAGAAATCGTGTCTGTTGACACTGCTACCATAATCTTTCCACTCCTTTAAATTCCTCAGAGACGCCCGAATCAGAGACGACCGAATTTGTTGCTTCCAAGGCCCAAATCGGCCTTCCGATGTCTTCCCAAAGAGGATCACTGCCGTTTAATTCTTTGCCACTAAACACTGGCTCTTCTATTTGTTCCGGCGGACCTTCCAGTGAACCCTGATTTGGCACAAAAAATTTTCCCTTGTTTTTCTTCATTAATTTTCTCCTCTCCTTGTTATTTGGTCTACAACTTTGCCACCCTAATTATCTCCGTCTTTTTAATTTCTTCATCGCACAACATATCACCCGGACGCATGCCTTTAGCCGAAGTCCTGACAACCAAAAAGCGACGAGGAACTTGCGTGATGCGCTTATATCCCAGTTGCCCCAGATATTCCCCTGTCTCATACACTCGCCGATTCAATCCATAGGTCTCAATTAAAACTACCATTAAAATAGCCTCCTTTCTTTTTTTATTCCCAAACCTATGCATTGGTGTGGGAATTTATTAACTTCTTAAAGAACCGATTTATTCTCATGAGCGCACCTGCCCCCATTAGATAGCTTCCACATCTAACGGGGTGAACATACCCGAGCCCCACGAAAGTGGGACGAGATTGCGCTTTTCGCATATAAAAAACAAAAAAACTGATCCCGGAAGATCAGTCTCTTAAAACTCAAACTTTTAACTTTAAACTACAAAAGAGGCCGATCTTCCAAAATCAGTAAAATAAAAGTAAAACCAGTAATTCTGGCTGATTTCTATTTTTTGTTCGGCGTCAGTCTTTTTCATAGAGCGCTTCTAATTTATCAAGAAAAATATTCTCTGGCAAGCCTTTTTATCCACAGCTTTTCTATTTTTTCTCCGGCCCGGCTTGGCTTAGCGGAGGCAGGTCGTTTTTTACAATTTTATAAAACAAATACAAAGGCAGACTAATTATTATTAGTATTGAAAACCATTTATCATCTTGTCCGCCAAACGGCATGGAATAAGGCATAGAAAAAATCAAAAATCAAATATTAAAAATTTACTCTTTAATTCCGTCTAAATTAACATCATATAGGATTTTTTCCTGAATAATATTGTACTTTACAATTTCGTCTTTTTTGAACCAAATAGGGATTTCCTTTTCCGCCTCGGCCGGACTGCCGGAAGCATGAATTAAATTTCTGACTGCTCGATCACCGCTATCGGCTAAATCATAAGAATCAACTGTCAGGTCACCGCGAATTGTCCCGACATCAGAAGTTAATGGTTCGGTCCCGCCGGTTACTTTTCTGACTACTCCCACGGCCTGATTTCCTTCCCAAACCATTACCACTACTGGTCCCGAAGAAAGATATTTAATCAAACGGGCTAAAACCGCTTTACCGCACTGAATCGCATCATTAAACGGCGGCCGCAATCCCTTTTTCTCATAGGCCGCAATAGATTTTCTGCCGGTTGATTCCAACCATCCCTCATGCGAAGAATACTGTTTTTCAATTAATTCTTCGCTGGGAATAAAAAATTTCAGGGCAGCCAATTTTAAACCCGTTCGCTCATAACGCCTGATAATTTCACCTATTAAGGAGCGCTGAACGCCGTCTGGCTTTATTAAAACCAAAGTTCTTTCGCGTTGTTGAATCATAAATTTATTTCTTATTTAAAAAATCGCCGTAAGGCACTTTTAATCTATTTAAAAATATAATTGGTTCGTTCGGTCAAAGAATAAATTCGGATTCGAAATAATGAAAAGAGTTTTTCATTCTTTCTCTCCTCGTTTCTTCTTTTCTCTTGTTGGCAATTATAGCAAAAAAAATCAAATCAAGCAAATTCTTTTTACCAAAAAGCCATTGAAACATTTCTCTACGATCGTAGAGAAATGTTTCAATCTTATCTCTTCTTATTTTTTAACACAGTTTTCCAAATCGCACAAAAAATTTATGTCACCATCTTGGTCGGTGCGGAAAATTTCAACGCCTTTGAGGCGATCCAGCAGCTCTTGAGCTGGATGGCCGTATTTATTTTTTGCGCCAGCTTGGATTACGGCAATTTGCGGCTCAACTGCCGCCAGAAATTCGTTGCTGGTGGAATTTTTGCTGCCGTGGTGCGCCACCTGCAAAATATCGGCCCGCAGATCAACACCAGCAAACAGCAACGGATTTTCGGTTGCCCCTTCCGCGTCGCCGGTAAAAAGCAGGGTGTTTTTGCCATAGAAAAACTTACTAACAATTGAAGTGCTGTTGGTGTTTTTGAAATCCTGACCGTCAATCTTATCAAACGGGTATAAAATTTTAATCATCAGATTGTCGGCAATTTTTATTGTCTGTCCCGCTCGGGCAAAAACCAACGGAATATTTTTTTCCGCTATTAGCGCATGCCAAGCCGCGTATTCGGACGAGCTGTCGGCAATTCCTGTTTCTAAAATTTGCCCGACTTCGTAGCGCTTTAAAACTTCAATTAAACCGCTTAAATGGTCTGAATCCGGATGGGTTAAAATTACCAGCTCAATCTGGCGGTCAGAAAAAGGCAAGGCGGAGCCCAACTTATTTAAAATGGCGTCCGAAGGCCCGCCGTCTATCAACACCTGATTATTATTTGGCGCGTCAATTAAAATCGCACTTCCCTGCCCCACATCAAAAAAATCTATCTTTATTTTGTCGTCTACTCGCTGGGCAAAAACCACTTGCCAAACAAAAATCGTCGCCGCCAGAAGCGCAGCTAAAATCAAATAGTGAATTTTATTTTTTATTTTTTGAAGCATTTTTTCAAATGTCATTCCAGACTTGATCCGGAATCTATTTTTTTTATTCCTGGATTCCCACTTTCGCAGGAATGACAAACTTATATCTATTTTTATTATTAAAATGCCAAACCAAATAAACCAAGACTAAATAATAAATTCCCCCGCCCCACCAGTTCCATTTAAATTCTACCGCGGCCAAGGGAATTTTGGCTAATAACTCAATTATTTTTATCTCATAGGTTAAAAATAGCCAGGCCAGCAGCCCGAAAATTTTTCCCAGCGCCAGCCAGAAAATTCCGGCCAGTCCGGCCAAGAACCCAAAAAGCATTGTTATTGGTATAAAAAGCAAAATCAGCACGTTAGCCAAGGACGCAATCAGCGAAAGCTGGCCAAAATTAATAACCAGCAGAGGCAAAACAGCGATTTGGGCAGACAAAGTCATTGCCAAAATCTGTTTTAGGCTCAAAATAAATTTTGGCGTTCTTGCCGGAAAATCGCCCTTTTCTGACGGGGTGAACCAATTTTGCAAAATCGGGCCGATATAAACCAGCCCCAGTGTGGCGGCGAACGACAGCTGAAATCCCAAGTCAAAAGTCAAAACTTTGGGATTGGCATAAATCATCAGGCTACCGGCAAAAATCAGGGCGTTGCGGATGCTATAAAGCCGGCCGGCCTGCCGGGCTACCAGCACCAAAATTCCCATGACCGCCGCCCGCACCACCGAAGGAGAAGCACCCGTCATCATCACAAACAAAATTATTATTGCCACTGCCGTCCAAAAAGAAACAGAGCGGCGCAGCATAAAAAAATTAAAAAGACTGATGAGCGCCACCGCGATAATTGTGATATTGTAGCCGCTCAAAGCGATAATGTGCGTGGTGCCGGTACGGCTGAAATTATCCATCAGCTCTTGAGGCAAGCCCCGCTTTTCTCCCAGCAGCAAACCGCCCAGAAAAGCCGCCTGCGGCTCTGTTAAAATTTTATTAACCGAATTTTTAAAGATGTTTTTCAGCACCAACAATTTTTCCTGTAACCAGCTGCCTTGATTTGAAGCCAGCAATTTTATTTCCGGATAATAGACAACCGAATAAATATCGTCTTTGGCCAGATATTTGGCGTAATCAAAATCTTCAAAAGAAACCGGCGTTTTCAATTTGCCCGAAATTTCCAAAACATCGCCATAGCGGTATTCGGGATATTTTTTGGCGACGAGTAAAAGATTTCCGCTGGCTGGCGCAAAATTTATTTCCCGCGAAAGAAATAAATTTTGCGCTACTTTTCCTGTTTTAATTTTATACTTAATATTATCCGCCCGCACGTCCGGCTCCTCAATAATTTTACCGACCAAAATAATACTACCTTTATCGTTAAATTGTTTTATAGAATTGGCCGGATTGAGGGCTTGGCCGAATCGCCAAGCGCCAAAAAACAAAAAGACCAGACAAAACCCGATTATTGCAGCTTTTTTGCTTTTCCCCCACCAAATCGCCGCCATCACCACCCCTAAAATCAAAATCCCCAGCCACAGAAGCTGAGGAAAATTTAGCAGCGATTGAATAAAAACACCGAGAATAAAAGACAAACAGAGAAAAAGAAAAATTTTGGATTTGCTCATCTATAATTTGCTAATTGCGAGTTCGGGTGAGTCTTGAGTGAAGGCCGGCGTCCCGCCCTTCGCGAAGGGCGGGACAGGGCTGGAGTGGGTGGCCGAGAACGAAAGGCTCACCCGAACTCGCAAAAATTACTCCCTGATCCCGCACTCATCAAAAAATATCTTTAACCCGTTGCAAATTTTAACTAATTTTTCCGAATCAAACGGCTTCTCATTCTCGTACGCCGAATCCAGACATTTAGTTGGCCTAAACTGCTGCAAATAATATTTTTTGGCGCCCTGCAGCCAGCGGCCGATGCTTAAAATATCTTTGGCGCTGTGCAGCGAGGGCAGGACCGTGGTGCGAAATTCATAATCCGGAGCCAAGCGCGTCAACTCAACAGAGCGCTGAATATCTTCCAGCTTAACCGCCGGCCCCACAATTTTTTTATATTTTTCCAGCGGCACCTTAATATCCATCGCCACATAATCAACCAATTTATCATTCAATACTCTCTCCAGCATCAGGGGACTGGAACCGTTGGTATCCAATTTCACCAAATATCCCAAATCTTTAATTTTCTTGATAAATTCCGGCAGATCGGCCTGCAGTGTCGGCTCCCCGCCCGTGACGCAAACGCCCTCCAGCAGGCCGAGCCTGGCAACCAAAAAATCAAACAGCTCTGCCTCGCCAATTCGCGGCTGTTTTTTTGATTTTTCCGGATCAACCAGCTCGGGATTGTGGCAAAACGGACACAAAAAATTGCAGCCCACGCTAAATACGGTAGCTGCAAGTTTTCCGGGATAATCAATCAGGGTTAGTTTTTGAAGCCCGCCAATAAGCATGCTCGCTTCGCTCGCAACGCGGAACGACGCGGAAATTTCAGCGTGGTTCTGCGTATTGTTCTGCGTGATTCCGCGATAAAATCTATTTAAATTCATTTGAGAGGCTTTATCGCAGAAAAACGCGGAAAATTATAAATTGTTACTTCTTAGTGCCGACAGCCGCTATCTCTAAAGGCAAAACGGGTTTTTCCTTTACCCGAAACGTGACCCGCTCATGATACTCTTCCTGCTTGCCCGGATGCCACTGCGTAACAGGCCGGATGTAACCCACCACGCGCGAATACACTTCGCAGGGCTGGGAGATAAGACATTTGGGACAGGTGAAATGCTCCCCGGCCAGATAGCCGTGCGTCGGGCAAATGCTGAAAGTCGGCGTGAAAGTAATGTAGGGCAGGTTGTGCTTAGAAAATATTTTTTTCAGCAAAATCTTGATAGTTTCGGTATTGGAAATTTTCTCCCCCAAAAAAGCGTGAAAAACCGTTCCGCCGGTATATTTAGTCTGTAAATCATCCTGCAATTCCAGCGCTTCAAACAAATCATGAGTAAAGCCGACCGGCAGCTGGGAAGAATTGGTGTAATAGGGCTCTTTCTGGCCGGCGGTAATAATATCCGGATACAACTCTTTGTCTTTTTTTGCCAAACGATAGCTTGCTCCTTCAGCCGGCGTAGCTTCAAGATTATAAAGATTACCGGTTTCTTCCTGATATTTGACCAATTTGACGCGCATAAAATCCAGAATTTCGGCGGCAAATTTTTTACCGGAGGGCGTCGCAATGTCTTTATCAATAAAATTAAGCAGCATTTCGTTCATACCTACGAGCCCTATGGTGGAAAAATGATTATTCCAGCAACTATTGCGCATCTTTTTAACCGATTCCAGATAATAGCGGGAATAAGGATAAAGCCCTTTTTCCATAAAATCGTCCAGCACTTTTCTTTTTATTTCCAAACTTATTTTAGCCAATTCCATCATCCGTTCCAGCCGCCCGAAAAAATCCTTTTTGGTTTTGGAAAGATAGCCAAGGCGGGGCAGGTTAATGGTAACCACGCCGATACTGCCAGTTAAGGGATAGGAACCGAAAAGCCCGCCGCCGCGCTTGTAAAGTTCGCGGTTGTCGAGCCTAAGCCGACAACACATTGACCGCGCGTCATCAACGTTCATGTCCGAATTGATAAAATTGGCAAAATAGGGCACGCCGTATTTGGCCGTCATTTCCCAGACTCCGGCCAGGGCCGGACTGTCCCAATCAAAGTCGCGGGTAATATTGTAAGTAGGAATAGGAAAAGTAAAGACGCGGCCTTTGGCGTCTCCTTCAGTCATCACCTCGGCGAAAGCGCGATTAAAAGCATTCATTTCCTCTTGAAATTCACCGTAAGTTTCCTTTTGCGCCACGCCGCCAATAATCACTGGCTGATGCGCTAAATTTGATGGCGGTTTAATGTCTAAAGTCACATTTAAAAAGGGAGTTTGAAAACCAACGCGCGTGGGAATGGCGCAATTAAACACAAATTCCTGAATCGCCTGTTTCGCCTGATTGTAGTTTAACGAATCGTATCTGATAAACGGCGCCAGCAGGGTGTCAAAATTGCTCACGGCATTGGCACCCGCGACTTCACCCTGAAGCGTATAGAAAAAATTGACCAGCTGACCCAATGCTGTTCGCAGATGCTTGGCCGGCTTTGATTCCACTTTACCGGCCACTCCGCCAAAACCGCGGGCCATCAGGTCATATAAATCCCAGCCGCAGCAGTAAGGCCCCAGAAAATCCAGATTATGAATATGGAAATCGCCGCCGGCGGCCGCCTCCCTGACCTCTTTTGGATAAATTTTATTTAACCAATATTTTTTACTCACCGCCGACGTTACGTAATGGTGCAACCCCTGCAAAGAGTAAGCCATATTGGAATTTTCTTTAATCTGCCAGTCCAGCTCGCCGATATATTTATCCACCATCTCCACTGTTTCATCCATCGCGCTTTGCGCTTCGCGAATCCGCCGGCGCTGCTCGCGATAAAGAATGTAAGCCTTGGCCGTTTCTATAAAATTTTCCAAAATTAAAACCTCCTCAACAATATCCTGAATCTGTTCAACCTTGGGAATTTCGCCTTTGCGGAAACGCTTGTTGAGAAGGCTAACAACTCTGTTGGCCACTCTGCGCGCTGTGGGACCGTTGCCCTGATTCGTGGCGGTCAGGGCTTTGTGAACCGCGCTTTCAATTTGCTTGGCATCAAAATCAACTATTCGGCCGTCGCGTTTTTGAATTTTATCAAATTTTGATTTAACAGAACTTGCGCTGACCATATTTTTGTCTAAACAATAAAACAACAAAATGTCCCTCCCGGAATTTTGTCCTTTTAAAAATTACTGATTTACCCCGTTAGAAGCTTTACCAATGACTGGCTGACAAATAAAAAGATAGCCGAAAGGCGACTTCGCAAATATTCTATTTTATTACCGAGATGTCCGGCTGAACTTCTAACGGGGTCAACTCTATTTCATTTTACATAATTCCGGCAAAAAATACAATCTGTGGATAAGTTCACCCTGTTAAATGTCCCGCATAGCGGGACAATCGCTCGCCCCGTTAAATAATGCCAAAGGCAATTTAACAGGGGCAGGCGATTATTTAACAGGGTAAACAAAAAGGGGTTGATTTATTCAAATCAACCCCCGAAAAAAAGTCTGTTTGGCAGGCAGACGCCCGCAATAACAGAACTAAACCTTCGGCTCAACCTTCGACTCAACCTTCGGCTCCGATAATGATATCGGGCCATTAATTATTCCTTGTTTCAACAAAAACTCCGTTCCCGGCTTTAAGCTTAACAGTATGGAAGGAAATTTATTTACTATAATTGAACGGCCTTTTTTCTTTTCTCCCTTGGCGTCAACCAGCACTTCCGCCAGTTCAACAAGGTTGAAATCAGGAAATCGGACCAATTCAAAATACTTTACTTCTTTCAGTTCGGCAAACGGCCGAATTTTGCCGGGGTCGCGAAACGGAACCAGCAATGCTGAAAGAGCGCAGATAAAAAGTAAATTAATCGCCAGTATCGTCCAAAGATATTTGTCGGCAACATTGAAGCCGATTGCCGGCACGAATGGCACCCAAATTCTCACGGCGACAAAACCGGCTATCCCCAGTGCCACAACCAAACACATCCAAAAAATCACTGCCATTTCGTTAATTTTGACCATCTTCCTGCCCTCCTTTTCTTTTGATTTAATTGCTTTTACGGAAAATATTTTTAAAAAACCGCCTAAGCTTTTTTAATGATACCTCTCCAGAAGCTTTTTGTCAATAGTACGCCCCAAACAAAAATCCCCGCCTGTTGCCAAGCGGGGCTTCAAAAAATATTAATTTTCAGGGTAAAAAGCGCATAAAATATCAGGTATACCCTGATTGCCAGAAAATAATAAAATTTTTTTCTTTTTTTACTTAAATAATCCAATTGTTGCAACAGCTCAAGAACAAAAATGGCCAAACTGTTAATAAAAAGTTTGCCGGAACTGAAACCCAGCAGGCCAAAATTTTCCAGATAAAATCCCAAAAGCGGATTGCCCTCCTTTATAACACCCAAATTTAGCCAAATCAGGGTAGTCAAAAGGTCCCAAAGACAAATGCAAAGCAATATCTTGCCGTATTTACTCATCCCCCCTCCTTTGGGCTAAAAATATTTTTTAAAAAAACTAATAAATTTTATTGATACCGCTAATGTCGCCTTTGCCGAGCGTACTTTTAATAGTTTCCCCCAAATAGCCGTAGCCATACATTGTCAAAGCCCAATCCCTTGGCGAATAAAGGTCGCCCAAAAGCAGCCAATGCCCGAATTCGTGGGTAGCGATGTTTTGCAAATCATATTTGCCAGAATCAGCAATATCGGAATCAGCGTTAACCGCCCATTGAAAATCGGAATTAAAAACCGTGTCTGTTTCCACTAATTCTTTACTGCCCCGGTAATACCAATAAAAAGTGACGGCAATAGCGTTGGGATAAACGGAGCTTAGCGGTTCAAAAGAAACCGTGTTTAAACTATCTCTGCTGGGATTAGCGGTTGTTTCTTTATCAGTTGTTTCTTTATATACGAAAGAAATTTCATTGTTATCGTCGGCAGCTGTTTCCCATTTCATCCATTCGTCAAACGCTGACTGAACGGCGCTGATTACATCATCAGTATTCAAAGTAGTATCGGCTGGGTTAATCCAATAAGGCACCTCTGGGTTTGCGTCTCCCCAATGAATCCCGCTGTACTTAAAATCATTGACCTGATCGCCTGTGGCTCCCGCGCCCTTGGCCTGGCCTTTGGCATGCGGATAATGGACAAACGCGCCCCGCTCAATATCGCTGGCCGGATTTTGCTTGTCCGGCTTGGCTTGAACCAAAGCAATGCCTGAAAAAAACAAAACGGCTAATAAAATTGTGATAACAAAAGTTTTTTTCATAAAGTTAAAAAATTAATAATTATTATGCTTAACTTAATGATAACTCAAAAAGCTAAAAAAATAAAGATAGCTTTATCCCCACACCTATGCATAGGTGTGGGGATTTATTATTCCGCCGCGGGCAAGGCGCTGTCAACAGCGTTGCCGCTTATGAAATTTGCTTCCCGCTCTCTTTTTCTTTACTTCTCTTTCTCAAGATAAAAAGCAAGACCAAAATTACCAAAACAATTATCAGCAAAATCAGCCAGCCCTTCCAGCCCATAGCGCCGATAGCGGCAAAGAAATTGCCGAATAATCCTATGGTTGAAGTTTCTGTCTCAATTTGGCCTTCCTTTTTTTCTGTTTCGGCCGACACCCCTTGAGCGGCTTCTGCCAATGTTTTGATTTCTTCTTCTTCAGCGATTTTCGGCGCTCCTGATTGAGAAAGATTTGCTTGGCCGGTTACTCCAGCTCCCGCCCCTTCGGACAACCCGGAAATTTCCTCTTCCGGCGAGCCGCCTTGGCCAATTCCTTCTTTTGTTGCCAGCGTTGTAAAACTATGCTCTTGGCTGATGGCTAAAGAAGCGTGAGAAACCGCGCGGAAATAGTAAGTGACACTAGACGTCAAGCCGGTTATGGTCACTGAATGGCCGACCACCTTTAGCTGACCGCTATCATCGCCCGACTTAATAAAAGCGTATCCGTATTTTGGTTCTCCCGCGCTCAAACTAAATTTTCCTGGAACCGTGTCATAAATAACCTCGCTCGTTGACAGATAGGATGTTGTCCATGTAATTATAACGCTTGTCACTCCTATATAAGGAACGGTCTCACTTTGAATCGTCAGCCCCGGCGGCAAACCGCCACCTACACCGATGATAGTTCCCATTCCCTCTCCTGGCCCCAGCGGGGTCAACCCGCCTTCAGTTCCTTCAAAACCAACCAGAATGTCAAACTTGGTGGTTTTGGTCGTGATTTTACTCTGCCAGTCATTCCCTGTATCAGACGGAAAAGAAATTATGATATCGTATTGAATCGTTGCGCCGCCGGCCAAATCCGACAAATAAGTTTCGCCGTTTTTATAAAAATCAAAAAGAGTTTTTGAGCCGGCTAAACCGCCAAAAATATCAGTCGCGCCTTGTTTAATGACAATTAATAAAGCGCGCGACAAATCATCGCTGGGAACATTATTCGGATTAGGAAATCCCGCATAATTAATCGCTTCCATTGCTATTCTTTGGGTTGGCTCGCTGTTATTGGTCACTCTTATCAAACGCGCAACATCTTGCCCGGGCAAAAAATTAGTTTCGTTAAAAATGGTAGCTGAAAAAGAATGCCAGCTGCTTCCTCCGTCAGACGAATATTCAACTATTAACTCCTCAACAACAGTAGCCTTTGCCGGCAGGGCAAGCAAAAATCCCGCTCCAAAAATCGCGATTGAAAAGATTAAAATTTTTACCCCGTTAGAAATTTTAAATCGCTCCTGACATTTTAGAATGTTAAGGAATGAAAAATTTCTAATGGGGATTTTTGAAAGTCTGTTCATTTGCTTTTTTTAAATCTCCCCTAACCCCTCCTAAAGGAGGGGAACGATTCCTCCCCTTTAGGGGAGGTTAGGAGGGATTTTATTGATCCGCGCCTCCGCTATCTGCTCCCGAACCGCTACCAGAATCGCTGCCGCTGCCGCCATCGCCGCTGCCGCCAGAATCATCGCTTGGCGCCGCCGCCGGCTGCGCTTCTATGGCTGGCGCGGTTTCTATGACTGTTGTTTCCTGATCGCCCGCAGTTGTATCTCCGGCTGGAGGTTGTTCGTTTTCAATAGTTTCTTGGGCTATCGGCTGTTCGGCTATTTCTGTTTGCTCCTCGCCTTGCTCTGTCGTGATTTCTGTCTCTGGCAAGATTTCTGTCTCAATTAATGTTTCCTCCTCCTGCGACTCTTCTATCTGCGTTTCTTCTACTATATTGTCTACTGTTTCCTCTACTGCCTCGTCTGCTGTTTCATCTATTGTCTCGTCTGTTGTTTCATCCGAGCCTGTCTGCTCAACCGAATTAAAAGTTCCGCTTTCTCCGACAGGACAGCTTAAATCATCTTCCAAAACGCCAGCCGAGCTGTTGGATTCAGAACCACCTATTTCTGTTGTTTCGTCTGTGATTTGTTCTTCTGTTATGTCTTCTTCTATAATTTCTAACCCCTGTTCCTCATCTTCAATCCCGCCTCTGATGACTTCGCTCTCATCAATCACGCCCTCGCTAATCAATTGGTCAACCAGTTGTTGGTCTTCCGGATTTAAAGCGTCATAGTCAATGGGCGGGCAGAAATCTTCGCTGCTGGTCGCAACCTGCACCATAAAGTTTTCCGGGCCCGTGGCTTTCACTTTGATTCTGGCATGCGACGAGGGAACATAATAACCGTTAATGAAAAGCGGAACCTTCCAGCTGAAAATTCCATCGTTTTCAGTGCTGGTGGCAATAGCGGCCCAAGTGGCACCACTATTTTTGGAATAATAAATATCAATGCTTAAGTCGGCGTCAGGGCCATTAAGATTGGTCGCTGTCCATAAAATATTATAGTCATGTCCCACATACCAAACTTCTCCGCCAATAGGATAATCCAATGTAAGCGAAGGCAAAGCCAAATCCTGCCAGTCAGAAACTTGGTCAGTATCAAAACCGCTGGGCACGCGCGCCAGCATATGGCCTTCGGGCGCATCCGCCACGCCCGGGTTCCAAAGGTTAGAATTATAATTATCCCAGCTGGGACTTGGCGCTCCCCAATTCATCTGGTCAACAATATTTCCATTTTTATCTTTCAAAACCAGCATATCGGCGGTATTGGCTAAACCATTACCAATTTTTTCGCCTAAAATAATTTTTATTACATTGTCCGGCAATTCCCAATAACCCGTTCCTGGCGCCCAGGTGCTGGCGTTTTTAGAAACTACGGCAAAACTTAACGCCGGAATAGTAATATTGGCATTAATGGTAGAGGTCGCGTAATTATCAATAATGGTCCAGTCTTTTACATTAATATCTTCGTCAGTCGGATTATACAATTCTATCCATTCATCTGGATTAGAGGTGTCGCCCTCATTTCCTTTATCAGCAGCTACATCATAATAAACTTTATTGATAACCACGCTCGGCCACTCGCCCGACGCAATCGTCCGGTTGATTTCTTCTGTGTCGCTGAATCCCGCGCCTTCCAGTTGCTCGCCGTCAAAAACAAATTTGAATTCGCACATTTTATTTTGCAAACTTTTGCTGGCGCTGGTCAGCCGCGCGTCAAAAGTCAAACCAATGGCCAAAGAAAACATTGTGGTGGTTGAAGTAAAGCTCGCCAGCGACTGATATGTATTATTTATATTATCTTCCAGTTCTAAAAAATCGCACAAAGTTCCGCTGGCGTTGGCAACTTTCGCGCCATAAACAAAATCCAGCAAACCGTCGTTTTGCAGTAAAATCGTGCTGGTGGCGTTTTGCGTTGGCGAAACCAAAGGCGAAAAATCATCACCGCTCAAAGAAAAATCAAGCGTGCTGGCGACAAAAGAATTTTCTGAACTGTTTTCCGTGTCATTTAAATAGCCAAAAGTCCGGCCAATCGCCGCCAAACCGGCCCAATTCAAACTGACCAGCAAAACGAAAACCACCAGCGAGGTCAGGCTTTTTTTGAAACAAAAAACTTCAGAGCGCCCTCTCCGTTTTTTAGTTTTCCTCTCTGCTGGCTTTGATTTTTTCATAGCCGAGTCTACATAACGCATTAACTGGAATTATGAATTAGGAATTAGGAATTATGAATAAATTCTGACTTGTAACTTAAAACTTGAAACTTATAGCTTGCGGATTATGCCCCAGAGCATTTTCCCTATATCCTCGGCAAGCCCTGTGGCTTTTTCGTATTCTTCCCGAGACAGATATTTTTCTACGAAACAAAAATGTAAAAGATATTTTGACTCCTTTAATGAGCCATAAGAAATTTCAAGGAAATTTTTATGAACCTTATCCTTTATTCTTGCATAGCCCTCTATGTAATTCAGAATCACCGATAAGGCAGACCTTCTAAGTTGAGAAACAGTACCGTATATTTCTTCCTTAGGAAAATTTCTCGTTACCCTATAAACCGAGTGTGCATATTCGTCCATCTTCGCTTTCAGCTTATCGTGATAAGTTGTCTCCATGTCTTTATGTTTCGCGTTTTATGCTATGTGTTTTATGTTTTACGCTTCAGATTTTAAGTCTTTGCTCTTCCTTATCTTCTTCGCTTCATAAATTATCTTTTTAATTTCATCCCCAACAATAATCGCCGCCGGCACCACGATTATCAGTGCAAAGCCGGCCGGTTTTTTGGCCGCGTCAACCGCGTAGCCGGCATAAGGCACGGAAAATAAAACCTTGCCGATAATTTCGCTTTTTTGAACTTCTTTCGCATCCGGCGCGTTGTTGGCATCGCCTTTGGTTATATATATAGGATTGCCGTTTTCAACTTTAATATCGTAAATCCGATGAGAAGTCGGCGCTTTGGTTTTTGCTATCTGGCCAAAAGTAATCACATCGCCGATTTTGTAATCGCTAACCGGTTTCACAATCACCACGCTGCCGGTTTTTATCGCCGGCGCCATTGAGCCGGATTGGACAATCAGAACTTTGTAGTTACCCGTAATGGGAAAAACTGAAAAAACCAAAAGCAGGGCAATCAAAGCGATGCAGGCGATAAAAACATAATAAATTGCTTTAAATATTTTTTTCATTATGGATTTTTTCTTTATTCAACCCGCTCTCAACGGCTCAACGCCGTTGAGCCGTTTAAATTTAAACTTTTACTCTAGTTAAATTCCGCGAAACGGACTATTTAACAGGGTGAACCCTCGCTAACAAATCAGTTACTGAATTAGTTACTGAATTAATTCAGTAACTTTTAATTGTTAAAACCTTCTTTTAAAACCTTTATAAGTTGTCTTATGTTGAGTATTTAAACTCACCCTTGCACAAGGATAAAGAGCCATAAGACAACCTAAAAGATTTCTATTGCGGCAAAACTACGGCCGCGCACGTGAAATTCGGATTATTCCTCTGCTGTTCCGCGTAGGCTGTCAGAGATGCCAAGAACGAATCTGTCTGGCTAATATCCTGATTACCGACGCCCGAACAAGAAATAACACCATCAACGGTTTGCGTTCCAAGACACCAAGCCAAACCAATGTAAGCTGTAGAAGTGGCGGTCAAAGGAAGACGATTCATCGTCTTTATATCCTTTAACGCCGCTGGACCATACAGAATTGGTTCGCCCGCATTATATGCGTTATCTTGAGTAGTATCCTCCCACAAAACAGCGCTTAGGAATTGCGAAAGTTCGCCTGGTTGTCCAGAATCGTTCCCTTCGGCCTCAACTACATCATTTTCATTATCAACCGGATCTGTAACCAACAAACAACTAAAAGCATCATTATCAAATACATGCATGCTTATAATGTTGGTTCCTCTATCACCCGGTTTTACATCGTCAAAGTTGAAGAATGTTTCTTGTCCAGTCAAATCTTTTTCGCCCCAAAGCATACAATGGCTCTTAAAGTAGATGTCCTGACAATTCCCGCTGATGTAGAACTTATAAATAAGTCCACCGGGATTGCTGTAAGGAGTGCCCGGATAACCAACCGGCGTCCAGTTCTTTACTTCAAAAGTAAGAACATTATTTCCCTGCACTATATGGCTGTTCACAAGCGACCCGGGAATATGAAGCATATTCTCTTGTCTATAACCGCGCTCCATAGGATTTTCGGCAATTAAAAAGCCGTTAAGCCAAATTTTTATGCTGTTGTCAGAACCTACTGCAAACCAAAGGTCGGACGAAACAATCGGACCATACCACTCAAATTTCTTCTCAAAAGTGTAGGTGACATCGGTTGTGGTATCTTCCTGTCTGGTCGGATCCGATTCCCAAATCCATTTAGCGCCGGCTGCCTGAAGTATAGGATCATTCTGCGCTGTCCAAGCTGTATGGATAAAGTGAGGTTCGTTGGTTCCAACAAAAATCGCTGGATATGGAGTTACAGCAACTCCATTTCTCTTGACCACCATATTTGTCGGGTCGCTTATAAGAGTTAAATTGCAAGTATTACAATCAACATCATTATAAGTTTGCCTGACATGGTCCACCTTCAAATCCATACTTCCGGCAACGAAAATGTTGCCGGTACTGGTTTCCGTATCGCTGAACAAACCAACAGTCACACCAACAGCAATCACCGTAACCGCTCCAATAATACTTAAACTAATTAGTATTTTCTTCATAATTACTCCTCCATTTGACCCTCCCCCGCCTTTTTAAAAAAGGCGGGGGTGTCTTACTAATAACTGAGCATTAATTGTTTGTGTCGCTGTAGATGATCAGGTCTGTTTCAAACAGATAATTTGCTGGATTCCAAGAAGTCAACTTCTTGGCAGTAGAATCATAATCGCTTGATGGCACTAACCATATCTTCGCTCCTCTGCACATATTGTAGAAATCTGGAGATACACAGTAGTCTGCTGCGATGCTGCCGTTCCAGTCATTAGCAGCCGGCAAATCCATACCAAGATTTATACTTTGACTTGTTACGGAAATATTACCGCTTCCACTGGCTGTAAATGTGCCGATCACTGCTCCTGGACTGTCTCCGCCCCAATTTGTGTATCTATCTTGCTTGTCAGCGTAGTAAATCAGCTTATATTCTACACCTGTTATTTGTAAACCACTGGCAGTGAAATTGTAGCTGAATGTGTCTCCGGATGTTTGATAGGTCAAAGTTCCTATCTTATCGTCACTTATCCTTTCCCAATTTTGGTTTTTATTGTCCAAGATCAATGTCTTTGTTCTAACGGCGCTGCAGACGAAACCTGGGTTGTTTCTGGCTTGTTCTGCGTAGAAAGTAATGTTGCCCATTAAGTTATCAGACTGGGCAGCATTATTAACTGAAGCGCCATTACATGTTACGCCCGGATTTATAGTAGGATTACTACCTTGATCTTGTGCGACATCACCTCTTGTTAGCGTTCCGAAACACCATGCTTTCCCGATGTATTTCGTATCGTTAGCGTCCATAGGATCAGCTGACTGACGTGTCCAAACATTCGTATGTCCTGAATCAGCCAACGCATAAGTTACACCGTTAAGTACTTGGGAAGCGGGTCCTTGTACAATAACTTCTTCATTATTTTCAAGCACATTATCGCCGTCGTCTGCCCAGAAAATGAAATTAAGATCCCGAGCTAATTCACCGTTGAAAGATCCGCTCGCATCGCAATTCGGGTCATCGCCTCGCTCCGGCTCTGTGCAGGTCACGTCGTTGTTCGCCGTAATGTCAATGGTGGCGCATAGCCAAGCGTCGTTGCTGTTAACGTGAAGAGAAACAGTGTCTTCGCCCAAATCACCGGGTTTCAAATCGGAAAAATTAAAGAAAAGTTCATTGGTTAAATTCCTAAGGTCCCAAGTTGTGCCTCCTTGCAACATCATATCTCCGATGCCATTTGAACGATAACTGGTGTTATCAACCGTTAAATCAATTTCACCAGCGGTGAAAGTGTTACCGGTTGAGGTTTCGGTGTCGCTGAAGAATGATGTCGTCGCGCCGATGGCGATAATCGCCACAGCCGCGATGATTGACAAACTAATTATTATTTTTTTCATTGTTTTATTTTTTTCGGTTAAGACAAGCAATTTAATTCCAAAGTTCGACCTGAGCTTTTCGGCACTTTGGTTTTTTCCGCAAAAAATGCGGCAAATTATTTGACCTAACCATTTTCCATACTCTACGGCCATTGGCCCTCGGGTATGAATAATTAATTATTTTTAACTGCTAATCTGCTTTAAATTACGAAACTTCTCTTTCTGTCATTCCGTGCTTGCCTGCCCCGTTGTAATGTGAAGCATTTACTTCGGGGACACGGAATCCAGATTTTCTCCTCCTCTTAAGATAAGAGGAGGTTGGGAGGAGTTATGAATTATAACTCACCCTACCCCTCTCTTATATTAAGAGAGGGAACTGGATTCCCGCTGAAGTTTACCCCGAATTTATTTCGGGGCGGGAATGACATTTGGATATATTCCGTAACTCAAAGTAATTGTTAATAAGTGGCTCGCCTTAGTTCCGTTTCGCAGAACCAAGAAAAGCCACTTTTCGACCTTTTCCCCCACCTATTGAGGAGTAGCACGAAGTGCCAATTTGATGCTCCGCATCACTCCTCGATAGGTGCGGGGATTTTCCCCCACCTTTCACGGCTCATTTAAACTTTCGAAAATGCGTCCTTTTAATTGCCCCCAAGCTTTTTTATGCAGTTTCAAATTGTCTTCTCTTCTTTTTGCATCGGCCTGCATCTTGTAAGCTTCGTAGTAAATCAATTCAAAAGGACCCTTATTTTTTGTGTATTTTCCTCCTTGTTTTGTATTATGTTCCCGAATGCGCCGTCTTAAATCATTAGTAAAACCAATATATATTTTTTTGGTTTTAACACTTTTTAGCACATAGACATAATACATAAACAAGCCGTAAAAGGTGGGGGATTTTTCCCCCACCTATTCTTTGCTAACTTCGTTAGTTTTGGACGAAGCCCAGCAAAAAATAGGTGGGGGATCTCGCTAAATGCTTCAAGCGCTGATTGAAGCATTTATTCCTGCTCTGCAAAAGAAAAAAAACTTTATTTACCCCGTTAGAAATTATCAAAGAATTTATTATCTGATAAAAGCAAGCTATTTCCAAAATAAATTTTCGTGCGAAAATAAATTATTTAATAATTTCTAACGGGGTTGACACTTAATTTATAAAGGGCTAAAATGAGTTTATGGAAAAAGCTAAAATTCAATTTAATGTTATCTTTCGGCCCGAACCAGAGGGCGGTTTTACCGTGATTGTGCCGGCTCTGCCCGGCTGTATTAGTTATGGCCGCAATCTCAAAGAGGCGCGGAAAATGGCAACTGACGCTATCCGCGGCTATATTGCTTCTCTTAAAAAACACAAAGAGCCAATTCCTTCGGACGAAGAGACCTTCATCGGCTCAATTCGTCTTCCTCTAAACAAATCTCTTGTTTGTGCCTAAACTTCCCGTTTTAAAATCCAAGCGACTCCTTAAAATTTTGCAAAAAGCCGGATTCAAAATTGATCATACCACCGGCAGTCATTACATTCTTTATCACCCAAACGGAAAAAGAGTAACACTCCCTTATCATTTAAAAGACCTGCCCAAAGGCACTATCCAAACTATCCTTAAATCAGCAGGAATTGAAAGAAAAAATTTAGACAAATATTTATAGAACTTCTTTTTTGCTTTTATCATCATCCCACCGTTTTGGTGGTTTTTATTTTTTAAACAACAAAAACCCCGCGCTAAAAAAACACCGGGCTTTTAAAACTCTTGATTTCCCAATAACAATTTTTTGCGATAGTAAAATTTAACATCGCTATTATCTAAATTTATCAATCACCCCGACTGCTGTCAAGGCTGTTTTACTCCCCTTTTTATCGGCATTTTTTCCCCGTTTTTTCCACAGGGGCGGATTGCCTAAAATTTCCGATAGAATCCCCTGTTAAATCCAGCAAAGCTGGAATTTTGCTATCGGCAAAATTATTTAACGGGGTAAACAAAAAAACGAAGCCAAAGCTCCGTTATTTTTTATCCTCACACCTATACATAGGTGTGGAGGATTTATCGGCATAACTAAATTTCCCCTCTCCTGTCCTGTTCTTGCTTTGCCTTTTCTTTCCCTCCGGCCTAATCAACATCTTGCTTTAATCCCCTCCGGAAAATCATTAAGCGGCAATAATAATTAAATATACGGCAAAGGCCGAAAGCTTGTCAACCCCCACACCTAATCGGCATTAATACTCTGTTTAATTCTCCTTTTTAATTGGTTCCAAGCATTAGAACGAAGTTTTAGATTATGCTCTCTATGCCGCGCTTCTGTTTCAGAAGTATAAGCTTCATAATAAATAATTTTCCAAGGAATATATGGTTTTGTCGCTGGAGATAAACCGGCGTTGTGCTCTTTTATTCTTTTACGAAGATCGCCGGTGTATCCAATGTATAATTGATTTCTTCTTTCGCTTTTTAAAATATAAACAAAATGCATTTTTATAACCATACTATGCCGATTAGGTGTGGGGGTCAACCCCCACACCTAATAAGGATTGATTTCACACAATATCAATGTTGAAACAGCAAATCAAATTTATTAGCACTGAAAAACATAAGACTGTTTGCCTTTGCGCCTTCGGCGCTATCCTCATTAGGTGTGGGGTCAAGCGTTTCAGGATTGGAAAAGTTTAACCAGCCAGCCAAACAGGCTAAATTTGTTTTCGTTGGTTTTAATGAAATTCTCAATGCGCGTCTGTTCCTGCTCTAAATTCTGAATTTGCTCCTGCAACATAGCTTTGCTTTCCTCGCCAGCCGCCTTTTCCATTAGTCTGGTTGTCTGCTCAATGCGGTTTCTGACCTGAACCATTTCGCTGCGCAGAGCGCCCAGATTTTTATAGTCATTTCCGATTAAAAAAGTTTTTATTTTGCTTCTTTTCTCCACTTTCTCTATGGCTTGAACGACTTGCTCCTGAGCCTGGTTCTGCTGGCGGGCAATCTCCCGCACCTGCTCGCCAATGCCGCCTTCGCGGTCAGCCACTTGAAGCAATTCCTGGACAAAGTTAGCCACCGCGCTGCGGTGAGATTGGGCGTTAACCTGGCCCTGATTTTCTTCTGTCTGCTGATTTTGGTTTTGGTTTTGGTTTGTGCTCGCTGTCTCTTCGCCCTGATTTTTTTCCTGCTCCTGCTCCTGCCCCTGATTTTTCTCCTGCACAACAAGTTTAGGAGCGGCAATTATGTTTATTTTTCCCTTAACGCCGGCCGGCTGAAATGAAGCGCCTTTTTGCGCCTCCGCCAAGGCCGGGCTTAAAGCCGCCAGCAGGCCAAAGATAACAACTATTGAAAAGATAACAAAAAGTTTTTTATTCATAGCTTTTAGGATTAGTTATTATTGATCTTTCCCCGCGGAAAAGCCGCTGGATATTTTGATTATATCATAGCACACAGAAAAAGTATTCTCAAATTGCCGTTGCTACAAATGTTGCTGTAAATCAAAAAACTTTTCCCAAAATGTAACATTTTCATCCGATCGTAGAGAAATGTTACGAAATTAAAATACTTTACTTTAAAACCCCATAGAAAACAAAGGCCGCATTAGCTCCATCTCCCCCCGTTTAAACACCTTTGCATGTAACATTTTTATCCGATCGTAGAGAAATGTTACGAAAACCTCCTACAAAAACCCCAAATACTTCCGCTTATCTAATCCCAAAAAAATCTTTCAGCTGTTTATCTCGCCGGCTGATTGAGCGCGTCAAAAAAACTTCAATGTATTGGGAAATGCCGTAAAAATCGCCCAAAA
>JAHIST010000012.1 GCA_018818145.1 Patescibacteria group bacterium
CCGCTTTTTTCTTATTTTTTATGTTCTCCTTCAGCGCCACCAGCGCGTTGACTTCCTCTTTGGGAGCTAACTGCAAAAAATTAACTATTGCCTGCCCGCGGGCGACGCGGCTGGCTTCGGGAATTTCATAAGCCTTGGTTTGAAAGACCCTGCCAATACTGGTGAAAAAAAGCAAATTGTCGTGAGTATTGACGCATTCCAGATTCCTGACCAAATCTTCCTCGCGCGTGGTAATGCCCGATACTCCTTTGCCGCCGCGGTTTTGCGCCCGGTAATTTTTAGGGTTCATGCGCTTGACATAGCCGCCCTGCGTCAAAGTAATAATACACTCTTCTTCGGGCACCAAATCTTCTTCTTTGAATTCGCCGACCGACGAGGCAAAAACTTTAGTGCGCCGTTCATCGCCGAATTTTTCCTTCAGATATGCCAGCTCCTTTTTGATCGCTTCCAAAATTTTCTTTGGCGATTTTAACAAAGTTTCCAGCTCTGCAATCAGCTTGATTTTTTCTTTGAGCTCATCCTCTATTTTTTGCCGCTCCAGCCCGGCCAAAGTTTGCAGCTTCATTTCCAAAATGGCAGAGGCCTGCGCGTCGGAAAATTTGAATTTTTTACAGAGAGCGGCGTGCGCCTCTTCTTTGGTCTCCGATTTTTTGATGGCTAAGATAATCGCGTCAATGTGATCCAGCGCTTTTTTTAAGCCCTCTAAGATATGTGCCCGCTCTTTTGCCCGCGCCAAATCAAATTGCGTGCGGGCCGTGACGACGTTATAGCGATGCTCAACATATTGCTCCAAAATTCCCTTAAGAGAAAGCACCTGCGGCTGCAGACCGTCAACCAAAGCCAGTAAATTCAGATGAAAGGCCTTTTGCAAATCAGTTAACTTATACAGCCGATTAAGAACTTTCTGGGGATAGGCATCCGACTTTAAATCAATAACAATCCGCACGCCATCCTTGCTGGACTCGTCGCGAATGTCTCTGATTCCTTCAACCTTTTTTTCCTTAACCAGCTCGGCAATTGTTTCCAGCAGAGTGGCTTTATTCACCTGATAAGGAATTTCAGAAATTATAATCTGCCGGGCGCCTTTTTTATCTTCAATGATTTCCGCGACAGCACGGTTAATAATCGCTCCTTTGCCGGTTGAATAAGCCTGCACTACTGCCTGGCGGTCATAAATGGCTCCGCCGGTCGGGAAATCCGGCCCTTTAATGAATTTCAGTAAATCTTCGGTTGTTGACTTGGGATTTTCAATGAGAAAGATAATGCCCTCAACCAGCTCGGACAGATTATGCGGCGGTATGCTGGTGGCCATGCCCACCGCAATGCCGACCGAGCCGTTCAGTAAAAGCTGGGGAAGCTTGGCGGGCAGAACCGTTGGCTCTTTTCTTGTTCCGTCATAGTTATCAACCCATCTGACCGTGTCTTTTTCAATATCCTGCATCATTTCCTCGGCCAGCGCCGTTAGCCGGCATTCTGTATAGCGCATAGCCGCGGCCGCGTCGCCGTCAAGCGAGCCAAAATTGCCCTGCCCCTGAACGAGCGGATAGCGCATGGCAAAATTTTGGGCCAGGCGCACCATGGAATCATAAACCGCCACATCGCCGTGCGGATGATATTTGCCCAAACACTCCCCCACCACCGTGGCCGACTTTCTTAATTTAGAGGTTGAGCGCAGGCCCATATCCCACATTGTGTAGAGTATCCGGCGATGAACCGGCTTCAGGCCATCGCGGCCGTCAGGCAGGGCGCGGCCGACAATGACCGACATCGCGTAATCCAAGTAGCAGTCCTGCATCTCCTTGATTATTTCTTGTGGCTTGACGTAACCGATTTCCATAAATTCCTACCAATTACTAATTAAAACTGATTACGAATAATAAAGCGAGGCTGGCCGCCGAGAAAAATGTGTCGCAGTCGTCTTCACTGCTCATGACTCAAAATTTCTGAGAGACGACGAGACACAAGCGGCGGCAGAATTATAAATATATTTTACCCTTGTCAGCCGACCGCGTTTTTTTGAGGCGGCCAGCCGAGCCTAGTAATCTATTCTATTGGCAGCGCTTCAGCCGGAGATTCCGGCTCGGAGGTTGAATTTTTTTCAAAAATTATTTCTGAAGAAGTCGTCGAAGAAGATTTCAGCTCGTTGATTTTTTCCTTGGCAGTTTCAAAAAAACTGCTGATACCCGCTCCCAGGCTCTTCCACAGAGTAGGAATATCGCTTTTTGCCGCGCCCAGCCCTTCAAGAATATCGTTTTTTGGAGCTCGCTGTTCACTTATTTTTGTCTGCTGTTCAAAAGACCACAGCCATCCCGCGGCAATAACAATCATACAAACACTAACCGCCGCCCACATAATTCTCACACGTATATGGCGCGGTTTTTGTTGAAGTTTCTCAATAAAATCTAAAAAAGACATTTTAATTTTTATATTATATTTTCATTACAACAACTTCCGTATCTTCCTGGGGCAGGTCTTTCTTTTTTATCGTCAGCTTGTCAACCGCCTCTTTTTTACTGACTCCCATTTCTTTCAAAAACGGCTCAACGCCGTCTATCTTTATGGTCAGGCCCGGAATTTTATAATGCATCGGGATAACTATTCTAGGCTCAATTTGATTTATAATTTCCGCCGCCTCTTCTCCGTCAATAGTCCATGTGCCGCCGATTGGCACCATTAAAATGTCCACCCCGTCAATTTCTTCCTGCTGCTCTTCGGTCAGTTTCTTTTGACCCAAGTCTCCCAAATGGCAAATTTTGATGCCTTCCATCTCAATAATATAAATTGTGCTGGTACCGTTCTTTTTCCCTTCTTCGCTGTCATGATAAGAAAAGACGCCTTTTATGTTTACTCCCTTGAATTCATATTCCCCCGGCCCGTCAATGATTAAGGGCTCGCCGGTCAGCGGCTCGGAGTTGTTGTGGTCGTGATGCTGGTGGGAAATAGTAATAATATTAGCCTGCCCCCGGGGAGGAGTTAAACCGATTTCCTTGTCAAAAGGGTCGGCAAAAAGCACGGTTTCCCCGCTCTGAATTTTGAAACAAGATTGTCCGTACCAAGTTATCACCATAAGCTTACAGATTTTGGATTTATCTGTATCTCTGTATTGATCTGTAAATCTGTAAGTTAATATTATCATAAAATCCGCTGAATGCCAACCCCCGCATTACTAGTATAGACCTTGCCCCGTTAGAAATTCAACCAAGAATTCAGCTAAAATAATCTTTTTAAGCGAACTCGCCTAACGGCTCTTTTTGTGCACTTAGAATCCTCTTAAAAAACTTCTAACGGGGCTTGCCAAATTACATTTTTTAGATTATGCTTATACCGATAAGCAGAAGAAAAAGGAATAGCAACCTTAATATAATTTTTAAAAAACTATTCCCAATCTATCTTATGACTCCTAAAAGCGATTTAGTCAAAAAATCAATTATGGGCAATCTTTTAAACCAGATAGCCCAATCACCCAAGCTGCCAAAGCCCGGCGATATTGTATCTGGTAAAATACTGGAAATCGGCAAAAACAGCCTTTTTGTTGACCTGGGGGCGCTAGGGACGGGCGTGCTGCTGGGCCGGGAAATTAAAGAAAATCGGGACTTGGTTAAAAGTCTCAAAATCGGTCAGGAAATCTCGGCCATGGTTCTGGAAGAAGAAAATGAAAACGGGTTAATTGAGCTTTCGCTCCAGGCGGCGCATCGAGAACAATCGTGGGATGAGCTTAAAAAAATGCTGGATACCCAAGAAGTCTTAAAAGCCAAAGTCACAGCGGCCAATCGCGGCGGCCTGATGATTTCTGTCAGAGAAATCAGCGGCTTTCTGCCTGTTTCGCAGTTAAGCTACGACCACTATCCGCGCGTGGAAGACGGCGATAAAAACAAGATTTTACAGGAGCTCAATAAATTTGTTAACAAAGAGCTTGATGTAAAAATTATTGATTTGGACCCGGGTCAGCAAAAATTGATTGTTTCTGAAAAGGCCATTGACGAAGAAAAAATCCAAGCAGCAATGTCGCAATACAAAATCGGCGACCTGGTTGAAGGCGTAATTTCCGGCGTGGTGGATTTTGGCGCTTTTGTGCGCTTCTCCCTGCCGGCCTCAACCGAACAAAAAAAACCGGAAGTTATTGAGGGCCTAATTCATATTTCCGAAATTGACTGGCAGCTGATTGAGGACCCCCGCCAAATTTTGAAAGTCGGCGACAAAGTGACCGCCAAAATAATCGGTATTGAAAAAGACCGCCTGTCATTATCGCTGAAAGCGCTCAAAAAAGACCCCTGGACCGAAATTGATTCCAAGTACAAAAAAGACCAGATCATTGAGGGCGAAATTACCAAAATTAGCCCCTTTGGCGCCTTTGTCCAGCTGGACAAAGACATCCACGGTTTAGTCCATATTTCCGACTTTAAATCTCTGGAAGAGATGAACCAGGAGCTTAAAATTGGCCAAAAATACCAGTTTAAAATTCTTTCGATTGAACCGCAGGTGCATAAACTGGCGCTATCATTAGTCAGGAGCAGCTCCGCTGAGAACCCTGATATAAACAAAGAAATAAAGGCCTGAAAATAGATTGCAAAATTAAATTCAAAATGTAAAAAGGCCACACCACCTCTTTTGCCAAAGGCAAAAGCCTACCAAAAATCAAAATGACAAATCAAAATTCAAAATTTTAAATTTTACATTGTCCCGCTACACGGGATCTCGCGTAGCGACGATCATTTTACACTTTGCACTTTGATTTTTAAACTACTAAACAAAAGCTTGGCTAATCAGCAAACTTTCATGAAAAATCTTTTTAAAAATCTATTTATTATTATTATCATCTTTATTTTGGTCTCCAGCCTTTTTTCGCTGTTTACCCGCTCCGATAAAAACACCCAGACAATATCCCTGACCGAATTAGCTCAGGAAATTAATGATGAAAAGATTAAAAAAATTGAAGTTAACAATCAAACGCTGAACATAACGTTGAATGACGACGCGCTTCAAAGCACCAGCAAAGAAGCGGAATCCTCTTTGACGGAAACCCTGAAAAACTACGGAGTTGAGCCGGCTAAGCTGCATAAAGTCCAAATTGACATCACGCAGGAAAGCGGTCTGAAATTCTGGCTGGGCAGCGTTATTCTGCCATTTGTCCTGCCCCTGGCGTTGATGGGATTGTTTTTATGGTTCATTCTGCGCCAGTCTCAAAAAGGCGCAGGCCAGGCATTCGGCTTTACCCGCTCGCTTGCCCGCATAATTTTGCCCGAAGACAAAAAAAATAAAAGCACCAGTTTCAAAGACGTAGCCGGACTTAAAGAGGCAAAAGAAGAATTGCTGGAAGTGGTTGATTTCCTGAAAAATCCCAAAAAATTCATTGATATTGGGGCGAAAATTCCCAAAGGCGTTCTGCTCATCGGCCCGCCCGGTTGCGGCAAAACTCTGCTGGCGCGCGCGGTTTCAGGCGAAGCCAATGTTCCCTTCTTCCATATTTCCGGCTCCGAATTTGTGGAATTGTTCGTCGGCGTGGGCAGCGCCCGGGTGCGCGACATGTTCCAGACAGCCAAAAAAAGCAGCCCCTGCATCATTTTTATTGACGAGCTTGACGCTATCGGCCGTCACCGCGGGGCGGGACTGGGCGGCGGGCATGACGAACGGGAACAAACGCTTAATCAAATCTTGGTGGAAATGGACGGCTTTGAACCCAACAGCGGCGTCGTGCTTTTGGCGGCGACAAATCGGCCCGATATCCTTGACCCAGCGCTGTTGCGGCCCGGCCGTTTTGACCGACGCGTAATTTTGGATTTACCCGACATTAACGACCGCGAAGACATTTTAAAAATACATGCCCAGAATAAACCGCTGACTGCCGAAGTTAATTTGCGCCAGATTGCCGAGCGCACGCCGGGGTTTTCGGGCGCCGATCTGGCCAATTTAGTCAACGAGGCCGCAATTTTAGCCGCCCGGCAAAATAAAAAAGAAGTGAGCCTCCTTAACTTAATTTCTTCAATTGAAAAAGTGATGCTGGGGCCGGAAAGAAAAAGTCATATTCTTTCTCAGGAAGAGAAAAAAATCGCCGCCCATCACGAAGCCGGCCACGCGCTCGTGGCCGCCTCGCTTCCCCACACCGACCCAATTCGCAAAATATCAATCATTGCCAGAGGCCAGGCTGCCGGCTATACCTTGAAGCTGCCCGAGCGAGACAAACACCTGCACAGCAAAACCGAATTTGTGGAAGAGCTGGCTGTTCTGCTGGGCGGCTACTATTCAGAAAAAGAAGTTTTTAACGAAATCACCACCGGCGCGGGCAACGATTTGGAAAAAGCCACCGATTTGGCGCGGCGGCTCGTTATGCGCTATGGGATGTCCGAAAAACTGGGACCGCGCACTTTCGGCGAGACCGAAGATTTAATATTTTTGGGCAAAGAAATTACCACGGAAAAAAACTATTCCGAAAAAATAGCGGCGGAAATTGACAGCGAAGTTTCGTTGCTAATCGGCAACGCTTCCAAAACCGCCCAAAAAATTCTGGCCGAAAAACGCGCCTTGCTGGATAAAATCGCCGGACGTTTAATTGAAAAAGAGACAATTGAGAAGGAAGAGTTTGAAGAACTGATGAAAAGTTAGATTATGGTGTTTGGGGCGCGCCCCCACACCTAATCAGATAAAATTATTTCGACCATTTATTAAATATCATCCACCTTAATCTTTTTTGAATCATAATGATTCCGATTAGGTGTGGGGGCGTGTAGCTCAATGGTGGAGCACCAAGCTTATACCTTGGTGGTTCTAGGTTCGAGTCCTAGCACGCCCACACCAAAAGATGGCGGGGTGAAACAGAGCTGTCGTCTTATTATATACGACCGGTTCTAGGCCCGCCCCGTTAGATAAAAGCTTCCGAGCTTTATCGATAATTGATTCCTAAATAAATTAAATATTGAATAGCGAATCTGGGATGTTTTTATCTAACGGGGTGAAAGTCCTAGCACGCCTACACCAAATAGCTTATTGTAAGGCAATGAAAAACTCAAAAATTATTTTTTGGAGCGCAATAAATTCTCTTGCGACGGCAATCTATGTTTCTCTGGTTGCTTATCTTTTGTTTAATGGTGGGAAGATTTTTGGCCAGGCAACTAATTTTTGGATGCCAGTAGCCCTGCTTTTGCTTTTTGTTATCTCCGCCACCATTACCGGCCTCTTGGTTCTAGGCAGGCCGGTCTATCTTTTTTTAAACGGCGCCAAAACCGAAGCCCTTAAATTACTTTTTTACACGATCGGATTTTTGGCTTTAATTATGGTAATCGTTTTTATTACTCTTTTATTGATAAAATAAATCTCTACTGTTGATAAATGGACTTGTAGATTCGTACTATTGATTATATAATTGATACATGAAATCAAAGTGGTACGAATCAAAAAACAGGGCCATAAAGTTACGTAAACAGGGATTTTCAATTGGGAAAATTGAACGAAAATTAAATATACCTCGCTCGACTCTAAGCGGCTGGTTTAAAAACGTCAAACTCAGCCAGAGACAGAAAGAAAAATTATTGAAAAACTGGAAAAATGGATTAATTAAAGCACGCAAAAAAGCGGTTTTATGGCATAATGCGCAAAAAGAAAAAAGACTCAAGGAAGCAAAAGATGCCGCATTAGCCACATTAAGCGATATAGATGTAGACAATAAAAATAATCTTGAATTAGCACTTGCATTTCTATATCTTGGCGAGGGAACGAAAAATAATGTAGAAACAGCAATGGGAAGCTCGAATCCTTTAATATTAAAATTCTTTTTGGCTGCTATAAAAAAAATTTATAACGTGGATGTTAAAAAAATAGGATGTGAATTAGGTCTAAGAGCCGATCAAAATCCCGGGGCTATAAAACGCTTTTGGGCAAAACAGCTTAAGCTACCTATCGGGAATTTTAGACAAATAAATATTGATTGGAGAACAAAAGGCTCAAAAACATACCCTACGTACAAAGGTGTATGTCAGCTAAGATGTGCGAATGTTGCAATACAGAGAAAACTAATGTATCTCTCAAACATGTTTTGTCAAAAAATAATAGAAGAAGACTAGGGCTCGTAGCTCAGTTGGTTTAGAGCGTCACTTTGACATAGTGAAGGCCTCCAGTTCAAATCTGGACGAGCCCACAAATATTTAACGGGGCAAGTGGGAAGAGTCAGAGGCCCCTAGGCGCTTTGCGCCGAGGTGGCGGCCGAAGGCTTAACCATTCGAGTCCACTATCGCCCACCCCGTTAGAAATTATTGAATAATTTATTTTTGCACAAAAATTTATTTTAAGAATAAAGCGCTTTTATCAGATAGTAAATTCCTTAATAATTTCTAACGGGGTGGGCG
>JAHIST010000013.1 GCA_018818145.1 Patescibacteria group bacterium
CGCGCCGGTCCGAAATCAGATTTTCATAATCCGATATCTCAATGCCCGAACAGAAAACCGTAATTATATTTTTGTTCAACCGTAAATAATAATTTTGCAGAGCGCGCGTAATGGTAATCACGCCGTCTGAAAACGCGGCCAGCCAATCGGTCGGAAACCTATTCCACCAATTATTGTAAATATAATGAATTTCATAAAATATTTTTTTATTAAAAAATTTTTTCATTATAAAAATAACCAGCAAAAGCAGATGGTCGCGCAAATAGATAATTTCGTAATCCGCCCGCTGTTGCCAAAGATATTTCAAAATCGCCCAATTAGCGGAAATCAGCCGGATTGGCAAATAAAACTTGCTTAAGTTAAGTGTGTCCCAGCGGGATTTTAAAACAACAATCGGAAATGGCTTTTTTATCCCGTGCATTTCAAAAACCAGCTCGTTTTTATTTTGGGGCGAACCGCAATGCGCCGTGACAAAAACCACGGACACTCCGGCGGCGGCGTTTAAATACTCACAGGTTTTGGCGACGTTGTGGGCGTGGGCTTTTTTTGAAAGTAAATCAAATAAACCGACATAGCAAGCTCGCAACATAATTTTTGCACGAAGCTTTCCGCGCCAGCAGTAAATTAATGTTTATTACCAATTAACTCGGTGGCTGGCGCGGAAAGCGGAGTCCCGCACCAAAGACCGCATTTCACTCTTTGTAAAACTTTCGGTCTTTTGGTGCGTGGATAAAATTCCTATACCACATCTGAAAACTTATTAACGACCAGATTAATGTCAGATTATATTCTTTTTTTGAAATATGATCCTCCAGAATTTTTCTTATCGCTTCAAAATCAAAAAATTCTTTTGTGCCCGCGCAGTAAGAGGGTGATAAAACCTCGTAAGCGAATTCTTTCAGATCGCCCCGTAGCCATTTAGCCATAGGAGAAAACCAGCCCCGCTTTGGAGCATTAGCCACATAGCTTGGCAGATAATCTTTCATCGCTTCTTTAAAAATCTTTTTAGTGTTAAAAAAATTGATTTTGTAGCGCGCGGGAATTTTTAAATTAAATTCCACTAAAGCACGGTCCAGCAGCGGCACTCTCTCTTCTAAGCCAAAAGCCATAGTGGTTTTGTCCGTTCGCATCAGCGATTCTTCAGCCAGCCAATTTTCCAAATCCATCAACATTAAAAGATCACCTGAATTTAAAAATGAATTTAGCTCATATCGTTGCTCTAATTCTTCCTTATGCCATTTGTTATTAAAATACTCTGGTTTTATCACGCGGGCAAGCAAATCGTCTTTTTGCGACAAAAACAGCAGATAGCGCGGCACGCCGGCCGCGACCTCAAGTTTTGCGTCTAAATTTTTTGTTTTTTTCAGTTGACCGATAAGTTTATTAAAAAATCTTCTCCTTAAAGAGCGCGGTATTTTTTGATACCAGTCAAGCAATAGATTAAGCCGGTAGCGCGGATAGCCGGCAAAAATTTCGTCGCCTCCGTCGCCGCCCAGTGCCACGGCTATTTTTTGTTTGGCAAATTCGGCCAACAGATAGGTTATTGACTGGGTGTGATTGGAAATCGGCTCGTCCATATGCCAGGCAACTTTTTCCAAAACAGCCAGCACATCCTTGGCACCAATCATCAGCTCGTGGTGTTCGGTGCCAAAATCGCGGCTGACGCGCCGCGCCATGGCAAAATCAAAATTATATTTTTCCCTTTCCTCTTTGACATCAAACCCGACGCAAAAAGTTTTCAGCTTTCCGGAGGAAAATTTCTGCGCCAGCGCCGCGACTATGGTTGAATCAACACCGCCGCTCAAAAAAACTCCCAGCGGCCGCTCGGAAATCAACTGTTTTTTAACGGCTTGCGCGGTTAGTTCCGTCAGCCTTAATTTTATTTCAGCCTTATCTTTTATTTTTTCGCCGATTTCCGGCCGCCAATAACGCTTAATTTCCAGCTGATTGTCTTTGAAAAGCAAAAAATGCGCCGGCGGCAGTTTAAAAATATTTTTGTAAATGGTCAGAGGGGCCAAAGGATAAAGCAAGTGGAAAAAAGAACTTAGCGCGCGCTCATCAATCTCCCGCTTTATATCGTGCTCTAAAATCGCCTTAATTTCGGAAGAAAAAACGAAACGAACTTGCCCTGAGCCTGCCGAAGAAACTTGTCCTGAGCTTGCCGAAGGATCCCAAAAATAATAAAGAGGCTTGATGCCCAAATGGTCGCGCGCCAAAAACAACGATTGGTCTTTTAAATTATAAATGGCGAAAGCGAAAATCCCGTCCAGCTCATCAACGCATTTTTCTCCTTTCTCTTCAAAAAGATGCAAAATGATTTCTGTATCGCTTTGAGAATAAAATTTATGCCCTTGCCGCTCCAGCCCCGGCCGCAAGTCTTTAAAATTATAAATTTCGCCGTTAAAAACGATGACCAGAGATTTGTCTTCGTTAAATAAAGGCTGCCGGCCCCGCTCGCTCAAATCAATAATAGCCAGCCGCCTGTGCCCCAAAGAAAAATTGTCGTCAACAAATACGCCTTCCTGATCCGGGCCGCGATGCGAAACGGCTTCATTCATCCGCTTAATCAATTCGTAGTTTTTAAAATTAAAACCGCTAATTGCGCACATACAAATATTTTAAATAATTAAAGGCAATCTTGAAAATTGAAATCAAGTCATCCAAACTTCTGACTCTTTTTAGCTTTTTAATGAATCTGCGCCATAAATCTTTTTTAGTCATCAGCCTTTTCAGCACAAAAGCTTTTACTTTTTCAAAGGGCAGGCCCGGCCATTCAAAATAAGGGACCGAGGGATCCTCGCCAGCCACATAATAACGGCTGCTGGCATAGGGCGAATTCCAGGAAAAATCTTTGGGCATAATTCCTTCTTTTTTGGCGATGGCTTCCAATTCCGTGCCCGGATAGATAACAATAAAACTATAGGACGGCTTAACGTTCGGCAGGGCGCGAAATTCCTTAATCGCGTCGGCTGTCAAAGCAATGTCTTCCCAAGTTTCATAGGGATAAACCATTAAAAAATTAAGCGTCACTTCCAGCCCGACTTCAACCGCCGCTCCGACCGCGGCGCGCGCCTGTTCCATAGTAATGCCTTTTTTGATGAGTTTGAGCATCCGCGGACTGCCTGATTCAATACCAAAATTAACCCGCGTGCAGCCAGATTTTTTCATAAGTTCAAGTAATTCTTTATCAACTGTATTGACGCGGCAGGGCGCGTACCAAAAAATTTTCAAACCGCGCCTGATTATTTCATTGCAGATGTCAAGGGCATGCTGACGAACTATTGAAAAAGTATCGTCCCAAAAATTAAAAGCCCGGTAACCATAGGTCTTATAAAGATGTTCAATTTCATCAACAAAGTTTTTGGCGCTGCGCAAGCGCAAACAGCCTTTATGAAACGCCAAGGAAGAACAAAAAATACACTGATTCGGACAGCCGCGCGAGCTGACAATGCCAATATTTTTTAGGCCGGTTTTTTCCACCGACGTGACACCTTTATATTTTTCCAAATCAAACAAATGCCAGGCCGGCATGGACAGCTCGTCCAGATTTTGCACAAATGGCCGGTCGGGATTTTCTATAATTTTCCCTGATTGGTCGCGCCAAGCCAATCCCTGAACGCGAGCGATTTTATCGGCTTCAAAATTAGTCTGCAAAAGTTCGCGCGAAGTTATTTCTCCTTCTCCCTTGATAACAAAATCAATTTCTTGAACCACTTTTAGCGCGTCGCCCGCGCTAAGCCCGAAATGCGGCCCGCCGGCAAAAATTTTCACGTCGGGCTTGGCTTTTTTCACTAATTTTGCCGCCTCAATTGCGCTAAAGCGATTATGCGTGGTTGAGGAAATGCCCAAAGCGTCCGGCTGAAATTCCAAGATTTTACTGGCCGCTTCTTCCGGATTTAAATTAAAAGTGTGCGCGTCAATAATAATCACCTCGTGCTTATCAAGCAAAAGACTGGAAGCGATGTAGCCAACGCCCAAAAACGGCAACCCGTATCTTTCAATTTCACCGGCGGCGCGCGGCGCCACCATTAAAGCGATTCTCATAATAATTCTTTTGTCTATGATTAAAAAATTTTAAAAATCAAAAAACCTTCTTCGCTATGACAAACCAGGCAAGAGGACAAGGATAATTCTGTTTCACTTTTTTAGGCAGAATTTTATCGGCCAACAAACACATTGGGCGGAAAATAATCTTTAAGCAATTAGCTGCCAAAGAATTACCGATGACAAAATCAGCTAAATTTCCGATGGCGCTGAAACGTTCCCCTGTTGGAAAAATCTGCGCGCCGGCAAAACCGGCGCAGCCGAAAATTTCTTTCAATTGCCGCGAGGTGAAACGGAATCTGTCGTCAGCCCGGTTTTCTTCCGATTTAATAAACTGCGCTGTGATGAACGCCCGGCCGCCCGGTTTCAGAACGCGCGCAATTTCACGCGCCAGCGTCTGCGGATCTTTTATCAAATAAAAGGAATTAAACATAAAAATATTATCGGCAAAATCATTATCCAGCGGGATGCCTTGATTTAAATCGGCTTCAATATCGGGCTTCGCTTCTTTACTAGCGTCAATTCTGACCAGCCGCGAAAGATTAATTTTCCAGTAGCGCCAGTAGCTGGCCGGCTTTTTGCCGCAAGCCAAATCCACGCAGACGCCTTCCAAGTTAACACAATGCCTGGCCACCTGCCAATTAAAAAGAATGCGGTAAAGCGATTTGCCTTTAAGCGTTTCTTTAATTAAATCAACGGCTTTATTCATGATTGATTTCTTTAAATTGTCCGACTAATTTTTCAATTAACCTATCTAAATTTTGGTTTTTAACGATACTTTCCCGCATTTGTTTTTTTATCTCCCGTAATCTTTGCGGCTCCAAAACCAGCAATTTTGAAATTTTATCCGCCAAATCGCGGCTATCGCCTTCGCGAAACATCAAAACTTTATGCAAATCCGGCGGCAACACTTCTTTAAAAACCCGGTTGCTGACAAAAATTATTAAGCCGCAGCTCATGGCTTCAAGCATGGTTTTGTCAAAACTGCCCGATGAAGTCAAATTGACGAAAATGCTGTGGCGCCTATAAATTTGCGGCGTTTGAAAATTTGGCACCCGGCCCAAAAAATTAATCTCCCGCTCCAAACCCAGCTTCTGCACCAAATTTTTCACGCCCTTAAAATATTCTTCATTTCCCGGCGCCGGCTCGCCTAACACATCAAGAAGGATCTTTGTACCGCTGTTAGCTAAAATTTTGATAGCCCCAATCAACACTTCCAATTTTTTAACCGGCGAAATTCTTCCTAAAAATAAAATTTTATTAAGGCTTAAATTTTCGATATTTTCGGGCTTGAATTTTTCCGTATCTATCCCCTGTTGCAGAATACTTAATTTCTCAGAATTAATGCGGCAGGCCAGTGCCGTCGAAGTCACGACCCGATGCGCCAATACGACGGCTAATTTCAGCTTCAGCGGATTTTTATAATGCGCGTACCATAGCACTATTTTTTTACGCCACAACCGCCAAAGCAAACCGCCCAGCAAAACATACTCAACATTCATATGCACAAAAACAATGTCATAATCTTTTTTAAAACGCCAGATTAACCGATAAAAATTAATGGTGTATTTTAATTTTTTTATGATGCCGGAATTTCCATCGGCGCTTTCTTTGCCTAATGAAAATACCTTTATGTTATTAGGTAAATCATATCGGCCTACGCCTAAGGCCAGCGCGATAATATTTTGCGCGCGCGGCGCCAGCTTTAAAAGCCATCCGTGAAAAAATCCAAGTAAGTCGTCGTCTAAATCAATTTTTTGAGTTAGCACTAAAAGCCGCATAAATCAAATTAATGTTTAAAATTTACCGCGACAAACTTATCGTAGCGTTTTATTGATTTCTGAAAAATCTTTTTAAAAAAGGAAGTCATTTTGGCTTCAATGGGAAATTTCCAAAAATTATTTTTAAAACGAAAAAGCACGAATGGCCTGAATGTTTTTATCAATAAATGGCGGATAATGTTTTTTAATGATCTATTCGTCAGAGTCGCAATGGATTTATTGTACCAGGCGAAAGGGCTTAATTCATGAATCATTTCGTATTCTTTTTTGTTTTTTAACCAGGGTAAATACGCCTTACCCCAAAAATAATTTCCCCACTCAACCAAAGATCTGGGCGCCTCAAAACCCATGTCAACCGCTTTTTGAAACAAATTTGTTCCGGGATAAGGAATATAAATCCACAACGGATAAATGGCGGCTTTGGGATGAATTTTTTGCAGCTTTATTATCAGATCAATCGTTTGCTGACGTTCCTCGAGAGTTTCCGTCGGCCAACCGATCACAAAGGAAAGAATCAATTTTATATCCAGAGATTTGGCGGTCTCGACGGCTTTTATCGTTTGTTCGACCGTTATGCCTTTTTGAATAATTTCTTTCAGAATTCTATTTGAACCACTTTCGCAGCCGACCCGCACTTCGCAAAATCCGCTTTCTTTAAGTTTTTTCATGAATTCGTAATCAAAAAAGTCAACCCGCATGTCAATTGAATATTTCACTTTAAGTCCTTTGGCGATGATGAGCCTGGCAAATTCTAAAGCCCGTTCTTTATCAACCACAAAATTATCATCATGGATAATAAAATAATTTATACCGTATCTGCGATAAAGAAATTCCAGCTCATCGGCGGCTTTTTGAGCGCTTTTGGCCCGCCATTTTCTTTTGTTAAAATTCAAATTGTAGCAAAAACTGCAAGGATACGGACAACCCTTACTGGTATAAAAATCAATCACGCGCTCACTCGGAATATTGGACAACTTTTTGACATATTTTTTAACATCAATTAAATCCCAGGCCGGCATAGGTAATTCATTCATATCTATAAAATCAGCGGGGCCGATGTTGATTTGTGGCTGATTATCTTTATCTTTCCAGCCTAAGTTTTCAATCTGCCAAAGACTACCGCCTCCTTCAATTGATTTTAACAGCTTTAAAAATGCCTTTTCAGCTTCATTAACCACCACGAAATCTATAAAAGGATTCCGCAGCGTCTGCCCAGGAAAAAAGGTCGGATGAATTCCGCCTACGACTATTTTTATTTCAGGATGTTTTTCTTTAATTTTCCGGCTTGTTTCAATAATTTGAATAATGCAGCTGCCGGTCAGCATGGTAAAGCCGACTGCCAAGGGACGCAATTCGTCAATAGCGCGATAAAGATCTTCCGACGGATCAAATCGCAAATCAATGATTTTTACATTAAAATCGTTCCTAATATAGGCGGCCAAACTGATTAAACCCAGGGGGACATAACTGGTTTCGTTTAAGCCATTTTGCGGCTGAACTAAAATAATATTTTTCATTTTTTGTTTTTTACGGCTTTTCCCCAGCTGATTTTGTATAAATTCAATGTTTCTTCTTTGCCGGGCAATTTTTCCAACGCCAGCCGAGCGCCAAGACCCAGTCTTTTTCTCAATTCTTTATTTTCCAACAAATTAAACATCGCCTGCTCCAAATTTTTCCGGTCATTTATCGGAATAATTATTCCTCTTTCATTTTCCCTGATGATTTCCCGGGCGCAGCCAACGTCAGTCATGACAATCGGCAAGCCATAACCGGCGGCTTCTATCACGGCTAATCCCCATCCTTCATAATTGGAAGTGAGCAAAAAAACATCGGCTTGGACATAAAATTTTTCCGGGTCCTCCTGCCTGCCCCAAAATTTTACGCTGTCGCCAATCCGCAAATTGCTGCTTAGCTTTTGCAAATTTTGTTTTTCCGGTCCCTCGCCGACAACCCAAAGTTCCGCTGCTTCATATTTTCTTACAATTTTCGCCATCGCCTCTATTTGCAAAGCGATATTTTTTATCGGCACCAATCTGCCGACGGTCAAAAAAATAAATTTGCTCTCATTTTTGATTATTGATTCTTTATTCTTGATTCTTAATTCTGTATAGATTGGCACAACGGTTATCTTTTCTTCTTCTACTTTGAAATCCTTTATTAACCCTGCCTTCAGTCTCTGGCTGACGGCCCTGACGGCGCCGGCTCTCGACAAAACATATTTTGCCACTAATTTGCGCAAGCCGCCAAATTTTTCAAAACCGTGAACTTGCAATTCCAGCCCCAGATTAAATTTTTTAGAAATAATCAAAGCAATCAAAGCCAGATAATAATGGTCCTGCACCGAAATAACATCAAATGCCTGCCCCGCTGAAAATTTTTCCGCTAATCTAAAAATGCTGAAAAAGTCAAAAAATTTACCTTTTTTTTTGATTCCGTAAACTCGCACGCGTTCAGATAAATCAACCACTGTTTCTTTATCGCTTAAAACGATGAACGTGTATTTTTCAACTAAGCGGCCGTATTCTATCACCCTTTTGGCTTGGGGTGAGAACGGGTCTAAAATGGAATTTTCTAAACTTAAGCCTAAAATTTTCATTTTTTGTTGTTTTTAAAATCCGAAAATAAATTAAACCTGATTATGTGCCAAATCGCCGATTTTTAATTTAATTAATTTTTGAAATATCTGCGTTCGCTGCATATTTTTTGGCTAATTTAAACTCTATGGGCCAGGCAAAAAATTTTAATTTCCAGCGCGCCTGGCAAAGTAAAACAAAACCCAATTTTAATAATTTTTGCGCCTTAACCGAAGAACCCATCGCGCTTTTTATGCTATGCGCCCCAAAGCGCACATAGGCCTCCATTGATTCCACAAAATCTTTGTCAGCCACCCAGGGAAAATTTTTGACCGCCAGATAATTCAATTCATTTTGCACCAAATGCGACCATTCTTCCAAAGACTGCGGCGCCTGCCACCCCGCCTTCGCTGAAGCTTCGTCGGGCAAGCCCGCCTGCAGACATTCATCATATAAAACCGAGCCCGGATAAGGCCGAAAGGTTTGTGGTCCTAAAATTTGAACCTTATCGCTCAATTTCACCAATTGGTCTATCAGACGCAAAGTCATCATCATGTCTTGCCTTGTTTCGCCGGGCAAACCGATCATAAAAGAATACTGCGGAATAATATCGTGGCGCAGGCACATTCTGGCCGATTCAATAATTTCCTCCGGGCTGATATCTTTTTGGATTTTTTCTAAAATCCGTTGGCTACCGCTCTCTGCCCCAAAAGACAAAAGATAACAGCCGGACTGCTTCATTTTTGCCAAAAAATTATCATCAATCAGGCCTTGACGCAAATAATTGGCGCGCACGGTCGTCTCCCAGGGAATTATCAAGTTGCGACTAATCATGCCCTCATTTATCGCTTTGGCGCGTTCAATGTCAACGAAAAAATTTTCGTCCCAGAAGCGCAATTTTTTTCCGGCAAAATAGGGTTTGCTTTTAATTATTGTCAAATCCGACAAAACCTGCTCCACGGTCCGCGGCCGCCATTTGTTTTTTAAAATGGCGTTGATGCAAAAAGTACAGCGGTGCGGACAGCCGCGCGAGGTCAGCGAGGGAATCAAAGATAAATTTTCCAGAACTTCCCGCTCAATCAAATCCCAGTTAAACAGCGGCATTTTAGCAGGGTCGTGCAGCTCGTGACGCTGGTTTATTTTTATTTTTCCGCCGCGTTTATACGCAATTCCTTTGACCTGCGACAATTCTTGGCCACTGGCAATTTCATGCAAAACCTCCTCGCCCTCGCCAAAATTTACAATGTCAATTAAAGAATTACTGATTGTCTGCTCCGGAAAAAAAGTCGGGTGCGTGCCGCCCCAGATGATTTCGCAGTCAGGATTAATTTCCTTTATCAGCTGGCTGATTTGGAGCGCCCCGGGAATTTGCGTGGTCATAACCGACAATCCCGCCCAGGCGCAATGCGGCGCTTCCTGTTTTATCAAATCCAAATAATTTTTCTGCCGCGCTCCGTCAATTATTTTAACCGGAATATTTTTACTATCCAGATAAATGGCAATGCTTAATAAACCGACCGAAATTGAGCTATCATAATTGGCTTTGGCGATGTTGAATGGCGGATTGATAAGCAGTACTTTTTTCATAAATTTTTAACTATTTTTTTGAAATAAAATCCGGATTTTTAAAAACCTCTATTGTCTTTTTTATTAACTCCTCCCATTTAAATTTTTCCAGCGTTTTTTTGCCGTTGGCAGAAAATTTTTCCCGTAAAGATTTGTCCTGTAGCAATTTATCAATGGCTGTTTGCCACGCTGTTTCGTTGTTATGGGGCGCCAGCAGGCCGTTTTCGTTGTCAATTATCACCTCTGGATTGCCGCCAACCGGCGTGGTGATGACGGGCAGGCCGACGCTTAAAGCGTTCAAAATCGCGTGCGGCAAGCCCTCATAGTTGGAATTTAAAACAAAAATGGTGGAGCGGGCAAAAATTTGCCGGCTTTCCTCCTCGCTGACGCGGCCGTGGAAATTCACATTTTCCTCCAACTTTAAATCCCTCGACCCTGCTCGGGACAAGCTTTTAACTAAAAACTTTAAACTATTTAATTCCGGGCCATCGCCCAAAATTTCAAAAATAATATCCGGATATTTTTCCTTTAGCTTCGCGACAACGAGAATTAACATCTCTACGCCCTTCCAGGGAGTCAGCCGGCCGGCGAAAACTAAAACTGGCTTAGTGGTGTTTTGCCACTGAGGTGGCACGGACATAAAATCCACAGCGTTATAAATTACGCGTACTTTTTGAGGCGCAGCACCGATTTTTACTGCCAGTTCTTTCATAAAATTACTGACCGCCACCACCGCGTCGGCCGATTTTAGAATTTTCGCGCGCTGCGCTTTTCTTTTTTCAATAAACTTACCGTACTTTTTTGACTGGAAAGCTACCACGTCATCCTTGCACAAACCCATATTCTGTGCCGTTTCCCAAGCCGAGTCGCCGGCAAAACGCACCGCCAGTTTTTTGCGCCAGAATTGTGTTGCCAGCATAGAGCTGTAGCCGGGTGCATACAAATCTGTTGTATAAATAAAATCTGCTTGGCGCGCCAGCCAAAAAGTTTTTAAAGCATATAAAAACTGCCGCCAGCCGGCCGGCCAGCTCTTTGAAACCGCAAAAACTCTAAAATTCCACGCTTTTTTTTCTGGCGCGCCGTAGGTCAAAACCGAAACGACAAAGCCGGCGCCGGCCAAATCGCCAGCCAGCCTTTCTATCTGCGTCGCCGGCCCGCCGATATCGGGCGGAAAAATTCCGGTGGTAATTAACACTTTTAAGTTTTCTTTTGGGACAACAACAGAAAGAACCGAGTTTCCTTGCCGATTAAAAATTAAAAATTTATAGACCAAAAAGCTTTCAACCGCGATAATGCCGCTGACCAGAATTTGCGCAAACAAATACCAAATTCTCAATATATCCACTGAAAAATACATCAAGGCCGCGTTTAAGCCGAGATTGATTACGGCCACAGAAAAATATAATGCCATCTGTTGATAAATCTTTTCTTGGTTCTTGCTGCGAAAGGTCCAAAACTTTTGCAAATAAAAACTTACAAAAAAAGCCGTGCTGAAAGCCAAGGTTGACGACAGTAGATACCAAATCCCAAAAATATCGGTCAGAACAAAAAGCAAAACTAAATTAACTGTGGCCGCTGTTCCGCCCGAAATAATATATCTGATAATTTGTCTATGCTTATAAATTTGTTTAAATAGATAGGTCAGCATTTGAAAAGTGAAGAATTGCGTCATTGCGAGGAGCACCGCCTTGGCGGGGCGACGCGGCAATCCCGAGTTATTACCGTCGTTCGCGGGATTGCTTCACCGCCAGACGGCGGCTCGCAATGACAATGGTTTTAATCTGCCAGTTTTTCAAAAATGTTCCCCATTTTTTGAGCAATATTATCCCAATTATATTTTTCTTCCACTAATTTTCTGGCATTAGCGATTAATCGTTGCCGTAAAATTTCATCAGAAAGCAAAAGAGTTATTTTTTCCGCGATGCTTTGGGGATTGCGCGCCTCGCAGAACAGGCCTGTTTCGCCATCTCGCAGAAAATCCGGAATGCCACCAACTTTTGTCCCGATTATTGGCACGCCCGCCGCCATCGCTTCCAAAAACGAGTTGCCCAGCCCTTCGGAAAGCGAAGGCCGCACGAAAACATCGGAAATCGCCAAATATTTTGGTACGTCTTC